>DDKM01000086.1 GCA_002339345.1 Firmicutes bacterium UBA2598 | reverse complement strand
AGCGAAGGGAGGGGTGGTTCACACAGTCTCCCCAGCATCTTCCCGGTGGCCTTGCCGGCCACCCGCCGGCCGATTCTTTTGGCGGTTGCCTTAGGCCCCCTTTGAATGGCCGAGATATCCCCCAGCAGCCTGGCGATGCCGTACAGCAGGCTGCGGGTTTGACTGATACCGCTCTTGAACCTGGCCAACCCTATCACCTCCTCCTTCCCTTGAGGACTTGACTGCTACACCTTCGGCACCTCCACCAGGGAATAAAGGTCTCTGCGGCGGTGTTTCAGCAGGGGCAATTGCCGCCGCACCTCGGCGACGCGGTCCAGGTCAATTTCGGCATAAATGATCTGTTCCCTTTCATCCGCCCGGGCAATCACCCCACCCCAGGGTTCCACCACCATGGAATGTCCGTAAGCCACATAGCTGGCCCTTGCATCCCTGGCCGGTGACGCCCCCACCACAAACACCTGGTTGTCCACCGCCCGCATCCGCAAAAGCATCTCCCAGTGGGCCGGTCCGGTGGTCATGTTAAAGGCCGCCGGGATAACGATCACCTCCGCTCCCTGCAAAGTCATCAGCCGGGATAGTTCCGGAAAGCGGATGTCATAACAAATGGCCACACCGAACTTCCCCATTGGCGTATCAAACACCGTAATGTCCTGTCCGGCCCCCAGGGTGTCGGATTCGCGAAAGGATAGACCGGAGGCCAGCTCCACATCAAAGAGATGCACCTTGCGGTGGCGGGCCAACAACCCCTCCGGGCTAAAGGCAAAGGAAGTGTTATAAAGCCGCTCCCCCTCCCTTTCCGGGATGGACCCGCCCACAATGTGAAGCCCCGTCTCCCTGGCTGCTTCCGCCAGCATCACCAGTGTTTCACCTTTGGGATACTCTTCCGCAAAGGCGGGAAAGAAGCTGTTGTCATAGGGACAGTTGAACATCTCCGGCAGTACCGCCACCTGGCTCCCCGCCTCCGCCGCCTGGTGCAGCATCTCCTTGGCCCGGCGGATGTTCTCCCCCTTGTCGTTAGACACTTGCAGCTGGCACACCGCCATTTGAAACTGGCGCAAAGGACCCACTCCTTCCCTAACTTTGCACATTAAGTCAAACTCCCCGGGTTTCCCTCCCGGTCGATAAGATAGTTCTGGTACCGGGCCACCTGTTCCGGCCGCATCACCGCCTCCACCAGGATGGCCTCCTCCCCGTAACTAACGGCAACGACCCGGATGGACTGGTAAAGCTCTGCCACCAGACCGGCCTCTCCGTAAGGAACAGCCAGCCGCACCTCCCGGGTTTCGTTTTGGAGCAGTCTGGCCATCTCCTGCAGTAAAACGTCAAAGCCGGTTCCCTGGGTGGCGGAAACAGTCACATGGGGGGTCCCCCCGATTGGCGGCAGCCGGATGGCGCCGGCCTCCAGCAGATCTGCCTTGTTGAAAACTACCAGGCAGGGTTTATCCATCACCCCCAGTTCTGCTAGTACCTGCTCCACCGTTTGCATCTGATCCTCCCATCTGGGGCTGCTGGCATCCACAACGTGCAGCAACAGGTCAGCCTCCAGCACTTCCTCCAGTGTGGCCCGGAAAGCGGATACGAACTGGTGGGGTAATTTGTGAATGAACCCTACCGTATCCGCCAGCAACACCTCCCTGCCATCGGGCAGGATAATGCCCCGTAGGGTGGGATCCAGGGTGGCAAAAACGGCATCCCGGCCCGGGTCCTCCTGTTCCCAGTGGGTTTGCTGGCTGGCAGCCACCTGCAGCAAGCGGTACCGCAGGGTGGACTTCCCCGCATTGGTATAACCAACTAACACCACCGTGGGCACTTGGACCCGGCCTGCCCGCTGCACCTTCCGCCGTTTCTGCACCTCCGCCAGCTGTTCTTCAATCTCGTTGATGCGCCGGCGAATATGCCGCCGGTCGGATTCCAGTTTGGTCTCACCGGGACCCCGGGTACCGATCCCCCCGGCCAAGCGGGAAAGGGCGCCCCCTAAACCTACCAGCCTCGGCAGGCGGTATTTCAACTGGGCCAGTTCCACCTGCAGCTTACCTTCCCTGGTTTGGGCCCGCTGGGCGAAAATATCCAGAATCACCGCCGTACGGTCCAGTACCCGCACCCCAATAACCTGTTCCAGGTTCCTGGCCTGCACCCCGTTCAGTTCATGATCCACCACCAGGAGATTGGCCTCCAGTTCCTGTACCCGCAGGCTAAGCTGCTCCGCCAATCCCCGGCCGATGAAGTAGGTGGCATCGATGCGCCCTTTTTTCTGCAAATATGACCCTACCACCTTAGCCCCGGCCGTTTCCACCAGCTGCGCCAGTTCCTGTAACGACTCCTCAGCCGGAAGCTCCTGGTTTTTACCCGCCGGCAGTTCCAACCCCACCAGCACTGCCCTTTCCTCTTCCACCACCACCGGGCGAATAACCGCGGCGGACCGGAGCTCCCTTTCGATCTCTGCGACCACCTTTAAAAAATCAAAATGGTCCAGATCGGCAAGATCCAAGGGGCCTTTTACATAGTATCTGTCTGCGGCATGGACACCAGTGGTACCGTTCCCGATTGCCGCCATCCCCCGTGGGGCCAGGAAACCGGCATAAATGTTCGCCACCATACCGTCCTTTACCCCAATGGCTGCCATGCAATCCAACTGCAGGGTGGACAGGGCCGCCCAGTCCACCCCCGAGAGTTCTCCGCTTTCCCCGGGATGGGTGTGGATACACCGCACACCAGCCAGGCGGTTCTCCTTGCGCCGTCCCTGGAATTCGGGTAGGCTAACCTTGGCGTGGTCACCCACAGCCACCGCCACCACCCGCCCGCGACGGTTGATATAAACGGCCACCTCCCGGCCCAACAGGCCGGTGGCCATCGCCATACTCTGGGCCAGTTCCCTAGATACCAGCATCCCTCGGTCCACCGCCACCTGGTAGAAGCCTTCCAGTTCCCTGGCAATTTCCTTTTTTACACCGGCCAGATCACCGGTAATCTCCGTCTTGATAGCCATCACCTTTCACAGCGTTCTTCCTTTTATTCTACCGGAGAATCGGGGTAAAAAAAAGAAAGTTCCGGTAATATATCCGGATTAATAAGAGACAAGCCCGATTTTCAGTTCTTGATATAAGCGGAGGGCGCAACATGCTGCAACGCTCTAATTTCACCTATGACCTGTCGAACTCCGGTGGGAGTTTAGGGATTACAGTGAGACATACCCTGTGTATGGCACCAGATGAATTCAATGCCGCGCTTATTATTCCCAATCTACATATAACCCGTCTCGAATGTTGTAGAACCAGACAAAGGTATAGCTAACTTCCCATGTTAAGTTTGGTCCTAACTTAATGGACTTGGCCGGAAAAGCCGTTGGATAGCTGTAAAAAGTCCCAAAAAACGTGGTACCACCGAAGACTTTTTTATCCGGATATTCTTCCATCGTACGGGCCAAGATTGCTTTGAACCATATCTCAAGAACCGCGGTATTTCCAGCCAGTCTGGCCTGCAGGAGTTTCACATAGTTAGTAGCATTAATGTCAGAAAAGATAAAGACCGTATCCCCTTCATTTGATTCCCTTACCCACAACCGATCCAAATAAATAGTATCCTGACCAACTTTGACAGCACTAAAATTATTGAACAAATAGGCACTGAACTCTGTATAAGACATTCTGGGATAAACTATTTTCTTAAGTTCAGTAAAACTAATAAGCCGCAGAGAGTTTACCGAAGCTAAAGGAGTTTTGATTACATCTATCGGCAAGGCTAAATTGAGGTTTTGACCCCCTACCCGGGTTGCCGTGGTAATACCAATAACTTCTCCTTCCATGTTAAACAATGCCCCACCGCTACTACCGGGTGATATGGGAGTAGTCATTTGGATCATTTCCACCCCTTCAATCACCCGGCTCTTGCTGCTAATGATGCCGTCCGAAACGCTGTTTTGCAGTCCGAAAGGACTCCCTATCGCCACCACCTTTTGACCTGTTTCAATATTTGTAGACGACCCTAATGTTACAACAGGTAGGTTCTGTGCCCCAACCCTCAGTACAGCATAGTCCTGTTTAATATCATAAATCAATACACCAATGACCTCGTGTACCACTCCAGTATCAAGTTTGATACGGACCCTGGATGCTTTGTCAATAACATGATAATTAGTGACTAACACCCCATCAGAGGTAACGATGAAACCACTACCGGTACCCTTGACAATTCCCTGTTCATCAAGGGTTTCAACTTGAACTACTGCCTTCCCTTCTTTGGCGATTTCCTCAACCGTTTTTACCTTTGCAGGTTGCTGTCTGAACACAGCCTTTAACAAGGTATTCTGGGTAACAGTTATCGTAGTGGTTGCACTGAGAGGATCGGCCACATCACCGATCCATCGCTCAAACTGCCATCCAACGGACGGCTTAGCCGTAACGGTTACTTTACTATTGACATCATAAAAGGAACTGTTAGGATATGATACTACTTCCCCCATTCCTTCAGTTGCAATGGAAAGGGTATACCGGATTCTTTCAAAGACTGCAGTAACCTTTTTGTTACCATTCATTAATACTGTGGTAACCCTACTATTAGAATCTGCAACATCACCCAGCCACCTTGAAAACTTCCAGCCAGTATCTGGAACAGCCACAACAGTTACCTGGCTGTAGGCCTTATAAACAGTATTGCCGGGAAGGACCTGACCTGCCCCTTCCTTGTTGGTTGTAAGGCTAAAGTTCCTCTCAATGCTGAACCCTTCCACATTGTCCCACGCTGTCACCAAACCAAACTCTTCCACCGCAAAACGCCATGTCATTGGGAAATAAGTGATGCCCCTGACCACCAGTAAAGGATACTCTTCGGCACCATTGTCGATGCTTTTACCGTTTACCTTTATATTAAATCCCGGCAACACGGCTTCAAATCTTTGATTGATGTCATTCCTTGTACCCAAGTCTTGGACAACAGTTACGGCAGAAGCGTTAGGGTCTTTGCTGACGGAAAAACCGGTGGCAGGGTCCCAGTGTGTAGTTAACCCAAGAGATCTTGCATAATTCCAGGTCATCGGAAAATAAGTGATACCCTTATAAATGAGCAATGGGTATTTACTGTTTTCGTTGTCAACAAGCTGGTCATTGAGCTTTACCTTGAACCTGGGCATCTCCACCCATACGGGACTGGCATTGGCCGCATTTGTGGAAAACCAAAGCAGGACAAAAACCAGGCACAGGACACCGACAATAACCCTTTTCATTATGCCACCTCATTTCCTTTCCCTTCAATCTCCACATTGGAGTTTCCAGTTTCACCTTAACACAGGCACCCCGTCAAAGGCTGACGGGAACAGGTGTTCTTATGGGGAAAGAAAAGAGATACCCCTTCAAAGAAAAATGAGGCACACCCTTCCAGGGCCACCTCATAGCTTTCCGTTCCAAGACTGTCGGGAACTACACATGTCCATAACCTTTGCCCTTTGTACTGGGATCACTTCGGCAATACAGCAGCCAAAGTTCGACTTCACCCTTTCGAGCTTTGAATGCAGTTTTCCAAATGCCGGAAGAAATGCACAATAGGGATGGCGATACAACATCTTCCGGCAACCACTATTTCCCTGACTTGTACTGTTCTGTAACCCCAATCAATTCCCGGATGATCTCCTGCCGCAAGCTCTCCGGGGTAAGCACTTCTGCGTGGCTGCCAAAACCCAGTACCCAGCGCTTGACCTCCCCCAAGCCACTGACGGTCATGTGCAGGATAAGGGAACCATCAGGCTGGGGCTCCAACCTCTGGGTAGGGTGCCATTGCCGTTCCCGTACCCAGCGGGACTGGTGCCTGCTAAAGCGAATGGATACCTCGTGGGGTTCGTCACCCATCTCGATGCCAAAGGCGGTACCCAGGAAATCCGCCAGGGAAAACCCGGGCTGGTAAGTAAAGGTTCGGTCAGTCTCTGTGATGGATCTGATACGGTCCAGGGCAAAAATCCGGATGGCCTGCCGCCAGTGGCAGAAGGCGATTAAATACCACGCCCCACGGTAGTATCGCAGGTGGTATGGATCCACATGGCGTTCATTAATTTCATCCCGGGTGGCGCTGTAATAACTGATCCAAACGGTGTGGCGGGTTTCCACGGCGGCCGCCAGGTGGCTGTAAACCCGGGCCACCAGCTGTTCATCCCCCCGTAGGGGTTCCATATCAAAGGAAATGGATTGATCCAGCACTTCCGGGTCGACGGTGACACCTTCCGGCAGGAGGGTGACCACCTTTTCCATGGCACTGCGAACAGGTTCCTCCAGGGGGGTGCCGGCACACTGGGCCAATAGTTTCTGCCCGAGGAACAGGGCCACCAGTTCACCTTCCGTCAGCCGGAGGGGCGGTAGTTGAAACCCAGTATTCTCGTAATAATAACCCTTTCGCTTATGGCAGTAGGTGATTGGGGCACCCAGCCGGTCCCGCATATACTCGATGTCCCGTTCCACCGTCCGCGGTTGCACCTCCATCTCCCTGGCCAGCCGGGGCACGTTGGGATAGACGCCGGACAGGAACTGGCGGTGCAGGTAATAGAGCCGGGCAAACCGGGCCCGGGGCAGAAAGGCTACCTTAACAGGACTGCATTGCATCATTTATCACCTCCCAGGGGAGGTAATTTCTTGCAAATCACAGGAATTCCCTGCAAGAAGAGCCATTTTCAGTGTTTCTTGAGCGTTTACCCAAATACAGTGCGGCCTGAACACATTCCAAATTATTGCTACTAGCCTTTTTTGCCCTTGACCTGCAGCGCCTTTAACAAATCCTTGGCTTCAGCCCCATCATCGGGGAAGGTAACCGCTACCATCTCCATCACCTGATCTTCCGCTACCATGAGGCACGGAGCGATCTTTTTCATAACCACCTGCGCTCCCTGTGCCGGCGTGAGCGGCAGGACCAGCACCAGGTTACGGTCCCTGGTAATATAGACTGAATCAATCTCCCGCACTTGCTGTCGTACCTTGTCCCGGAGCGCCACCACTTCCGGGAGCCTGGATAGGTGTCTCATTTCCTTGGGAACCTTAATTTCCAGTAGAGAAAGGGGGGTACCGCCCCGCTTGGCCCTTTGGACCTCCAGGCCCAGCTGGGTATCCAAGTCCATTGGGTGTACATCCTTGTCACCATCGGGTGGGACCAGGGGGCCCAGCACCTTTTCCACTCGTTCCAGCAGTATTTCCCTGGTGAAAGGCTTGCGGATATAGTTGACCGCCCCTGTCTGCAGGGCTCTCTCCACGGTAGTGCGGTCTGACCGGGCCGTCAGCATGACCACCGGCAGGTAGGCCCAGGACCTGTCCGCCCTCATTTTTTCCAGAGCGGTGAGACCATCCATCCCTGGTAGTGAAACATCCAGGAGGATCAGGTTCAGGTCACGGTATTTCCCGGAAAAGCGAAAGAAGTCTTCAACATTGTCCAGTTCCAGCACTTGTACCCCGTAGGTTTCCAGGATGCGCCTGACCTCCAGGCGGATAATAATAGAATCGTCGATCACCAGGACCTTTTTATTACCGGCCATCAATTCCACCACCTTTATGGAAATGGTTTTTCGACATATTTGGGCAAGACCGGGTATCTTTGATCAGGTCTTCAACCAGCAGTTCCTGGTACACAATCAGCCCCTGGCGAACTATGGCCTGCGGCAACTGGGGGTCCCAGGGCACCTGGAGAGTGGACAGGCGGCGGACCTGTTCCGGGGTAAGGGGGACACCGGTGGAAACCCTCAAGTAGCTCCCGGTGTCAAAAAACCAGGGTTGAAAGGCATGCCCGTAGCGCTCAAAAAGGGCCACACCCATCTCCAAGCCCTTCACGTCAAAGTCACCACTGTAATAGATCCGGGCACCGGCATGGACCATCTCGTCCAGCAGCCTGATGGCCGCCACACTGGGCTGGCCGCTGGTACAAACCAGCGACGGCATTCCCGGCAAGTCCCAGGCATCCAGAATGGTGCTGAACACCGAAGGATTCTCCACCACATATAAGGCTTGGGGCGGGGACCACCGTGTAGTCTGGGCAAAAAAACGCAGGGGCAGGATGAGAGGAGAGCTTGTCTCGCGGGCAGTCCGAAAGAGGTCGGCCCTCGGATCCCCTGGCCAGGTCTGCAGACCGGCCACCAGCACATTTGATGACACATCATCCTCCGCCAGGCCCGCCATTTGAAAAACCCCCCGTTTCCGTTCCGCCGTGAAATCAGCTTCAGGAACTCCCAGGACAAAGAGCAGGCCATAAAAGAACAACCTGCCCAGGGGGGTGTCCCCATCCAGGGCGTGGGGGTCGCCGGTGAGGCGGGCGGCATAAACGGGGGTGCGCACCTCCGCCTTGTGATCCGCCGGCAGCTGTCCAAGGGCCGCCAGGCACTGGCCAAGGACCACCCGGGCCTGCATCTTATCCTCCTGGTACAGGGCCCGCAGGGTCCGGTAACCAGTACCCTGGCCGCTGCACAACAGGTCCAGCCACTCCCTGGTCACCGGGGTACCGGCCCAGGGGGCCGCGCTTTGACAAAAATCCTCCCACTCCTGGGTCTCGGCAGCTGCCCTGGCGGCGTTGGCAATCATCGGTACCCCAAAATAATCTGCCAGGAAGGACTCCAGGTCTACCTGAAAACGGCTTTGCCGCAAAATGGCCTCCACCCGGGCAAGTTCCACCACCACTCCGGTTTGGCCCAAAAGGTTCTGCCCTAAAAAACCGCCCAGGGTCTCCCGTTCCTCCACCGACAGTTCCGGCAGCAAAACCTTTCCCCCCACCCGCCCCAGGGACTGGTATTTCTTCCTTACTTCCTCGAACAGGCGGCGGAACACCGGCCGGTCAAAATAGCGGAGCATTTCTTCCTTTTTGGTCCAGTCATCCATCTCCATCCTCACCACCTATCCCGCCTCCTGATCCACCATCCGCCGCCGCACGCCGTCCCACTGGTACCGGATCAGGGTGACATAATTGACATCCTTCGGCCGGTAGAGTTCGTAGATGGAAAGGCTGGGCACGGTGTCATAACAGCCCCACAGTAATTGGCTGGTCATCATGTAATCAAACCCCATCTGGGTCAGCAGCTGGAACATATCCCGCATGTTTTCCTCATCCACCCCGGCAAAGGCCTCATCCAGGGAAATAATCCTGGGGGAGTCCGCCCGGGAATCGCTGTAGCGGGAATAGGTGGCGGCAAAGAGGGGGATATACATGGCCATGGCCTTCTCCCCACCACTTAAAACGTTGAACCGGCTGTCCGTCAGCTCCCGGCGGGCCTGTTCGCCCTTCTCGTAATAAAGGGTGAACTGGAACCACTGCCGGTAGTCCAGCAACTGGTTGACCCAGTGGCGCAGGGTGTCCCGCTCCTCCGAAGCTTGCTTGGCCCAGGTGATGCGGGAACGGAAATGGCTGATCATCTTTTCTATCTGGTCATCCCTTAATAGATGGGGATCTGTTTTCAACAATTTCACCAGTTCCATGGTGTCCAGATCCCTTTCACCGGTAGGCGCCTTCGGTTCCCATTTCAGAAACAGCCTTAGACCACTGGAGGTTTGGCGGGCCTGCATCAACTGGTTCATCTGCTTGACCCAGTGCTCCGCCCGAAAAATTCTCTGTTTGATGGCCTTACCCACACTGTGAATGATGATCTGTTCGTACAATTCCCGGTCCTTTTCACTCAATAACAGCCGCTGCTCCTCTTCCGCCGCCGCCAGCTCGCCCAGCAAACGCTGGGGTGTAATGGGGTTCTGGCGGTCCCGCATGAACAGCACCAGTATCCTGTCCGTTTCCGGCTCCCCATGGGTCTCCGGCACATAGTCGTGCAAAACTTGGCGGGTCTGATAGAACTCGTCAAACAGCCTGTCCTTCAGGGCTGTGGCGGTTTTTCCTTCATACCTGGCCCGGTATTGCTGCCGCAGCTGCTGGCAAAGCCTGGTCACCGCGCTTTCATCACTTACCGGGATTTCCTGCTCCGCCCATTGCGGGACCAAACGGCGGTTCCATTCCCGTGTCCAGGCCTCCCAGGCCCGGCGGAACCGTTCTTCAATTTGGGCCAGCTCACTCTGCATGGCTTCCAGTCTGACTTCCTCACCCTTGAGGACAATTCTGTGATCATTCAATCCATTTTCCAGGCCCTTAATGTGTTCGCCCAGCCGCCGGATATGGTCCCGCAGCTCCTGCATCTGCCGGTGCAGATCGTAGACCCCCAGTTCCTGGAGGATCCTGGCGTAGGTGTCCATCTGGTTTTTCACCGTGCGGTGGCGGGAACGGAGCTGCTCCAGTTCCTCCGTTTCCAGTTCCACCTTTTCCGCCGCTTCCTGCCAGTTGTCCTCCGCCCGAACCAGGGCCGCCCTGTCCGCCTCGGCAGAGGCGCAGAGGGACTTCAGTTCGCTGAAAGACTGACGGTATGAGCGCAGTTGATGCAGAGCGGCCTCCAGCCCCCGCTCATTTTTGGGAATGGACCAGCCGGCCATGTACTGGTGCAGCTGGCTGCGCACCCCATGCAGCTGGCCGGTCAACTCCCTGAACCGCTCGTTTTTCCGCTGCTCTTCCGCTACAGCCGTTTCAAAGGCCAGCTTGTGTTTGGCCAGCTGGTGGTAGGCTTGTTGCAGCGGTTCAATGGAGGGAAAGGACTGTACCTCTTCCTGCAGCCGTTCCCCCCTGTCCTGCAATTCCCGGAGTTTGGCCGCACACCCTGCAATGGCCTCATCCTCCGCCCCCATCAGTTGCTCCAGCCTGGCCATTTCCCTGAACCTGGTCTGGCGGCGGCTTTCCTTCCCGATATATTCCGCCCTTTCCTTCAGAACGGCCCGGCCCTCCAGGGGTCCCAGGCAAAAGGAACCCTTGCCGGAAACATAGCCCCCTGTGCCCCCATTGCCGGCACCGGCCTGATCCCGGCCTCCGCCCAACTGGATGGTGTACAGCAGGTCCTCAATCACCGCTGCTGTCAACCCGCTGTCCGGCGGCGGGGTTGGATAGAGGTACTCTGCCAGGGTGTGGGCCATAATTTGCGGTTCGGGATTAATCCAGACCTCCTCTTCCTCCCCGGGCAGACCGGCACAGCCAGTCGGGGTGATCCAGGCATCCAGCAGCCCCGCCTGTTGCAGGGCAGACTCCACACCGGCCCGGACCTCCTCCGGCACCTCCGGCCTAAACTCACAAACAGCGTAAAAGGGAGCACCCGCCTCCCCGGCCTCCCGGCGGCGCGCCCTGGAGCGCTCCCTGGCCTCACTGCGGGGCGGCTCCGGCTCTTTCTGGTTACGCCATTCCAGCCACTGCCGGTGCAATTCTGCTTTAGTTTCGGTGTGCTGTTTTTTCTGCTGATCCCAGTATGCGGTCTCTGCGGCCAGTTCATCCCGCAATTTTTGATAACATTCCAGCACCGGTCCCCGGATGGCTTGATAATCCACCTCCGGGAACCTGGTTAATAAATACAACACCCTTTGCAGGTCCGGTTCGCCCAATAGCAAATGGGTAAGGGCGGCTCGCCACGCAAAGACCTGGTTCTGCACCTGCTGGTGGGCCCGCTCGCACTGGCCCTCGGCCTGCCGGACCTCCCCTTCCCGTTGATCCCGTAATTGACGGGCTTCATCCAGATCCCGCTCTGCACCCTCCGTGCGTACCCGCAGGTTGGTTTCTTCCCTGGCCAGGCGGAAAGCCTCCGTCAGCTTCCCTTCCTGTTCATCAATATCCCGCCGCCAGGCCTGCCACAGCCCGTCACCCTCCCGGATTTCCCGTTCCCACTGGCGGTGATACACGTCATGCACCACCAGTTCACACTCCCGGGCAGCGACCTCCATATCCCCGATGACCTCCACCTGTTCCCGCCGGTTGGCTGCCAGGCGCTCAGCATATTTAATCCTTTCCTGCTCTGCCCTTTCCCGCTTTTGTTCCCATTCCAACCGGCGCTGCTCCGCCTTGCGAAGATCCTCTTTAATCATCCGTTCCTCATCCTGCAGGCGGGCCAGTTCCCGCTCCTTTTCCAGGGCCTGGTGCCCGGCCAGCACCTCCAACTCATCCTGGGCCCGCTGCCTCTCCCTTTCCGCTTCCGTTAGGGCCGCCCGCTTTTCCTCAATCTCCCGGTTTAGCCTTTGGATCTCCGCTGCCTTTTTCGCCACCTGTTGCCCATGCTCTTCCCGCACCCGTTTTTCCTGTAACAGGGCTACGGATTCCTGGTAAAGCATGAATTCGTTGTAGCTATGATAAGCCCGGTGCAGCCGCTCCACCTCCCGCCGGTGGATACCGATCTCGTTCAGGCGGTCATTGATCTGGTCCATATCCTCCAGCACCTCGGACAGGGGGCGCAGGTCCTCCTCCTGCAGAGCCGGCAGGGCGGCAGTAAGGATGTCGTAAATGGTGGACGGCTTGAAGTCCTTGGATAACTTCGGGCTCCGCAACTGGATGAGGAGATCAAGGAGTTCCTGGTAGGACTGGAGATCCTCGTACCCGAACAGCAGCTTGTTGACCCGCCTCTTATACTCTCCCTGTTCGGTGACCACCCAGCCGCCGGTACCAATGACTTCCTCCAGTCCAGACCTGGAGAGGGGAATTTTGCTTTCCCTGCCCTGGCTGTAGTCCCGCTCGTACAGGAAAATGTCCCGCCCCACCCGCCGGTTGTCCGTTACAGCAAAACCCCAAAAGCCGGTACTGGGGTTGTTCCGCCTGGCCCTCAACCCGATGCCGATGGTCAAATACCGCTGTTGCCGGGGATGAAAAAACTCCAGGTACAGGTAGCCGGTACGTTCCGTGATGCCGCTGTCGGCATCCCCCAATAGGTAATATTCGATGCGGCGGTCCCTGGAACCAAAGGGGTCCAGCCTCCACGGCCGCTTATCGCCATCCAGCACCAGCGGCAGAAAACTCTGCATGGTCACCGACTTGCCGGAACCGTTGGCTCCCCGCAGGATTAACCGTCCATCGGACAGTGCAAATTCCGCCTCATCATAAAACCAAAAGTTCACGATCCCCGCTCGTTCCATGCGCCATCGAGAGTCCATGTTTTAATCCTCCTCGTCCAGGGTCTGGTAATCCCCGTTCCAGCGGGCCAGGGCAGGCTCCAGCCAGATGGTATGATGGTCCCTATGGCTGGCCAATCCCCACTCCGCCAGGTGGGCCACCAGTTCCCTGGCCAGTTCCGTGGTGGTGGCTTGCCGGTGCTGCTGGCTCCACAACTCCTGGTACCTCTCCCTGAGCCGTAATAAAATACCTTCCAGGTCAACCCACGACAGGGAAATCCGCCCCTGCTGATCCACCTCCAAGGGTCCATCCCCCCTGGCCAGCAGGCGGCGCACTTCCCCACCCAGCAAGAGGGCGATGTCCGAGATGGACCGGGCGGTGGGAAACAGTTCCATCTCCCCTGTCACATGGGGATAAAAGAACAGCAACCCCTCCCGGTACCGCTGTCCTTCCAGCCCGCAGACCTTTTCCAGCTGGTCCAGGATGGTCCGCCGCTGGGTGAGTACATAATACCTTTCCTCTTCCGTCCACTCCCGGTCGTAAACCGCCGGCTCCTGCAACAACCGCCGGTAGATTTGATGTTTACGCCGCTTTACCTGGCCATCGGGGGTGTCCGGGTACCTCCCCTCCCCCAGGGCCTGGATGGAGTGATACATGGTGAGGTCCTGGGGAAAACGGCGCAGCACATACCTGGCCAAGGGTGAACATTCGTATAAAACGTTTTTCTCCCCGCCCCCCTGGACCCATTCCCATTCATCCCCATCCACCACCAGCAGTACCCCCAGTTCCCGCAACTTTTTGAGCGCCCGGGCCATTGCCTGGCGGTGCTCATACATGGTCCAGTCCAACTGGATCTCCAGACCCAGGAGATGCTCCCGGATTTCCTGCACCATATCCGTCAACAGGAACTGGTCCGTTTCCCCCTTACCCTCCAGGTACCACAGGCAAAAGGTAAACAGGGCATAGTCCCGCGGCTGGTGAAACTCCCCAAAACCCATCCAGTTGTGGGCCTTGCCCGGCACCTTTTCCAGTTTGGCAAACTGCCGGGTAACCAGCAAGGTAAAGCCGCAGTGTTCCTGAAACCACTCCCGTAAATCCTCGTAGTGGTTTTTGATGACCTGGAACAGGTACGGGTCCTCCGCCTTGGTAATCCAGTTGCGGTTCAGTAAGGCCTGGACACAGGCCTGTCTTTCTTCCTTTAAACGTTCACCTAAAGGTTCACCGTTACCCCCCATCAGGCTCCCTCTCTCGCTTCCCTGGCGCCCACCCGGTCACCAGCCAGATCTTCAAAAACCAGCATGTAGTCAGGCATATCCAGCTGGCCGTCATCACAGTGGAGCACCGCCCGCCTGCCCTCAGCGGGAGGGACCAGGGTGATCCTGATGCCATCTGCCGTCCGCACCTGCCTGTTCTGGCCGGTAAGACAACGGCCAATCCAGTGCAATAACTGCCGGCGCATGGCTGAACTGACCGGTCCCAGCTGGGAAATCACCACCTGCCCCTGGGCCACAAGGGAGTTGAACATTGCGGTCTCTGCCTGCAACCGTTCCATGTATTCCCTCCTGGCCTGATCCTGCTGGTCACGGTTGGACTTGATGGGCTGGGTGCCCCCATCCCGCGAGCGCTTGCGGCTGCGGGACCGCAGTGGCCGGATGTTGGGCCCCACCTGCCACATGGATACATCCGCCGCATCGGTATCCTTGTCATCGGTACCATGGAAGTGGCGGGTACGGTATAAGCCGAAGGCATAGGCCGCCAGCCGGTGGGCCTCCTCCATGGAGGACAGGGAGAAAAACCACTGTCCCAGGTGTTCCAGTTCCCGCCGGCGGCTAACACCGGAGCGCTGTTTCTCCTGGATGCGCAAGGCACACCGCACCACCCTGGCGATGGTATCCTTGGTGGCCTGTTCCAGAAAGGCCACATCACTGTGATCACCCTGTTCACCGGTAAACCAGCGTACCAGGCTTTGCCACTCCCGTAGTAGCCGTTCCATCAATTCCTCCGGTGATGGCAGTTCCTCAATCTGGGGCATCCGGTTTCGGTCCGCGATCACCCTTTGGAAAAACAGCCGGACAGTTTCCACCGGAACCAGCGGCAGCAGTCCCTCAATGCGAAAGGCGTTCCGCTGCAGGCCCTGGACAAAGTTCTGCAAATACTGGGTCAAGGAGGCCTTGTATATCAAAAAAGCCTCCGTCATCATCAATTCTTCCGCCCGGGTGCTCTGTAGGCTGGCAATGTAGTCGGACGCGTTTTCCGTCAGCCTGATAAAGGCGCCAAAAAGGGTGTTCCATAAATGCTCCGCTTCCCCCGGGGGAAAATCCCCGCCAGATTCTTTCAGTTTCACCAGGGCATCGGCGATGGTCTCCAACAGGGTGGGTTCCAGGGAACCCCCATAACCCCTAATATCCTCCAGTCCTGCCACCATCCGCTCGATTTCCACCGCATAGGGGGTCATCTGGTAGCGGAATTTCTTGCGGAGGTATTCCTCGATGGTGCTGGACCTGCCCCCATCGTGCCGCGGGATCAGGTTTTTCCACTCCACAAGCTGGTCAAGGTCCTTCTGGCACTGCTCGAGGGTGTAGTTCTCCAGCAGGTTGTACTGGCATACCCCGTCGTACACATCCTCCGGCCGCAGCCAGTACCGCAGGCGCTGGTGCTGTTCATAAAAGTAGCGCATCACACACCGGTAACGGCCCACGTTCTGGGCGTTCAGGTAGCTGATTTCCATAATCGGCTTCAGCCGGGGGTCGGACACCCTTTTTCACTCCTTTGATGGCCAGCGTCTCCAGCATTCCTTTAACTTCGACATGTTAGGTTCCATATGGCCGGGCGAAAGTCCTGCCATTGTTGATTTTTGCAGGAAAAACAAAAAGTCCGACATAGCCGTCGGATATTCTCGTACATTAATAATCCCCACTACGCTGTATTACCTGATTGGTGGTGTGGTCAACAAAGACTCACTCAATAAGCTACCACCATCTTGTTTTTGCTTCAAATTTGTGCATAGCGCAAGTTGCTCAGCAGGAAACAAGCAGTAAACGTTCTTCTTTTTTCGCCTCTGTGGATATAAGACTGGCTAAGTTTATCATTTGCTCCAGGGTGATGGCAGCAGCAACTTCCTGGTTATGTCGACCACCCGTAATTCCCACAGAGGCTTTAACACTAAGCCTGTAATCGCAAAAAGCTTTTTCAATTGCCGCCATCACCGTTTCGGCCCATGAAACAGCTTCTTCCCTGGGGCGACGGGTAATTATAACAAACTCATCCCCGCCATACCGGCATAAGTAATCCTTCCCCGGCAAGATCATCTGGCTTAATGCCTGACTGAATACCCTAAGGCAGCGGTCGCCCATTACGTGCCCATAGTCTTTGTTGAACTGCCCAAAATTATTAAGATCAAAGAGCATGACAGTAATCTCGACACCTTCGTTCAGTAACTGCTCACCGATATATTTTATAAAACCTGAAGTATAGAGACCAGTTAGCGAATCAGTATGTTTACCCAGTTCAAGAAGCAAATCGGTTCTGGTGATCACACCCACAAGGTCCTTACCATTCAGAACAGGTAATCGTTCCACGTTCCTGTCGCTCATCAATTGAAAAGCTTCCCATATTGTGGCCTCTTTTTGGATGGTAACCGGGTGACAGGACATGGCATCCATAACCAACCTATTGGGGTGGCTCCGGCGCACATCCCTGGAAGTAATTATTCCCACCAATTTTCCGTTCTCAATTACCGGTAATCCGCCTACACCGAACTGCTCCATCCTGGCCGCAACTCGCAACAGGCTTTCATCGGAGCAGGCAGTAATCACTGGATATTTCATCACCGTATCCACTGTTAAGCTCATAAATCTACCGCCCTCTTAACTGTAACGACGATATCAACCTGAGCCTTTACCACAGTGGTTTCATTTGCCACCTTCAGCCCCTCTTCAAGAATAATTGGCAGCAGTTTTTCCTGTGGAATCATATTAAGGAGTGACTTACGCACAACCAAAGCCTCAACAGGTCCCTCCTCAACTGGAATAATCTCATATTGTTCCGGCGACAGGGCGTCTACCATGCGGCGAGCCGCACCTGGTCCAATCGGTGCTCTTCGTCCCACCAACAGCACATCCTGCATGGGAGGCATCTCAAATTCCGACAATCTGATAGATACTTCTGCCTTCCTACCGGGATCCTTACCATGTTCCTGGGACATCCCCATTTCCAGCCCCCATTCTAACCGCCATTTTACCAGTTAAAGAAATCATTAGAGTGACTACTTCAGCATCAAACTGAAGGCCGCTGTTCCTTTCAAATTCTTCCCGAAACTCTCTTAATGACCGTGCCGACTGGTAGGGTCTCGAAAAGAACATGGCATCAAAGACATCCACAATTGAAACAATTTTGGCCTCAAAAGGTATTCTATCCCCGGGCAGCCCCATATATCCCCTGCCATCAATTCTTTCATGGTGATATAGGATCAAGGGAATCAGGTCAAAAACCCAAACGGAAGGTAATTGCATCCCTTCCTGAGGATGTTTTTTGATCAACTTCCATTCTTCATTATGTCAACTTGCTGGGCTTAGCGAGAATGGACGCATCAACCTGCAACTTGCCCAGATCATGAAAAAGAGCCCCAATACCGATCTTCTTAACCTCAGTTTGAGTAAGACCCAACCTACGGGCAAGAAAAGCAGCTATGCGGGCAACATTTAACCAATGTTGAAAGGTTTCATTGTGATGTAGCCTTAACGTCTGTGTCAGCCTTGCCACATCATCAAGCATTTGTCGTTCTTGGTACCCAAAGGATTTCTGCGGTAATAGATCATCGCCGATTAACTCCTGCAGGGACGGCACAGGGATTGCAAGATTTTTTGCTGACACCAATTGCCTCCCCCTTCGGTAGCTGGCTGCCATAACCCCTTGCAGGTTTTAGGCCCTTTAGCTTTGCGCCGCTGTCTTTCGACAACCTAGCCTTTAATCGGTGGGCATCTAGAAATACTATGCCAAAATAACACTGTATTTGTCAATGGCGATTTCCAAAAATTATTATTTCAAAGGCGACCAGTTCAATCCCGTTTAGTTTCAGGTGATAGAGGAAGCCCAGGTGAAAGAAGTCGCCAGGATGGCCTTTTTGGCAACACTACCTGAGGTATAGGGTAACTCTTAACTCTCAAGTTGTCAAAAAATAGCAGCAATGATATAATGATACAATAATACAATGATAAACAAAATAGCGATCAAAACATGGTATGGTGAATTGGAATGGAAGTTGTAATTGGAAAAATCAAAGAAGCATTACAACAGATACCGGAGGTCAGTGCCGCATACCTTTTTGGCTCGGTAGCCAAAGGCCGTTACCACCGAAACAGCGATATTGATATCGCCATTTTGTTTATTCCAGGCTTGTCCAAAATGAAACGGTTTGATTTGCGGCTCGACATTTCCGGGAAACTAGAAGATATCTCTGGGCGGCCTGTGGATGTGGTTGATCTTTTGGAGTCATCGCTGTTTTTGCAGCACCAGGTCCGCAAGTACGGTGTGCTCTTATTAGAAAAGGATCCCCGCTATCGGGTAGCATACGAGGTAAGATCAAGGCGTGAGTACTTTGATTTGCAGCCGATTTTGGAACGTCGTAACAAGGCGTTAATCGGCCAAATCCACAATTAGAGGTGAGGTGGGCAGCATATGGTGGACATAATCCTGCTAAGACAGAAATTAGTGATGCTCCATGAATACTTGATCGATTTACATGACGTTCGGGAAAATGCAGAGATAACCCTGGCGCTATTCAAGGCCGATAAAAAACTACGGCGGTATGTGGAAAGAACATTACATTTAGCAATTGAGTGCTG
Source organism: Firmicutes bacterium UBA2598 (assembly GCA_002339345.1). GTDB lineage: Bacteria > Bacillota > PH28-bin88 > PH28-bin88 > PH28-bin88 > UBA2598. The sequence goes on along the minus strand of DDKM01000086.1, from coordinate 2,828 downwards.
CTTGGACATTGGTGGGCACATCATCGCCGATGAAAAATTCCGCGAACCCCAAAACAACAAGGACGTATTTGCTGTTCTCACAGAAAATCACGTTTTGGCCGAAAGCAACTTGCCTGCCTTACAAAAAATGGCCCAGTTCCGTAATTTATTGGTTCACGATTATGCCCGCCTTGATCCGGAAATTCTATATACCATTATCAAGAAGAACTTGGACGACATTACGAGTTTTGTGGATCAGGTGAGTAGAAAATATCTATCGGCATAATTCCAGTTCATGGGGAAAATTAGTGGCGCCATAATAACCGATTCGGCGGGAGAGTGTCAGAGGCTAAACCGTGGACCATGTTTGGGTTCACAACGCGCCTGACTTAGCGCCAGAGCAAAGGGCTTCCACCGGGCGGCCGATGTGGTAGCCCTGGGCGTAATCCACGCCGTACTCCCGCAACAGGTGGACCGTTTGCTCGTCCTCCACGAACTCGGCGATGGTCTGCTTGCGCAATCCCCTGGCTGTTTCCACCATGGCCTTCACCAGGTGCCGGTCCACCAGACTCCGGGGAAGGTCGCGGATAAAGCTGCCGTCGATTTTCAGGTAGTCCACCGGCAGATGCTTTAAGTAAAGGAAGGAGGAAAAGCCGATGCCGAAGTCATCCAGGGCAAACCGGAAGCCCAGGCCCTTGAGGGTGCCGATAAAGCGCTGGGCTTCACTCATGCTGGTAATGGCGGCGGTTTCGGTGATTTCCAGCACCAGGCTGGAGGGGTTGACGCCGGTGGTGGCCAGTTCCCGCCGGATCAGGTCCAGCAGCCCAGGGTCGTCGAAGGCCTTGCCGGAGATGTTGACCTCCAGCACCAAGTCCCAGCCTGCCCGGCAATGTTCGGCAATCTGCCGGATGGCCCGCTGTACCACCCACCGGTCGATGTCCCGGATCAGTCCGAAGCGCTCGGCGACGTGGAGAAAGGCGGCCGGCGGGATGACCCGGCCATCCTCTCCCACCATGCGCAGTAGGGCCTCGTAATGGGTGATGCGGTTCCCCTTCAGGTCCAGGATGGGCTGGTAATGGAAAAGGAAAAGGTCTTTTTCCAAGGCTTCTCGGATGCGGGTCTCCCAGTCCCGCTGTGACGCCACGTGGGTTTGCCGATCCACCGAAAAGACGCAGTATCCGTTACGCCCGTTGTCTTTGGCCTGGTACATGGCCAGGTCGGCGCGGGCCAGCAATTCTTCCGCCGTGGCGCCATGCTGGGGATACATGGCGATACCGATGCTGGCGGTGGTCCTGACGGGATGCCCATCCACCACCAGGGTGTGGCGCCTGATCTCCTCCAGGAGTTGCCCGGCCACTTTCTGCGCAGTTTCGGTACCTGTACTGGGCAGGAGGACGGCAAATTCGTCGCCTCCCAGGCGGGCCAGGATGCCGGTATCCCGCAAGTGGTCCCACAGCAGACCGGCCAGGCTGACCAGCAGCGCATCACCCGCCCGGTGGCCCAGGCTGTCGTTAACGTACTTGAACTCGTCCAGGTCCAGGAAAAACAGCGCCCCGCCGGCACGGTAACGCTGCGCCTGCACCAGGTGGCTGTTTAACTCTTCTTGAAACCGGCGGCGGTTAAAAAGGCCGGTCAGGGGGTCATGGTTGGCCAGGTGCGCCAGCTGGGCTTCAAAACGCTTGCGCTCGGTGATGTCTTTGAAGGTGACCACCGCCCCCAGGATCTTTTCCCCTTCACGCACTGGGGTACTAATATACTCCACGGGGAAGCTGGTGCCGTCCTTCCGCCAGAGGACTTCGTCGGTCACGGTATGGGTGTTCCCGTCCCGGAAGGCCGCATATATACGGCATTCCTCCCTGGGGTAAGGAGAACCGTCCGGCCTGGAGTGGTGGATGATGTCGTGGATGGTCCGCCCGAGCAGTTCCGCCGCTTGATAGCCCAGCATCCTTTCCGCCGCCGGGTTGACGAAGGTGGCCCTGCCCTGCAGGTCCACGCCGTAAATCCCTTCACCCACTGCGTACAAGATCAGTTGGTTTTGCCGGTAGAGTTGTTCATAGGCCTCCCGCCGCCGGGCGCTAAGCAGGGCGATGCTCCCCTGCTGGGCCAGGAACTCCAGGGCGTTAAGACTGTGGTGGTCAAAGGCACCGGGGCGCTGGTGGTATACCGCCAGCACTCCCAGCACCCGGCCGTTATCTTTCATGGGTACGGCCACCACGGAGCGATATCCGCGTTTCCCGGCTTCCTCCCGCCAGGGCGCGAAGTCGGGGTCCCGGTCGCTGTCGTGAAAAACCACGGTTTTACCCGTGCGGATGGCCCTGCCCACAGGGCCGCGCCCTTCCGGCGTGTCGTCCCACCGTACCCGGATGGCCTCCAGGTAACCCTCAGCGATGCCGCCGGTCGCCACGGGCCGCACGGTGTGGTCAGGTTCGGCTAGCCCCACCCAGCACATCCGGTGCCCCACCTTGACAGCACTGTCGCAAACCGCCGCCAGGACATCGTCGACTTTTTTCTCCTGAATCAGGGCTGCGTCGATGGAGCGGACGGCGCGCTCCAGCACCAGGCCGCGATACAGCGCCTCCCCCCACCGTCTCTCCGCAGCGTTGTGGCGCTGGACCAGCAAGTAGAGCATGAACGCCGTGGCGGCAACAAAAAATAACCCATGGGCGGTCCGCAGGCGGGCAAAGATTGCCGGGTCGGTGACTAACGCTGCCAGCACCCGGTCAGAAAACAGCACCCACAATCCACTTGCGAGTATATAGGCTGCGATGATCTGGAAAGGTGTCGCCTTTCCTTTGGAGTAATCCCGGCCCGGTGATGGATTATTAATGGTTGGTTGGTTGGTTGGTTGG
>DDKM01000089.1 GCA_002339345.1 Firmicutes bacterium UBA2598 | reverse complement strand
GTGGTTTATGCAGTGAAATCAATATTTTTTTCTTTAAACAAATCCATTGCTTTCATGCTCTCACTCATGTCCTTGGCCCAACTGGCCAAGGTGACCGACCGTGCTGTGGATTCTAACAAACCCTTTAAATCATCTGGCAGAGCGTTCCAGACATTTTTGTTTATGCCCAGGTAAAGCAATGTGCTGGGCTGGTGTATGCCAGGTCCAGTAAGATAATCGGCCACCTCAAACAAGCTCAAGGTGCGATCGTTTTCCGGTGTACTGAATTCAGCGGCATCCAAAACCCCCCGTTCCATGGACGGGTAAATTTCGGCAGCAGGCAAAGTGGTCACCGCCACCTTGTTTTCTCTTAAGATTTCACCCCACCACCCGGCGGTCCGGTATTTTAAACCCTGCCAATCCTCGTACTTGGAAAGGGGCTTTTTGGACCATGCTAAAACCTCCGGACTTAGCATACCCAGTGGAATAACTTTGATGTTGTAACCAGCCTGGTCATACATCTTCTGCCATAACTCCAGGCCGCCGCCCTCATAGACCCAAACGAGATGCATAAAGGGCTCCATGGTCATGGGTACAGCAGTGAAGAAAGGAGCTGCAGGCATCTTACCAAGCCAGAAGAAACTACCACTATGATAACCGTCTATGGTTCCGCCATTGGCAGCATCCAATACTTCAGCCGCACCTACTATGGCACCTGCGGGATAAACCTCAACTTGTAGTCGTCCACCGCTGGCTCTGGCTACTTCCTCCGCCCACCTCACAGGCATACCCTGGTGAATGGCCAGGGAAGTTGGCCAAACGGTGGCGATTTTTAATTTTATTACTTCGTTTTTGCTTTGCCCTTGATTTCCCTCACTCCCACTTGTAGAAGCAGGCTTGTTACCCCCACAACCGGCTGTAAGTATTAGTGCCAATACTAGCACCAAGGCAACCAATAAATACGACTTGTTCCGTTGCAATCTTTTCTCCTCCTATCTTTTTTTATTTTTTCGCATAATTGACTGTCCTCCCGTTGCCTTCATTAGGTCCACTGCGAATGCTCATAAAATTTTTCCCTCTAATCATCCCCCCTAAGTTTTTCAGTTTTCACTTCTTTAATTGCATGATCTCGATTCAATTTTGCCTATTGGACTAATGTCAGTACTATATTAAGTTCAACCAATAAGTATGCATATCAGTTATACTACATGTCAGACCACTAAAGATAAAATATGATCACATTACGGTACCTATTGCGAGGGAAATAACCCATTTAGTGCCAGAAAAGCTTTCTGGTTGAAGGGATTCCGACGCATATTTCAGCAGAGTGTTTGCTTATTCTACCCGGTCGATAAACTCTAGCCCTAGTTTTAGATGTTCTAGCATAGCTTCCTCTGCTAGCTTCTTATCTCCTTGCTTCACCGCCTCAACAACACGCTTATGCTCTAGAAAGGCCCTTTGCTTTACTCCCGGCACCGTCTCCAAAATTTTCCTTTGAGCCTCCTCTACCATTTCTCTGATCCCAACGAAAATTTGCATAAGTACTTGATTTTGTGCCGCCTCCGCTATGGCATGATGAAAGGCAATATCAGCTTCTATGAATTTATCGCTATCGTCGATTACTAATCTTTCCGTGTTCGCAAGTATTTTTTGCAGCTCATCAATTTCAACAGCCGTTATTGATTCGGCCGCCAGACCCGCTAGCCCCACCTCCAGTAACTTGCGAGCTTCCCACAATTCTCTTAAATTGCTCCTACGCAGAATAATTTCCTTAGTAACAGGACTAAGAAAAAGGCTGGATGTATCACCAATAAAAGTACCTTCCCGGTTTCTTACAACCACCCCGATAGCTATAAGAGCTTTTAATGCCTCCCTGACAGAGGTTCTGCCGACGGAAAACAATTCCATCAACTCGCGTTCACTGGGTAGCTTGTCTCCAGGCTTTAAGTTTCCGCTAGTCAACAGCTCTTCAATATGCTTGACAATCAAATCAGGGACAGTCATTTTTTGAATGAGTTTTTTTTCCATTTTCTAGCTACCTCTTTTTCTGTAGTTAGTGTTGCTTTTCTGCATGTCAGACCACGAGTGTATATTCTTTATCAAAATTAATTTTCCTCTAAATATTTTTAATATTACCATTTTTATCTTCACCCGGCACAAGAACCTTCCAAATAAAAAGGGGGTAGCCCCCACTTCTGCAAGTGGGGGAGGCTCACGTCTATGGCGCTTGGTACAGGCATTTAGGGTATATATTACTTCAGTTTTACCGCCGTACCATAGGCCAGTATTTCCGCTGCACCGGACATCACCTGAGAGGTGGTGAAGCGTAAGTTTACCACCGCATCCGCTCCCAGCCGTTCTGCTTCCTGTACCATCCGCTGGACCGCCTGGGAACGGGCTTCGTCAAGCATTTCCGTATACTCCTTGATTTCACCGCCCACTACCATCCGGAATACCGCCAGAAGGTCTTTCCCCACATGCTTGGAACGGATGGTACTGCCCCGCACCAAGCCGAGGGTGGTGGTGATTTCCCGCCCGGGGACGTTATCAGTATTTACCAAGATCATCTTCTTCCTCCTTCCGATCCTGTCGCCTTTCGGCAATCAGGGCCATAACGATTAGCAGGACGCCACCCACAGGAGCCGCAATCCCCAAGCGCACTAGCCACGGCACATCCGGAGTGATGAACAGTTGATACAGGCCCCATCCGGTGAACCCCAGCACACCGGCGGCGATGAGAAATATACCGAGAGCCATTACATACAGCCTGCGCCGGGCCGCCGCCAGCACACGCCGTTCCCTGTCCCCTGGCGGGGGAGTGGGGGCCAATCCCTGAAATACCATAGGACTCACCTCCATATCCTTTAACAATTGCCGACAGGTGGCACAACCGGTCAGATGTTTCTCTATCGCCAACCGGGTTCCCGGGCTAACCTCGCCATCAAAATAGGCCACCAACAGGTCTTGGACTATATCACAATGCAACTGGTTCAATTGCCTCGCTCCTTTCTGCACGGCTGCTGGGTTTCCGGGGTAGTGAAGTTGGCCCTAAAGGTAAGACGGGCCCGGAACAATAAACTTTTTACCGCACTGGGGGAAAGCCCCATCACACTGGCGATCTCGGCGTAAGACAAACTGTGGTAATCCCTTAACAGCAGGACGGTACGCTGCTTCTCTGCCAGACACCCCAGAGCCTCCATAATCTGCCGGTGCAGTTCCTTTTGTTGGAGGACCAGGTCTGGATCCGCCCATGTCTGGCCTGTAAAGGGGGTTTCCTCTAGTTCCACCCAGGCATTATCCAGGTGATCCCGGTGCCGGGTATGGTTCAGGTACAGGTTGCGGGCGATCCGGTAAAGCCAGGCGGACACATACTGGATCTGCTGGCCGGCCAAAAGTGATCGGGTGGCCCGGTAGAAAACCTCTTGCACCAAATCCTCCGCCAGGTGGTGGTTGCCGCTTAACCTGTACAAGTAGGACCGGATGGGGCCAACGTATTGCAGGTATATTTCCTCCAGGTCGCCCAGTCCTGCCATCCATAGACCTCCTCCCGGCCATTGAACCCTTGTATCCTTTATGACACGGCATTTGCCCAAAAGTTTCGGTCAATGCAAAAAATCGCTAAAAAAATTTTAACGACAGATTCTTCCGGCAGTGTTCGTGCAATCCGCTCATTCTCCTACCGGTAACCAAAAAAGATGCGCGTCATGGCGGTTCTTCTGGTTATGGACAACCCCGCCGGCTTCCGCAAGGCTTCTTGCAGGTATTTATTGACAAGAAGGGCTGTTGGACGGATAATACTAGAAAAGCAGGAACGGAGGTAAGCCAAGTGAAACACACCCTGGCCTTACTGGTGGTGGATCGTCCGGCGGTGCTTTCCCACGTTTCCGGCCTGATCAGCCGCCGGGCCTATAACATTAAAAGCATTGCTGCCGGAGCGACGGAAGATCCCAACATTACCCGTATTACCATGGTGGTGGAGTGCGATGAAAACGGCATCGACCAGGTGATGAAACAACTGGCCAAGCTGGTGGATGTCATCAAGGTAACCAATCTCACCGAAGTACCGTCCATCACCAGAGATATGGCTTTGATCAAGGTTAAGGCCACCCCGGAGACCAGGCATGATATCGTGGATATCGTTAATATCTTCCGCGCCCGGATCGTGGATGTGAACCAGGCCACCATGGTCATCGAGGCCACTGGTGAAAGTGATAAGATTGACGCCCTGTGCAAGGTGATGCAGGAACACGGGATTGTGGAAATTGCCCGCACCGGTGAAATTGCCCTTTCCAGGGGGCCGGAGGCGGCCAAAAACACCCGGGATATGGATGCCGACGAGGAGGAATGAGGCCATGATTATCGTCAACACGCCGGAGGTGCCGGGTCATGAGGTAGCTGAGGTGCTGGGGTTGGTCAAGGGCAGTACCATCAGGGCTAAACACCTGGGCAAGGACATCCTGGCAGGCCTGCGTACCCTGGTCGGAGGGGAGATCAAGGAGTATACCGAAATGCTGGAGGAAGCCCGGCAAATGGCCATCCAGCGGATGGTCAAGGAGGCGGAGGCAAAGGGGGCCAATGCCATCGTGAACGTGCGTTTTACCACATCTCAGGTCATGGCGGGGGCAGCGGAACTGCTGGCCTACGGTACAGCGGTGCGCCTGAAATGACCTGAACCACCGGTGATCTGCAGCAGGTACTCCCGGCCGGCGCGCCGGGAGTTTTTCTGCCCGTGGCTGGCGCCGCCGGGCACCGTTTTACCTTGGTGGATATTGCCCAGACATGATATACTATAATGGTGGACCAAAATGGAGAGAGGGGAGGGGGAGGCCATGCGGGGATTTTGGTGGGTGCTGGCCATCGGCGGCCTTTTACTGCTGTTTACCTTCGGCAGTTACAACAGCTTGATTTCCCTGGAGGAACAGGTCAATTCCACCTGGGCACAGGTGGACAATCAGTTGATGCGGCGGGCGGACCTGATTCCGAACCTGGTGGAGACGGTCAAGGGGTATGCCGCCCATGAAAGGGAGGTCTTTCAGGCGGTGAGCGATGCCCGGGCAAAGCTGGCGGGAGCCGCGAACCTGGAGGAGCGGGCCCAGGCAGAGGCTGAAATGGGGAGCGCCCTGGCCAGGCTGTTGATGGTGGTGGAAAACTATCCTGCCCTGAAGGCGGATCTCAATTTCCGGCAGCTGCAGGATGCCCTGGAGGGAACGGAAAACCGCATAGCCGTTGCCCGGCGGGATTATAATGATGTGGTAAGGCTGTACAATACCCGCATCCGCCGTTTTCCTACGGTGATCATGGCCAACCTGATGGGGTTTGGTCCCAAACCCTATTTTGAGATACCGGAAACGGCCAGGGAGGCGCCCAAGGTCAATTTTTAAGGCAGCCGGGAGGGGATGGAGATGGGACGGGTGTTGATGGTGGCTTGCTTGGCCCTCCTTTGTCTCGTTGTCCCGGGTGTGGTGGAGGGAAAACCGGTGATACCCGCTGCCCCAGCCGGTGAAACCTATGTGGTTGATCTGGCCGGCCTGGTGGATGGAGAACACGCCGCCGTCATGCGCCGCATCGGCGCCGCCCTGGACAGGGCCAGCGGGGCTCAGGTGGTGGTGGTCACCGTGCCGGACTTGGGCGGATCTGCCATTGAAGAATATGCCCTGACCCTTTTCCGCCAGTGGGGGATTGGCAGTAAGGGGAAGAA
>DDKM01000030.1 GCA_002339345.1 Firmicutes bacterium UBA2598 | reverse complement strand
TTTGCTTAAGGATAATTAACCTTTGCAGGTGATTCTGAAGGGAGGGGAATTGGAATGGGGGTACCAAAGCGTAGGCAGTCCAAGTCGCGGAAAAACATGCGCCGATCTGAATGGATGAAGATCGTAGCTCCGGGACTGGTATCCTGCCCCCAGTGTCACGCCTTGAAAATGTTTCACCGGGTTTGCCCGGAATGCGGCTATTATAAGAACAAGGCGGTTGTGGTTAATTCAGAAAAATAAGGCCCGGGACCGGGGAATCTTCCCCGGTTCTTTTTTTGCCTCTACCTTGCATAATTGGCAATACTGGTTTATACTATGTCATATAACCAGGTAATAGCAGTAGATGCTAGAACAAGGTGGGTTATGTCCGGTGCCGGAGTGTATACTTTCCAGGGAACAGCGAAGGAACAAGCTTCTAGCCGAATTGGAGATCAACCCCTTTTTAACAGATGAAGAATTGGCGGCAGTTTTTGATGTGAGTGTCCAAACAATCCGTTTGGATCGGTTGGCATTGGGTATACCTGAACTGCGCCAGCGGGTTCGCAATATTGCCCAGGATGGATTTGGAATGGTACGCAGTCTGGTGGAGACTGAACTTGTGGGTGAGTTGCTTGACCTGGAACTGGGAAGGTCAGGGTTGTCCGTACTGGTCATTACGCCGGATATGCTGCTGGCTAAATCTAAGGTAGCCAGGGGACATTACCTGTTCGCACAGGCCAATTCCCTGGCTGTGGCGGTTATTGATGCCGATGAGGTACTTACGGGGAGTGCCAGAGTTCGTTTTAAGCGTCCGGTTTACCTCCATGAAAGGGTGGTGGCCAAAGCCACTATTAAGGTGCGAAAGGGGAATACTTATCTTGTGTCCGTTCGTTCCAGGGTTGGGAGCGAACTGGTATTCAAGGGTCAATTTGTGGTTTCCGTTATCAATAGCCCGAAGGGCGAGGAGGCATGAATAGCCCGATGCGCATTGCTGTTGATGCCATGGGGGGAGATTACGCGCCACAGGAGATTATTAAAGGCGCGGTCCAAGCGGTTAGGGAGGAAATAGCCGATGTAATCCTTGTCGGGAAAAAGGATGTAGTGGAAGCGGAATTGGCCAGGTATCCGGAAGGTGGTCGGGTTGCTGTGTATCATGCCAGCGAGGTTATCGGTATGGACGAACAGCCCGCCAACGCGCTAAGGCGTAAAAAAGATGCCTCAATTACCATCGCCACCAGGTTGGTCAAGGAAGGAGAGGCCATGGGACTTGTTTCGGCTGGGAGCACCGGCGCCCAAATGACAGCGGCTCTCCTAGGTTTGGGCCGGATCCACAATGTTCAGCGGCCCGCCATTGCCACGGTGTTGCCAACCCTCAAGGGGGGCAAGTTGTTGTTAGATGTGGGGGCCAATGTGGACTGCAAACCCGGAAACCTGGTGGAATTCGCCCACATGGGCAGTATTTATGCTTCAACGGTGCTGGGGATTGCCAACCCACGGGTGGGACTGCTGAATATTGGCACAGAAGCTACCAAGGGCAATGAACTTACCCTGGCTGCATATAAACAACTTTTAGATTGCCGGTTGAACTTTGTCGGTAATATCGAGGCCAGGGATATTCCGCTGGGTAATGTGGATGTTATCGTATGTGATGGTTTCGTGGGGAATTCCCTCTTGAAGTTCGGCGAGGGTCTGATCAGCTCCCTTTTTGGCATGTTCCAGGCGGAGTTGGGGCAATCTGTCCGGACCCGCCTGGGGGCAGCCCTGATTCTCCCTAGCTTAAAGAACATCAAACGGCAGCTGGAATATGAGGAATATGGTGGGGCACCCCTTTTGGGGGTACAGGGCGTAAGTATTATCTGCCATGGTAGTTCCAAGGCGAGGGCCATTAAGAATGCCATTAAGATGGCTGTCAGATGTGTAGAGAACCAGTTTGTTGATCACCTGACTCAAACATACCATGAGGAGAGTGGGACATGAACATGCTTAGACCGGTTGGCATTGTAGGAACCGGCATGTATGTGCCCCCTAAAGTGGTCACCAATGCCGATTTGGAGAAACTGGTAGACACCAGTGATGAATGGATATGGACTCGGACGGGTATCCGTGAACGGCGGCAGGTGGAACCGGGCATGGTCACTTCCGACATGTGTGTGGAAGCTGGCCGGCAGGCCTTGGCCAATGCTGGTGTTGCTGCGGAGGAAGTGGATCTGGTGATTGTGGCCACCGTCACTCCCGACATGATGTTTCCGGCGACCGCATGTATTGTGCAGGATCGGCTAGGAGCCTCACGGGCGGGTGCCTTTGATCTTGAGGCCGGTTGCACCGGTTTTATTTATGGCATGACCGTTGGCCAGCAATTTATTGCTACCGGCATGTATGATACGGTACTGGTTATCGGGGCGGAAATATTCAGCCGCATCATAAACTGGACTGATCGCAGCACCTGTGTGCTGTTCGGAGACGGGGCAGGGGCGGTGGTATTACGTCCAGTCCCTGAGGGCTATGGCATTCTATCAGCAGTACTGGGTTCCGATGGCAGCGGCGGGCCCAGTCTATGCCAGCCGGCGGGAGGGGTAAAATTACCAGCCAGTGCAGAAACTGTAGCTAGTAATCTCCATACCATTCATATGCAGGGTAGTGATGTGTTTAAATTTGCCGTGCGGGCCATGGGTGAGGCTTCGGTACAGGCCCTGGAAAGGGCGGGGCTGACCAAAGAAGATGTGGATTACCTGATACCCCACCAGGCCAATATCCGGATCATGGAAGCTTCCCTGAAAAGGCTGGAATTGCCAGCAGAAAAGATGCACGTCAACCTTGATCGATATGGAAATGTTTCCAGTGCTTCCATTCCCATGGCCCTTCACGAGGCTATACAGGAAGGTAAAGTTAATAATGGTGATATTGTGGTACTGGTTGCCTTTGGTGCTGGATTGACTTGGGGTGCCAGTGTAGTCAGATGGTGGATGGGGCCGGAAGGATAATATTGGGAAACGGGGGGTTTTTGGTGATCAAAACACCGCTCTGCGATCTCCTTGGTATTGAGTTTCCGATAATTCAAGGTGGGATGGCCTGGGTGGCCACTGGAGAATTGGCTGCAGCGGTATCTGCCGCCGGTGGCCTTGGGATAATCGGTGCCGGTAATGCACCACCCCATGTGGTGAGGGCGGAAATCCGGAAAGTAAAGGCTACCACCCAGCATCCATTTGGGGTGAATGTCTACTACCTTTCTCCGTTCGTGGAAGAGATTATCCATCTGGTGATTGAGGAAGGAGTGCCGGTCATCACTACTGGTGCCGGCAATCCGGGCAAACATATTCCTGCTTTGAAGGAAGCCGGAGTAAAGGTTTTACCGGTAGTGGCATCCGTCGCCCTGGCCAAGCGCTTGGCGAAACTGGGGGTGGACGGGATAATAGCCGAGGGAATGGAATGTGGCGGCCATGTAGGAGAGATCACCACCATGGCCCTTGTGCCCCAGGTGGTGGATGCCGTTGACCTGCCCGTCATAGCTGCCGGCGGTATTGCCGATGGCCGGGGGCTGGCTGCTGCCCTGGCCCTTGGGGCGGTTGGTGTCCAAATGGGCACCAGGTTTGTCTGTGCCAGCGAATGTATAGCCCATCACAGGTATAAACAAGCGATCATCAAGGCCAAGGACCGGGATACTGTGGTTACGGGCTACAGCGGACATTATGCCAGAATCATTGAAAACAAGCTGGCCCGCCAGTTTGCCCAGTTGGTGGCACAGGCTGCCCCGGCGGAGGAATTTGAGCGGCTGGGGACAGGAAGGCTGAAGGCAGCGGTGGTGGACGGTGATGTGGAGTACGGGTCAGTTATGGCCGGACAAATTGCAGCCATGGTGCAAGAAATTAAACCGGCCAGGGATATTATTGTTGAGGTGATAGCCGGCGCTGTAGAAGTGATGGGGAACTTGCAAAAATGGCATATCTTGGGGAGGTAGATTAATTGGGCAAGCTGGCTTTCCTGTTTCCCGGCCAGGGTTCCCAGTATGTGGGGATGGGCAGGGATTTGGCTGAAGGATTTGATGTCGCCGGCAGTGTATTTGCCGAAGCAGATGAGGTATTGGGGTGGCAGATCTCCCGGCTGTGTTTCGAAGGGCCGGAAGAAGATTTACGCCTGACAGCCAACACCCAGCCGGCTATCCTAACCACCAGTGTGGCGGCTTTACGAGTGCTGGAACAACATGGTCTTAAGCCGGACTTTGTCGGCGGGCACAGCCTGGGTGAATATACCGCCCTAGTGGCGGCGGGAGTGTTGGAATTTCCCGATGCCTTACGCCTTACCCGCCTGCGGGGAGAGTTGATGGAGAAGGCCTTTCCTGCAGGTATGGGGGGTATGATCGCCATTCTCGGATTGTCCCTGGCAGATGTGGATGAAGTATGTGCAAAGGCCTCCTTCCATGGTATTGTGGAGCCTGCCAATATCAACTGCCCCGGCCAGATTGTGCTGGCGGGGGATGCTAATGGTCTGGAGCAGGCCATGGCATTGGCCAAAGAGGCTGGTGCCAAAAAGGTGGTGCGGCTGGCTGTAAGTGGACCTTTTCATTGTCGGTTGATGCAGCCTGCAGCAGAAGCTCTGTCCGAGGCCATCCACTCCATTAGTTTTAAACCACCTGAATGTCCTGTGGTGGCCAATGTCACAGCGTCCATTACAAGTTCTGTGGCGGAAATCCGCGAGAACCTGATCAAACAGGTATATAATCCGGTGCGCTGGGAGGAAAGTATAAAAACACTCATGGCTAATGGGGTAGGCACGGTGGTAGAGGTAGGACCAGGGTCGGTACTGGCCGGGCTGGTGAAAAAGATCCACCGCGATCTAACTGTCTGGAGTGCGGGAGATGCCGAAGGGCTGCAAAAAGTGATTGCAGTCCTCAAAGGGGGTGCGTAAAATGGCTAATAGCAGCCGAATTATGGTAGTAACCGGCGCTTCCCGGGGTATCGGCCGAGCGGTGGCCATTGGGCTGGCCGCACCGGGTACCGTCGTGGTCATCAACTATGCGGGCAATGCCAGTGGAGCACAACAGACTGCCCAAGCGGTGCAGACTGCTGGTGCAGAGGCCTTTGTGGTACAGGCCGATGTGTCCGATCCCAAACAGGTGGAGAGGATGTTCCAGCAGGTGCTGGAACAGTGGGGTCGCATCGATGGTCTGGTGAATAACGCTGGCATCGCCAAAGATAACTTGCTCCTGCGGCTGCGGCCGGATGAATGGGACCAGGTTCTGGATACCAATTTAAAGGGAGTATATCTCTGCACCAAGGCGGTACTGAAACAGATGCTGAAACAGCGGGCCGGGCGTATCGTCAACATCTCTTCGGTGGTCGGGATTACCGGCAATGCGGGGCAAGCCAGTTATTCGGCGGCAAAGGCTGGCATCCTGGGTTTTACCAAGGCGGTGGCTAAAGAGGTTGCTTCCCGGGGTATACTGGTAAACGCCGTAGCCCCGGGGTATATCGCTACAGACATGACTGCATCGCTGCCTGAAAGTGTCAAGGAGGGGCTTATAAAGCAAATTCCCATGGAACGATGGGGTGAACCGGAAGAGGTTGCAGCAGTGGTTTCCTTCTTAATGTCACCTGCTGCCAGCTATATTACGGGGCAAACCATCCATGTTGATGGCGGCATGGTTATGTAATTTCTCACAGTGGAGGGGGGTGAAAAGCAGTGTCATCCATTTTTAACAAGATCAAAGAAATAGTCATTGAGCAACTTGGAGTGGAAGAACAGGATGTGACCATGGAAACCTCTTTTCAGGATCTGAATGCCGACTCCCTGGATATCGTTGAGCTTATTATGGCGTTGGAAGAGGAATTTGATTTGGAAATCCCCGACGAGGATGCTGAAAAGCTGACAACTGTCGGAGCAGCAGTGGAATATATTAAGGAGAAAACCGGCAAATAACTGACAACAATCCCAGGAGAAGTCCCGTAGGCATCTACGGGATTTCTTGAAATTTTCCGGGTTAATGGCAGGCAAGGAGGATAATTATTAATGCGGCTGCCGGAATTAAAAATCAATAACTTGGTGGCAAGACTACCGATCATTCAAGGGGGTATGGCTGTCCGCATTTCTACAGCTCCTTTGGCTGCTGCGGTAGCCAACGAGGGTGGGATTGGACTGATCGCCGGTACCGGCATGTCAATCCAGGAGCTGAAGGAAGAGATCAAAAAGGCCCGCAGCCTAACCAGGGGCATCATTGGCGTAAATGTCCTTTTTGCCGCTAAACAGTTTGCGCAGCTGGTAATGGCAGCTATTGAGGAAAAGATTGATCTTGTGGTTTCAGGCGCCGGGTTTTCCCGCGACATATTCGGATGGGGCAGGGAAGCCGGGACGGCCATTGTTCCAATTGTATCCTCTGCCAGGCTGGCTGCCCTTGCCGAAAGGATGGGAGCTGCGGCTGTGATCCTGGAGGGTGGTGAAGCCGGAGGGCATTTGGGAACGGCCTTATCATGGAAAACGGTACTGCCCGAGGTTCGCCAGGCAGTACAAATACCTGTCATTGCGGCGGGGGGAATCATTGACGGCAAGGATGTGCTGGATGCCTTGCAAAGGGGAGCCGATGGAGTGCAGATGGGTACCCGCTTTGCAGCCAGCGAGGAGTCGGGGGCTTCACCGCAACTTAAATCCCTTTATGTTGCAGCGGGGGAAGAGGACCTGGTGGTGATTGATAGTCCCGTAGGACTACCTGGCAGGGCAATCCGCAATGTATTCGTGAATAAACTGGATGAGGACATGAGGGAATCTGTTCGGTGCAGCAGCTGCTTGAAGAAGTGTTCCAAGCGTTTTTGTATTCTAAAAGCTTTATGCAACGCCCAGCAGGGGGACCTGGAACATGGGTTGATCTTCTCCGGCCAGCAAGTTGCCAGAATCAAGGAAATTTTGCCGGTAAAGGAAATCTTTCGCCGGATTATCCAAGAGGTTGAGCTGCTCACCGCCAAGGAGGTTAAGTAATGGTACACCGAGTCGTGGTTACCGGGCTGGGCTTGATTACCCCGGTGGGTATCGGTAATGAAGCATTTTGGACTTCGTTAATTAACGGGGTTTCCGGCATCGATGCCATTAGCCGTTTTCCAGCAGATAATTTGACCACCCGTATTGCCGGTGAGGTCAAAGGCTTCAGCCCTGAGGAATTTATTGAGCGCAAAGAAGTCAAGCGGATGGACCGTTTTTCCCAGTTCGCAGTGGCGGGTACCAGGATGGCCGTGGAGGATGCGGCCCTGGATCTCCAAAAGGTGGACTTGGACCAGGTAGGTGTGGTGTTTGGAACAGGCATAGGTGGTATGGAGACCTTTGAAGATCAGACCAGGGTATTACTGGAAAAGGGACCTAACCGGGTCAGTCCATTCTTTGTACCCATGATGATAGCCAATATGGCCGCTGGTCAAATCTCCATCAACATTGGGGCGAGGGGACCCAATTTTACTGTGGTAAATGCCTGTGCGTCTGCCACCAATGCCATCGGAGAGGCATATAAGCTGTTGCAGCGGGGCGGAGCCCAGGTGGTTGTCACCGGTGGAGCGGAAGCCTCTGTTACCCCTCTGGCCTTTGCCGGCTTTTGTTCCATGAAGGCGATGTCCACCAGGAACGAGGAACCGAGCCGCGCCAGCAGGCCCTTTGACCGTGACCGGGACGGCTTTGTGTTAGGAGAAGGTGCTGGGGTGCTGATTCTGGAAACCCTTGACCATGCCAGGGCCCGGGGTGCCCGAATCTATGGCGAAGTTGTGGGATATGGTTGTACTGCCGATGCCTACCATATGACTGCACCGGCACCAGGCGGCAGCGGCGCAGCCCGTGCAATGGCCATGGCTCTGGCGGACGCAGGCCTCCAGGCAGAGGCGGTGGATTATATCAATGCCCATGGGACCTCCACGGATTTGAACGATAAATTTGAAACCATGGCCATCAAAGAGGTTTTTGGTGATTATGCTTACCGGGTGGCCATCAGTTCAACAAAATCCATGACCGGACACCTTTTGGGTGCGGCGGGTGGCATCGAACTGGCAGCCTGTTTGTTGGCTATCAGGGATGGTATTATTCCTCCTACCATCAATTACGAGAATCCCGATCCCGACTGTGATTTGGATGTAGTGCCCAATAACGCCCGCAGGAGGACGGTGCGGGTGGCGTTGTCCAATTCCTTTGGGTTCGGCGGTCACAATGCTTCCGTAATTGTGCAAAGATTTGAGGGGTAATTCTTTGGAGGTCTGTAGTTCATGGATGAGGCTAGAAAAATCGCCCTGGCACAACTGCTGGCCAATTGTGGGGTTACCATTGAGGATATTAGTTTGATCAATGTGGCCCTAACACACCCCACCTATGTTTTTGAAAACCGGCACCTGCATGGGGAACATAACCAGAGGTTGGAATTTCTTGGTGATGCTGTGCTGGGTCTTTTGGTTGGAGAACATCTTTACCGGCGTTTCCCGCAGTGCCCGGAAGGAGACCTTACCAAAATGCGGGCCACGGTAGTTTGCGAAAACACTTTAGCCCGTAAGGCCAGGCAAATTAACCTGGGGAGCTTCCTCCTGCTGGGAAAAGGTGAAGAAATGACCGGCGGTCGGGACAGGGCTTCCATTCTGGCGGATGTTTTTGAAGCTGTTACCGGGGCACTGTATTTGACAGCAGGCCTGGAAACCGCCAGGCAGTTTGTACAGACATTGCTGGGTGAGGAGATTGACCACCTGGTTCCCGGGGAATACGGTGATTTCAAAACCCACCTGCAGGAAATTGTGCAAAGGGATTTTGAAGAAAACGTAACCTATCACATATTGCACGAGTCGGGTCCCGACCATGATAAGAGATTTGTGGCTGGGGTGTTCCTGCAGCGGAAACTATTAGCAGAAGGCACTGGCAGGAGTAAAAAGGAAGCGGAGCAAAACGCAGCCAGAATTGCCCTTGGAAATTTGAATAGAAATAGACAGTGCCACCGATAAGTTCAGCCTTGCCTGTTATTTGTATAATTTCACAAATGCAGGCAGGATTTGAGCGTGCCCTGTCGAAGAAATCTTCAGCTTATAGCCCTGGATGCTCTTAAAGTTGAAGAAGGAGGAACAGGTCAATGGAGGTACTGAAGGTATCAGCACAGTCAAACCCGAAAGCGGTGGCCGGCGCATTAGCTGCAGTATTCAGGCAAAGCGGTAAGGTAGAAATTCAGGCGGTAGGTGCAGGTGCCGTGAACCAGGCAGTGAAGGCAATTGCCATTGCCAGGGGTTATGTGGCACCCAATGGCATTGACTTGATTATGATCCCGGCTTTCGCCGAGATTGCCATCGATGGAGAGGAAAGAACAGCCATCCGGTTCATAGTGGAAGCGCGTTGAAAATAAAAAGGGCTATGCAGCAAAAGAAACTGCTCCTTTGAGCAGTTTCTTTTTGCCTAGAATGGTGCAGGGGGGCTCACATGTATCTACGCAAGATCGAATTGTATGGCTTCAAGTCCTTTGTGGAAAGGACTTCCCTGGATTTTGGGCCGGGTCTGGCGGTGGTGGTTGGCCCCAATGGGAGCGGCAAAAGTAATATCGCCGATGCCCTCCGCTGGGTGATGGGGGAGCAGAGTATTAAGTCCTTACGCGGTTCACGGCTGGAAGACATCATCTTTGCCGGAAGTCAGAAAAGGCGTCCCCTTGGAATGGCCGAGGTTTCCGTCACCTTTGACAATAGCCGCGGCGTCTTGCCCCTGGATTTCCACGAGGTAACAGTAACCAGGCGGGTGTTCCGTTCCGGTGAAAGTGAGTTTTTGATTAACAAAATACCCTGTCGCCTGCGGGATGTGCAGGATCTGTTTGCCGACACCGGCGTGGGACGTGACGCCTTGTACATCATCGGTCAAGGCAGGGTGGAAGAGGTTCTCAGTGCAAGACCGGAGGAACGGCGTGCCTTGGTGGAGGAGGCTGCCGGGATCATCAAGTACAGGAACCGCAAAAGGGAAGCTGTACGTAAGCTGGAAGAAACCCAGGGTAACCTGGATCGTTTGAATGACCTTATTCTGGAACTGGAAAACCAACTGGAACCGTTGCGACGAGAAAGCCTACGGGAAGAGCGATACCGGCGGATGAAATTGGAGATGACCACCCTGGAATTGGGGGTGCTGGTACGAAATATTCAACTCCTGCGTGAACGGTGTCTTTCGGCGACAAGCCTGGTGCAGGACAAGCGTACCCTTTTGATAGAAGCTGAAACCAGGGAGACGGCCATCCAGGCTTACTTCCTGGAGCGACAAATCCAGATACAGCAGGCTGAGGAACAGGAGGCTGAAGTCCAAAAAAAATTTTATGAACTGACAACCCGACTGGAGCGGCTGGAGGGTCAGGTAGCGGTAGTTTCCGAACAACTAACCGGTTTAATGGATAGACAGGGCAGAGTGGAAAGGGAAGCGGATGAAAACCGCCAGCGTGATCAGCAAATCAGCATTGAATGGCAAAGGGTACATGAACACCATGCCAGGCTTTTGGAACAGGTAGCGTTGGCGGAAAGGGAAATTGCGCAGATGGAGGCGGATGCCAAGGAGATCCAGGAACTGGTAAGGGGCCATGAAGCCAGTCTCGAACAGGCCAAGAGAAAACTGTTTGATCAGCGTAGTGAACTGGCGACTTGCCGCACTGCCCAAAAGCAGGTGATGGCACAGAAGCAGGCTGCCCTGGCAAGATGGGATCGTCTCTCCCAGCGCTTGGAGCAACTGAACAACAATAAAGAAATATGGGAGGGTGATATTGCCTCCATTATCAGCGGCATCGCCAATTGCCAGGAGCAAATTCAATCCAGGAAACAGATATGGCAGAAAGGGCTTGACGATTTGCACAAAGCCCGGCAGGTACTGGTGGAGAAGAGGAAGTCGCTGGAAAGGGAATATTCTCATTTGGAAGGACTGCGGTCCAGGAGGGAAATGGCTGCGGAAATGATCCGCCAGGGCGAGGGCCTATATGAAGGGGTTAGGGCGGTGGTCAAGGCTGCTACCGAGGGGAAGGACGGCCTTACCGGCGTGATTGGAGTGGTTGGTAATCTGTTACAGGTCCCGGAAACCCTGGAAACCGCAATGGAGGTGGTGTTGGGCGCTGCCCTACAAGATGTGGTAACCACAACGGAATGGGAGGCTAAACAGGCCATTCACTACCTGAAAAGCCACAACCTTGGCCGGGCCACCTTTTTACCCCTGGATACCATCCAGCCCAGGCAGTTGCCGGTGACTGTCGCCAGGGCCATGGACGACCATCAGGGCATTCTGGGGAGGGCAGCGGACCTGGTGGACTGTGAACCAAGTCTGAAACCTGTGCTGGAATTCCTCCTGGGCAATGTAGTTGTGGCGGAAAACCTGGATGCCGGTGCTTCCTTTGGACGTCGGACAGCCTATACCGTGCGAATTGTCACGCTGGATGGTGACGTATTCCACCCAGGTGGTTCCGTTTCAGGCGGGTCCACCCAAAAGCGGCGAGGTGGAAGCATTCTCAGCCGTAAACGGGAGGTGGAAAAGCTGGACGAAACCATAACATCCCTCGCCCGGACCATTTCTATCCGGAGGGAGGAACTGGAAAGGGAAGAACAATCTCTGTTAGCGGAAGAACAGCGGTTGGCAGCACAGTCAGATGAGATTAAAAACCTGGCGGAAACGGTGGTTGAAGGGGAAAAAGAACTGGTGAAGTCCCAGGCGGCCCTCCAGCATGCCACGACGGAAATTCAGCAGGTGGAAGCTGATTTGGTAGATACCGGGGAGGAATTGTCCAGGCTTGTTGCAGAGGAACAGAGGTTGCTGGCTCGCGCGGAAACCCTTGCCCTTGAGGTTGCGGAACAGGAAAGGTGTTTAGGTGGCGACCAGGAAAACCAGGCGGAACTCCGGGAAAACAGTGCCTTGCTGGCATCCAAAATCACTGAGGCCCGAGTTGCCCTTGCTGCTCAGGTGCAGAAGGAAATTGGTGCCAGGCAAGATCTGGAGCGCCTGGCCGGTTCCCGAAGGCAGGTCAAGACGGTATTGCATCAACTTGAGGCGGAGCTGCGGGATTTGGCCGGGGCAATTGCGGAAAAGCAAAATCACTTGCAAGAACAAAGGGCATCTCTACAGGAGGGGTTGGCGGAAAAGGCCCTTTTGGAAAACCTGGTGGTGGAATGCCGTCGGCATCTGGTTGCCTTGCGCACAGAACAATCCGGGTTGGATAATTCATTGAAGGAGGTCCAGCGGCTTGTAGCTTCATTGCGGGAAGAATTGCATCAGGCTGAGGTGTACCTGGCCAGACAGGAAGGAGAATTGGAAGCCGCCCAGGCTACCCTGCGGGAAACCTGGAAAATTGACCTGGAGGAAGCAATTCGGCAGGCACCAGAAATCCATAGTATTGGCTCCGCTTCCCAGCGTATCCGGCAGTTGCAACAGGAAATTACCGAGTTGGGCGAAGTGCAACACGGCGCCATGGATGAGTGCCGTCGCCTGGAGGACCGACTGGGCTTTTTAACCCGCCAGTTAACCGACTTGCAGCAGGCCAGAGGCTCCCTCCTGGAAGTGATCAGTGAGGTGGATAGGGTGATGGCCCAGCGCTTTAGACAGGCCTTTGATGCGGTGGCCCAATCATTCGGACGGGTCTTTCAGGAACTCTTCGGTGGCGGACATGCCGAATTGCAGTTGACGGACCCCGATAATATGCTGGAAACAGGAATCGAGATCATTGCCCAACCTCCTGGAAAAAGGTTGCAATATTTGGGATTGATGTCCGGTGGAGAAAGGGCTTTAACGGCCATCGCCCTGTTATTCGCACTACTGGACACTCGCCCCAGTCCCTTTTGTATCCTTGATGAAATTGAAGCATCCCTGGACGAGGCCAATGTGGAGCGATTTACCAGGTACTTGAGCAAGCTAAAGCAACATACCCAGTTTATTCTTATTTCCCACCGTCAAGGTACCATGGAGGCGGCGGATACCCTTTACGGTGTGACCATGGAGGAACCTGGGGTGTCTAAACTGGTAACGGTGCAACTTGCAGAACTGTCCGGGCATCCGGCATAGGGTGGGATGTTCATGGGCAGAATAGCCACGAAATTCTAGCCGTATTGGAGGACCAACATGGTATTTCGTGGTATTGCCCGCCCAATCGTGGAAAAGATGGTTGACCACACATTACAGCTGGGACAAGGTAGGCAGGCTGCTTGCTGGGGCTTTCCCGATGCCCAGGGGATCGTCTCCCAGATGACATCCATTGTGGACGGAGGGCTGGGAGGCATCCCAGTACGGAAGCTACTGTCCCTGCTACACCCCATGAAAGGAAAATCACTGATCGAGGGTATATCTTCCCTGCCGGAAAAAATAATACTGATCATTACCCGTCCCGGTAAAACCGGTTTAAACACCGACGTTTCCGGCATCGACTTTTTTGACATGCCCATTATCAGTATTGGTGTGAAAAAAAGCGGTTTGGCAGGGGTCGGTGTGATGTACCCGGTTCCTGACTATTTTGATCTGGCCACGGAGAGTGAGCGGGTCCAGATCGAAACCCTTGCGGCAGTTTCCATGGAAGCGGAAAAAGAGGTGTTGCGGAAGGCCAACCACCTGGAGCTATCATATTTAAACCTATGCCGGGAGCTAGAGGTTGTGGATGCACAGGTATGTAAGCCGTCATTTGATGCTGTAAAAAACATGCGGCTCACCAGATTTCGGGTGCAACTACTAGACAAGGAGATGGTAGACCAGCTTGTGGAACAATCCGTGAGGATTGGTCAGGGGCGGGAAGTGGCTGTGATTGGCCAGGTGGACAGTAACGGTATGGTGACTGCTGCCGGTAGGGTGGTGGTTGGGGGTATCGGTTATGTGCCGTCCCGCCTGTTGGCCTCCAGTGCTGTGGACATTACCGGAAAGTCCCTGCGTAAGGTGTATTGGGATCTAATTCCTTATAATGCGGTAATTGTACATACCCACCCAGGTGGCAGCGGGGTCATGCATGCCGGTGATGCCAATGCTGGACCGGGTGCGTGGGCTAGACCAATTGTCGCCATCGGCCATGATGAACGCGGGGAGGTTAAAGGTGCTACAGTGGTTGAGGTGGAGGATCGCCTCTTTGCACTGGCTGATGAAGAGGAAGACCTTAACCAGCAGTTCTTCCGGGCGGACTCCCAGGAGGAAGAGGCGGAAATCCGTAACCGTAAATTCGGTATAGCCCAAGAATATACCAATCTGTGCAGGCCCATTGAGATTCAACTATAGGATATGGTAAAATATACAGGTTAAGGGCTGACCTTAACCTCCTTTTATTTTGGGGCATGGCGGATGGAGGGGAAGTTATGGCTGGTCTTTTTGCACGGTTAAAGGAAGGCCTGGCGAAAACCAGGGAAAACTTGATGGACAAAATCACCGAACTGGTGACCGGGCACGGTGAGGTGGATGATGACTTTTTTGACCAGTTGGAAGAAATCTTGCTCCAGGCTGATATCGGGGTATCCACAGCAGTGATGCTAACGGACCGGGTTCGCCGGCGGGCCAGGTCCGAGAAAATCCGGGAGGCCCTTGCTGTGCGGAAAATGCTCAAAGAAGAAATAACATCCATCCTGGTGGGTAATCAAGCACCCATAGTTTGGGCTGACCATGGTCTGACGGTGATGCTGATTGTCGGGGTGAACGGTGCCGGGAAAACCACCACCCTCGGCAAGTTGGCCGCCCGTTTTAAGGGTGAGGGAAAGCGGGTAATGCTGGCTGCAGGGGATACCTTCAGGGCGGCCGCCATCGAACAACTGGAAACCTGGGGGCGGCGGGCTGGTGTACCGGTCATCAAACACAAGGAGGGGGCAGATCCTGCGGCCGTTGCCTATGATGCGGTGCAGTCAGCCCTGGCCAGGGGGATGGATGTGTTGCTCATCGATACCGCCGGGCGGCTGCAAACAAAAGTGAACCTGATGGAGGAAATCAAAAAGGTGCACCGGGTGATCCAGAGGGAACTAGCCACCGCCCCCCATGAGGTATTGCTAGTCCTAGATGCCACCACCGGACAAAATGCCATCAGCCAGGCCAAACTGTTTACCCAGGCCGTCGGAGTAACAGGCATTGTGTTGACCAAATTAGACGGGACGGCCAAGGGTGGTGTGATCATTGGCATCAAGCAGGAACTGGGTTTGCCTGTCAAACTGGTTGGTGTGGGTGAAAGGATTGAAGATCTTCGCGATTTTGATGCCACTGAGTTTGCCGATGTCCTGTTTTCCGATTGACATCCCTGTCATATAAGTGGCCCTGGCAGTACTGCTACCGGGAGGGAAGCCCGGGTGAGTTTGAGACTTTGTTTGTAGGGTAGGGAGGTATCAGGTATGACATTGGGGATTATCGGGGGGACTGGTTTTGAGGACCTGGGAGCCCGGGAGCAGCAGGTGCATACTCCCTTTGGGGGAATAACCGTCCAGGTGGGAACCCTGGGCGGAGTGGAAACCGTTTTCGTGGCCCGGCATGGCAAAAATCACCGGCTACCTCCCCACCGGGTGAACTACCGCGGTATCATTTCAGCCCTAAAGGAGCTTGGGGTACGGGAAGTGCTGGCAACCGCATCGGTGGGCTCCCTTAAACAGGAGTTGCAGCCCGGTCAGATGGTGCTGCTGGACCAGTTCATTGATTTTACAAAAAACCGGAGCCAGACCTTTTTTGAAGGTGATGGGCCGGGGGTGGTGCATGTGGATATGACAGAGCCCTACTGCCCGCGTCTACGCAGGGTGCTGCAGGAAGCCGCAAGTGCCGGAGGGCTTGCTACATTGCATGAAAAGGGAACATATGTAGCTACCGAAGGCCCGCGCTTTGAAACTCCAGCGGAGATCCGGATGTACAGGCTCCTCGGCGGCGAGGTGGTGGGGATGACCAACGTGCCGGAGGTAGTGCTAGCAAGGGAGGCTGAGCTTTGCTATGCCGCCGTGGCAGTGGTGACCAACTGGGCGGCAGGCATTTCTCCCTATCCCCTGACCCACGGAGAGGTACTGGAAACCATGGCAAAGGCCAGAAGCCAGTTGAAAGAGCTGTTTAATCGGGCGGCGGGATTGTTGGACGGCGGTAACTGGGGCTATTGTACCTGTCCCCATGCTTTGGCGGAACTGGGAAAATTTTAGGGGGTATTATTGGTGGAACCTATCAAGTGGGAAAATAGGCAACTGGTATTGTTGGATCAAACCAGGCTACCGCTAGAGGTTAAGTATCTAACCTTCTCCGATTACCGCCAGGTGGCGTTGGCCATCACGGAAATGCGTGTTCGGGGAGCCCCTGCTATCGGGGCGGCTGCCGCCTTTGGGCTGGTTCTGGCGGCCCTGGAGTTTATGTCCGAGCCAAAGGGTGATTTTGCAAAACTGGTGCGTGGTGCGGCCAAGGAACTGGCGGCAACCAGGCCGACGGCGGTTAATCTTTTTTGGGCTTTGAACCGGATGCTGGAAAGGATGCAAAGGGAAGACGGGAGCAGTGTGGCGGAACAGTTGGCAGCCCTGGAACAGGAAGCATTGGACATTTTGTCTGAGGATGTCGTCCAAAACCGCCGTATTGGTTGCTATGGTAGTGAACTGGTACCACCGGGGGCCAATATTTTAACCCACTGTAACGCTGGTGCCCTCGCCACCGGGGGGTATGGCACTGCCCTGGGGGTTATCCGTGCAGCCCATGCAGCCGGTAAAAACGTGCATGTTTACGCCGATGAGACAAGACCCTTGCTGCAGGGAGCCCGCTTGACGGTATGGGAGTTACACCAAGAGGGCATTCCGGTGACCCTGGTGACGGACAACATGGCTGGTTACCTGATGGCCCTTGGCAAGGTGGATTTGGTGCTGGTGGGAGCAGACCGCATCACCGCCAACGGCGATGTAGCCAACAAGATTGGAACATATGGCCTAGCGGTATTGGCCAAACACCACGGCATTCCCTTTTATGTGGCCGCCCCCCTGTCCACCTTTGATTTTACCCTGCCGGACGGTTCCAAAATTCCCATTGAAGAAAGGCTGGCGGAGGAAGTAACCAGCCTGAGTGGGCGGCCTATCGCTCCACCGGGGGCCAGGGTCTTCAACCCGGCCTTTGACATCACCCCTCACAACCTGATTACCGCCATTATTACAGACCGGGGGGTAATCCGCCCCCCCTACCAGGACAATTTTCTGTATCTCCGGGCATCATCACCGGTGAAAAACAATTCGGATTGAGGGAGGGAGCTGGGATGTCCCCATCCACACTGGTAAAGAATTGTATTTTACTACCCATGGAAAAGGATGTCCATCACCCTGGTGATTATTACTATTCAGGGGAGCTTGGCATCAGAGACGGCATGATCACCGTTGTCGGTCCGGTAGGTGCCGGTGCCGATCAGCAATGGGATGAAGTAATTGACGCCAGGGGCATGGTTGTAATGCCCGGCCTCATCAACTGTCACACCCATGGGGCCATGACCCTTTTACGGGGGTATGCCGATGATCTGCCCCTGATGCAATGGCTGGAGCAAAAAATCTGGCCGTTGGAGTCCAGGCTGGAAAATGAGGATGTTTACTGGGGCAGCATGTTATGTATGCTGGAAATGATCCAGTCCGGCACCACCACCTTTGCGGATATGTATTTTGCCATGGACAAGGTGGCAGAGGCGGTGGAGCAGTCCGGGTTGCGAGCCTTGCTGGCCAGGGGGCTCATTGGGGTGCAGCCCAACGGGCAGGCAGCCCTAGCTGAGGGTGTGGCCCTAGTCAGGGATTGGCACGGGGCCGCCGAGGGTAGGATTACCTGCATGCTGGGACCCCATGCTCCCTATACCTGTCCCCCGGAGTATCTGAAACAGGTATGTGCCAAGGCTGAGAAACTGGGTGTGGGATTACATATCCATGTGGCGGAAACAGAGGGAGAGGTGCAAAGGGCTGTCAGCCAGTGGGGAAAAACACCGGTGGCCCACCTGGCGGATCTTGGTGTCTTCGACCTGCCAGTGCTTGCTGCCCACTGTGTCCATGTGACAGCAGAGGACATCCAAATCCTGCGCCAGCACGGGGTGGCTGTGGCCCATAACCCGGAAAGTAATATGAAGCTGGCCAGCGGTGTGGCGCCGGTGCCCAAAATGCTGGAGGCGGGTGTTGTGGTAGGGTTGGGTACCGATGGAGCCGCCAGCAACAACAACCTGGATATGCTGCAGGAAATGCGTACGGCGGCCCTGTTGCACAAGGTCTCCAGCGGAAATCCAACGGTGCTGGCATCCTACCAGGCTCTGGCCATGGCGACCAACCAAGGGGCAAGGGCCCTTGGCTTGCAACACAGGGTTGGTACCCTGGCTCCTGGGATGGCGGCGGATGTGATCTTCGTAAACATGGATCAACCCCACCTCTGGCCCCTCCATGATGTGCCGGCCCACCTGGTTTATGCCGCTCAAGCCGGTGATGTGGATACGGTGATAGTCAATGGACGTATTTTGATGCAGGGGCGGCAGGTAAAAACCCTTGATGTGGAAAGAATCCGCTGGGAGGTACGCCGCCGGGCCGCTAGACTTACAGCTACTTCCCTTGACAAAGAACATCTGGTATAGTATTCTATCAGAGTGTAAAGTATGAGTCCTTGACAGGTGGTTTGCCCATGCTACCGAAAGTGGCCCGGATCGGTTGGCTTTTTGACTTTTATGGTCCACTGCTGACCGATAAACAGCGGGAACTGGTGGATCTCTATTTCAATCACGATCTGACCCTTGCGGAAATCGCCACCGAGTACGGGGTCAGCCGGCAGGCGGTGCACGATATCCTGAAAAGGGCTGAACAGGCTCTGGAAGAATACGAAGAAAAGCTTGGGTTACTGTCCCGGTTCCTGGCACAGCGCCAATTACTGGTAGAACTGTATGATTTACTGCAGGGCGATCAGGTACAGGACAGACTAGTCAGGGCGAAGGAAATTATTTCAGCCATGACCCAGCAATTGGGCGAGGAACTGGAGGGTTGAGCATGGCTGCTTTTGCTGGTTTGGCGGAAAGGTTGCAGCAGACCTTTCAACGCTTAAGGGGAAAGGGAAAACTCACCGAAGCAGATGTGGCAGAAGCCATGCGGGAAGTCCGGGTGGCCCTGCTGGAAGCTGATGTCAATTTTAAGGTAGTTAAGGATTTTGTAGCCAGGGTGAAGGAAAGGGCCGTAGGCCAGGAAGTGCTTGCCAGCCTGACTCCCGGTCAGCAGGTAATCAAGATTGTGCATGAGGAATTGACAAACCTGATGGGCGGCAGTAATGCCAAGCTTAAAATAGGCAGTAAACCTCCCACGGTGGTGATGATGGTTGGTCTGCAGGGTGCTGGTAAAACCACCACCACCGGTAAGCTGGCCGGGTTGCTAAAAAAGCAGGGCCGCCGGCCGCTACTGGTAGCGGCGGACATCTATCGCCCGGCGGCTATTCGGCAACTGCAAATTGTTGGCGAAAAGCTCGGCATACCGGTCTTTGCCATGGGAGACCAGCATAAGCCACTGGACATTGTCAAGGGCGCCATGGAACATGGCAGGCAGCATGGTAATGATTACATTCTGATCGACACCGCCGGGCGCCTGCATATTAACAGTGAGATGATGCAGGAATTGGTGGACATCAAGGGATTTGCCCAACCACAGGAGGTACTCCTGGTGGTGGATGCCATGACCGGCCAGGATGCGGTGAATGTAGCGGAACAGTTTCACCAGTCCCTTGGCCTGGACGGGGTGATCCTGACCAAACTGGACGGGGACACCCGGGGGGGTGCGGCGCTATCGGTCCGTGCGGTGACCGGTTGCCCCATTAAGTTTGTAGGTACAGGGGAAAAACTGGATGCTCTGGAACCCTTTTACCCGGACCGGATGGCTTCGCGTATTCTGGGTATGGGGGATGTGTTGACACTCATTGAAAAGGCGCAGGCCACCATTGATGCAGATAAAGCCCGGGAAATGGAAAAAAGACTGCGCCAGCAGCAGTTTTCCCTGGAGGATTTCCTGCAGCAATTGCAACAAATGAAGTCCATAGGCCCACTGGAGGAAATTCTGGGCATGATCCCGGGAATGGGCAAACAGCTGAAGAGCCTCCAGATCAGTGAAAAAGAACTTTCCCGTACGGAGGCCATCATCCAGTCCATGACTCCCGCAGAAAGACGGCACCCGGAAATCATCAACGGCAGCCGGAAAAAACGCATTGCCGCCGGCAGCGGCACCAAGGTTCAGGATGTCAATAAATTACTGAAGCAGTTTGAGGAATCAAAAAAGTTGATGCGCCATCTGGGTAACATGGCTGGTGTGTCAAAGGGATCCAAGGGGAAAAAGGGCCTATTCGGGTTACCCCCTTTGATTAAGTAATAATTAAATGTTAAATACTATAAGGAGGTGATAGGATGGCAACCAGGATCAGGCTTAAGCGCATGGGTGCAAAAAAGGACCCCTTCTACCGGCTGGTGGTGGCGGATGCCCGTTCCCCCAGGGATGGTAGGTTTATTGAGGAAATAGGTTACTATAACCCCATAAAAAACCCCGAGATCATCAAAATTGACGAGGAAAAGGCTCTCAAGTGGCTCGGAACGGGAGCCCAGCCTTCTGATACCGTCAGATCACTGTTAAAAAGGGCAGGTGTTTGGGAGAAATTCGCCGAAGCCAAAAAATAAATAGCGCATGGAGGTTTTACGATGCGCGAACTAGTGGAGGTATTGGCCAAAGCCCTTGTGGATGATCCCCGGGCAGTTATTGTAACAGAGAAGGAAAAGGACCGCTCACTGGTACTGGAACTGCGGGTCGCGCCGCAGGATATGGGGAAGGTGATCGGCAAACAGGGAAGGATAGCCAAGGCCATCCGCACGGTGGTGAAGGCTATGGCCACCAAAGAGGGTAAACGGGCGGTAGTGGAAATTGGACAGGAACATTGATCTACCGCAACTGGTGGCAGTAGGCCAGGTAATTGGCTGTCACGGTGTCCGGGGGGAGGTGAGGGTAATACCCCTCACGGATTATCCCGACAGGTTTTTTGACTTGAAGAAGGTAGCCATTGTAGGGCCACAGGCACAACAAACCTTGACGGTGGAAACAGTACGCCGGCACAAGGGTTGGTTCCTGATCAAGTTCAAAGAGATCTCTGATCAGGATGGTGCGGAAAAGCTTAGACAGGCTTATCTCAAAATAACCCCCACGGAACTAGTACCGCTGCCCCCAGGACATTACTATATTTTTCAGATGATCGGGCTGGTTGTTTACACCGATACCGGGGAAAGCCTGGGCACAGTGGCGGAAGTCCTCACACCCGGTGGTAATGATGTCTATGTAGTACGCCATAAGGATCGTCCCGACCTGTTAATTCCGGCCATTAAAGATGTGGTAAAATCCATTGACCTGCCTGCGGGGAAGATGATAGTCAAATTACCGCCGGGGTTAAGGGATTGAGGTTGGTTAAGGTGTTAATCCATGTACTGACCATTTTTCCTCGCATGTTTGACAGCCCATTAGGGGAGAGCATTATCGGCCGGGCTTTAGCCAGGGGGTTGGTGCGGGTTGAAACGGTGGATATCCGGAATTACTGCTTGGATAAACATCGCTGTGTGGATGATTACCCCTTTGGCGGCGGTGCCGGAATGGTAATGAAGCCGGAACCCATTTTCAGGGCGGTGGAACATGTATGTTCCCAAACTCAGGACGGCAAGAGAGTGATCCTGTTAAGCCCGGCGGGAAAGGTTTTGACCCAATCCTTGGTTCATGACCTGGCCAAAGAAAGACACCTGGTTTTGATTTGTGGTCATTACGAGGGCGTGGATGACCGGGTCCGCCAGCATCTGGTCACCGATGAAATCTCCATCGGTGATTACGTGCTAACGGGTGGTGAGTTGCCGGCAATGGTCATTATCGATGCGGTGGTACGGCTTATCCCAGGTGTATTGGGGGACGCCCATTCCGTTTCGGAGGAATCCTTTGCCGGGGGGCTTTTGGAGTACCCCCACTACACTAGACCCCGGGATTTTAGAGGAATGACAGTACCGGAAGTCTTGTTGTCCGGCAACCATCGTCTGATTAGGCAGTGGAGAAGAAAACAATCCTTGTACCGCACCCTACGGAACCGACCGGAATTACTGGACAAAGCTCAACTGGATGAAGAGGATCGCCGGTTGGTAGCCCTCCTTGAGGAAGAAGCGGGTCAGGGATTATAGAGTCTGATGTGAAAGGAGGTTTCAAACATGGATTTAATATCGGCAATTCAGGCGGAGCAATTGCGGAAGGACTTGCCGGATTTCCGTCCTGGTGATACCGTAAGGGTACATGTCAAGGTAATCGAAGGTTCCCGTGAACGGATACAGCTGTTTGAAGGCGTGGTGATCAGCCGCCGGGGTAGCGGCCTGCAGGAGACATTTACCGTGCGGCGGGTGAGTTACGGGGTGGGGGTGGAAAGAATTTTCCCTGTCCATTCTCCCAGGCTTGAAAAAATCGAGGTTGTAAGGCGGGGTCATGTGCGTAGAGCCAAGCTTTATTACCTAAGGGAACGGATGGGCAAAGCTGCCCGCATCAGGGAAGTGAACAGGTAAAGTGGGGGGACTGGCATGCCAGTCCCTTTATCGTATGGGGTGATTATGTTGGCAGAAGGCAAAAAATCCGTAGTGGGAGAGTTTTTTGAATCCATCATTATCGCCGTGGTACTGGCTACCCTCATTCGGCTATTCCTCTTCCAGCCCTTTTTTATTCCTTCCGGTTCCATGGAACCCACCTTACGACCGGGGGATCGCATTATAGTCAACAAGATTATATACCGGCTCACCGAGCCCAGACGTGGTGATGTGTTGGTGTTCCGCTATCCCTTGGACCCGCAAAAGGACTATATTAAAAGGGTTGTCGGTCTGGGGGGAGAGACAGTTGGAGCCAGGAACGGCGAACTGATCATTAATAATCAGGTGGTGCCGGAACCGTATTTGCCGGCAGGACTGGCATTTAACGATTTCGGGCCTATACAGGTACCTGGGGAAAGCTTTTTCATGATGGGGGACAACCGGAACAATTCCCAGGATAGCCGCGTTTGGGGCCCTGTACCGGCCAACCATGTTGTAGGCAAGGCGGTGTTGATCTTTTGGCCTTTAAACCGGATCGGCCTGATACGTTAGGAGGAGAAACTCGTGCACATCCACTGGTATCCCGGACACATGGCCAAAGCTAGGAGACAGCTAGCGGACAAGCTGAGTCTGGTTGATGTGGTGGTGGAGGTGGCGGATGCCCGTTTGCCCCTTAGCAGCCGGAATCCCGACCTGGCGGCCTTGGCTGGCGACCGGCCGGTACTGTTAGTGCTAACCAAAATTGACATGGCGGATGCACAAAAGACTACCGCCTGGCTTGCCTATCACCATAAAATGGGCCAGCCAGTACTGGCTGTTAACCTGCAAACAGGAGCCGGTGTAAAAGCCATTCCGGCACGTTTACGCCAGCTGGCCGAACCACGGTTGCAGGTGTGGCGTGAAAAGGGTCGCCGGGCCAGGCCAGTCCGGGCAGCGGTGGTGGGTATTCCCAATGTGGGCAAATCCACCCTAATCAATAGGCTTGTGGGTAGGGGGGCAGCTCAAGTGGGTGACCGCCCCGGGGTTACTAGGGGGCATCAATGGATCAAGATTCCCGGGCAGGTGGAACTGCTGGATACCCCAGGGTTATTATGGCCAAAACTGGATGACCATGCTGCAGCTTTCCGGTTGGCCGCCACGGGTGGCGTGGCGGAAACCGGTTTTTTCTCCCATGACCTGGTCAAGGGCCTAGTCAACTGGCTATGGGATCAGTATCCGGAACTGCTGCAAAAACGATATGATCTGTCGCCACAGGCGGAGCGTGACAGGACCCTGCAACTGATCGGGCAAAAAAGGGGTTGTCTGTTGCCCGGCGGTGCAGTGGACGTGTCCCGGGCAGGTCTTTTACTTCTGACGGAATTCAGGCAGGGACGATTGGGTAGAATTACCATGGATGGGATGCCGCCAGAAAATTAGTCCAAACCGGACAGGAAATCGACACCATGAATTGAATTATTATAAACAATATGGCAAGTGGTGAAACTGTCTGGAGTGGATGGACATGGAGATAGAGGCCAATATCCTGGATCAAGTGATCAAGGAAACTGTGGCCGCTGTGGAAAAGGCCAAAGAGCAGATCTATGACATAGCAGAGTCGGCCAGGATTGAACGCAATAGGCTGAAAACAGAGCTGGACATTGTTAAACAACAGACCTTGGAAACCATTGATGAGGTGGATCGGCTGGAACGACAGGAGAAGTCTGCACGCCGGCGGTTAATGGAGGTCAGTAAAAACTTTCAAAGGTATTCGGAAGCAGATATGCAAAAAGCCTATGATGAGGCGAGGAATCTACAGATTAATCTGGGCCTGATGCGGGAAAGGGAACGACAGTTAAGATTAAGGCGGGACCAATTGGAATTTAGCTTGCGCCGTCTGGATGAAACGGTGACCAAGGCGGAAGACTTGGTTGCCAATGTTGGTGTAGCCCTTACCTATTTAAGTGGTAATCTCCAGGGTTTAAGTGTCAGATTGGAGGAAATGCAGCAGCGATACCAGCTGGGGCTTAGGATCATCAAGGCCCAGGAGGAGGAGCGAAAAAGGGTGGCCCGGGAAATCCACGATGGCCCGGCTCAGTCCATGGCCAACCTGGTGATGCGGGCCGAGGTTTGTGAGAAATTGATGGACCTCAACCCGGGCAAGGTCAAGGAGGAGTTGCAGGAACTGAAGGGGATGGTCAAGGCCAGCCTGCAGGAAGTGCGCAAGATCATTTTCGATCTCCGCCCCATGGTGTTGGACGATTTGGGGATTGTTCCCGCCTTAAAGCGCTATGTCATGGAATTTCAGCACAGAACCGGTATAGAGGTGGATCTGGCCATTGTGGGTTTGGAGAAAAGGCTGGGAAGTACCCTGGAGATCGCCCTTTTTCGCATCCTTCAGGAAGCGTTGTCCAATGTGGCAAAGCACTCGCGGGCGAACAGGGTGCAAGTTAGAATGGAGTTCGCCGATGACTGGGTGAACATTTTAATTGCGGATAATGGTTGCGGTTTCCAGGTGGAAAAGGAAATGGGGAAAGGACATGATTGCTACGGGTTAATCGGCATGCGGGAGAGGGTGGAGCTTTTGGAGGGAAAACTATCCCTCCGCAGTACCCTGGGTAAGGGTACCCAGATCATTGCCCAGTTGCCGGTGAAAAGCTAGGGGGGTGAAGAGAGATGTCGCTGGTTTCAATCATGCTTGTAGATGACCACGCCCTGATCAGGGAAGGATTGCGTAAAATCCTGGAACTGGAACCCGATTTTCAGGTAGTGGCAGAAGCGGCCAACGGGGTACAGGCCGTGGAATTGGCCCGTCTATACCGCCCCCGCATCATCCTGATGGACATCAATATGCCGGTGTTGAACGGCATCGAAGCAACAAAGGCTATCCGCCGGGAAATCCCGGCCGCCTCCATCATTGCACTGACCATCCATGATGATGAGGCTTATGTGTTGGAATTGATTCAGGCGGGTGTTTCCGGTTATGTTTTAAAGGACATTGAGGCACCGGGCCTGATCCGGGCGGTGCGTGATGTGGCAGCGGGTAATTCCGTCATCCACCCAGCAGTGACCAGTAAGATGTTCGGCCAACTCCGCCGCCGGGATGAGGGTGGGGAGGAAAAACTAACGGAGCGGGAACTGGAAGTGCTTATCCACATCGCCCGGGGGGAGCCCAACAAACATATCGCTGATAATCTTTGCATCAGTGAAAAGACAGTCAAGAACCATATCTCCAATATTTTCCGCAAACTGAATGTCAATGACCGTACCCAGGCCGCCTTGTATGCGGTCCGGCATCGCCTGGTGGATCCCTAACCCGCCCAACTCTGGGCGGTTTTTTGTTTGGGTCCTAAGGAGGGTGGGGGGTAGGACCATCTTCCCAGCCCAAGATAAGGCCATTGCCGGATGGGAGCTCCTTGCTGAAGGTGTTATGATTGTACCACAAGAAATACCAAACGGGGAGGTAAGAAAAGTATGGCAACCCTGATGCAGCGGCTGGTCCGGGAGGAGAGCGGCCAGGGCATGACGGAATACGGATTGATTTTAGCCCTGGTGGCAGTGGTGGTTATCGGTGCGTTGGTGGCAATGGGAAACGAACTAAAAACTATTTTTGGTAATGTGGTAACTGGACTAAAGGGAACTGATCCGAATACGGCCCAATAGGCCTGGTTAACTAAAGATGGACTTTAAATTCAAGGGACCCTACTTGGATTGCCGGGTAGGGTCCCGTGCTACCCGAAGGGACGGGGGTGTCATGGGTATGGAATGGATCTTGGGTGCGGGTTGTCTTTATTGCTGTTACACTGACTGGCGCTGGCGACGGATACCCAACATGGTGGTAATGCCGGCCATTGTCAGCGGTATTATATGGCAGGGATACCAAGGGGGGATACCCGGTCTACTAACTGCCTTCGGCGGTTTGGTAACCGGAGTCTTGTTGCTACTAATCCCCTTCGCCGCAGGCGGCATGGGTGCCGGGGATGTGAAATTCCTGGCGGCCGTGGGGGCATGGAGCGGGCCCCTGTTTGCCGTTAAAACCCTGCTGGCAGGGGCGGTGGCAGGGGGAGTGATGGCAGTGGTGATGCTGGTGGCCACCAGCCGGTTGGTACCTGGCCTGGTTCGGGTTGGGCGTTGGCTCTGGATTATGCTGGCCACCGGTTTCCGTGACCGGACCGCCCTACAACTGGCGCCCGAACCGGGCGCTCCGGGGCTCCCCTATGGTATGGCCCTGGCCGTAGGTGTATTGGTGGCGAGCTTATGGTGATCAGGAAAAGAACAAAGGATTTGGGCCAAAGGGGTCAGGCGGTGGTGGAACTGGCCCTGGTGCTACCGGTACTGGTGATGCTGTTGTTCGGTATGGTGGAAGGCGGCCGCATTTTCGGTAGTTATTTGAATGTTACCCATGCGGTGCGGGAAGGGGCGCGGGTGGCGGCCCTGGGGGGCACCGATACTATGATCGTCCAGAGGGTAATGGACTCAGCCACCATGCTGAGCCCCGATCTGCTGGTGGTGCAAATCAATCCACCGGGGCAGAGACAGCGGGGAGCCGAAGTAACGGTATCCGCCACTTACCAGGTGACTATATATGCGCCGGTTTTGTCATCCTGGGCGGGCGGTACCTTTCATGTTTCAGCCAGTACCACCATGCGAGTGGAGTAATGGGGGATCATGATGTCAGGCAGGTTGCGGCAGTCCTCGAGCAATGAAAAGGGTGGTATCGCTGTTTTGCTGGCCGTTGCGGCCATGGTACTGTTTGGTATGGCGGCCCTGGTGGTGGATGCCGGGCTGTTATATCTGGATCGGGCCCGGTTGACTACGGCCGTTGATGCCGCCGGTCTGGCTGGTGCCCAGGAACTACCCTTGCATCCCGGCAGGGCGGTGGAAACCGCTTTAAACTATGGCAGCCTGAACCAGATCACTGATCTGCAGGCTGAGGTGCTGCCGGGAGGGAAGACCCTGGAAGTACGGGCGAAATTGGAACGGCCACTGCTTTTCGGACGGTTCTTGGGCCAAAACTGGGGAGAAGTGTCTGCTAGGGCGGTGGCCATGGTCGCACCCCTGGGCAGCGCCATTGGTGTGGCTCCCTTTGGGGTGGAGGAACACCAGCTCAAGGATGGTGTCCGTTATGTGCTGAAACAGCCGGCCGGTACC
The DNA here is from genome assembly GCA_002339345.1 of Firmicutes bacterium UBA2598. Classification (GTDB taxonomy): domain Bacteria; phylum Bacillota; class PH28-bin88; order PH28-bin88; family PH28-bin88; genus UBA2598. The sequence goes on along the minus strand of DDKM01000030.1, from coordinate 22,015 downwards.
TATGAGTCTCCCCTCGGATCCGGCAACTACGGTGCCCTGTCCATTGGGGGTTCTGGTGCTTCCCGTTACGAGGAAAACCTACGTGACGGCTATAAAGGGGTGCTCAGGGTGGGTGACCGGCTGGCCACCGAGACCGGTAACATGTCCGGCCCTACCAAGAGGGCGTTGGACATCCGGATTGATTCATGTCCCGATGGCCTGAACTGCAGTGTGGAAAGCTTTTCGCGCAACTGTAAACACCTGCTGGTAGTACCCATTTTCAAAAAGATCAACGGTAGCATCAAACAAATCAAGGAAGTGGAGATCGTTGGTTTTGCTCCCTTCCATGTGGACAAGGTTGAGGGGAACGGTAATGAAAGCACGGTTTATGGATATTTTGTGCCAAATTTGGGGGTGGGTAGCCCTGACCCGACCCTGGGTGATTACGGTTTTCGCGGGGTTATCCTGGTGCAGTGAGGTGCAGCAATGAAACCAAAACTGATGGTAGCACTATCCATCATCTTGGGCCTAGTCGCGGCCGGCTCAGTCTATGTTTACATTCAGAATGTCCAGCGCCAGGCTGTGGCCGGACAGGAGTTTATCAGTGTCATCACCGTCAGGGAACAGATCCCGGCTCGTACTCGCCTTTCAGCGGAAATGCTGGTGGAAATCCAGGTGCCTAAACCCTATGTACATAACGATGCGGCAAGGGAAAAAAAGGAGGTGCTCGGTGGTATCACCACTACCAGCCTGGTGCCAGGGGAACAGCTTTTAAAGACCAGGGTAGTCAACGCCGATGACATTAAACGTGGTCTTTCCTACAACATCAGACCGGGCAAAAGGGCCATCGCCCTTTCTGCCGATCCGGTGATGGGGGTCGGGGGATTCCTGGTTCCCGGTGACACCGTAGATGTGCTGGCCACAGTGGAGATTCCCGGTCCGGGCGGGCAGGAGCAACCCCAGACCAATCTTCTGGTGCAGGATATCCGGGTCCTGGCAGTTGGGGGATGGCTGGCCCGGGATCGCTCTGCCGAGCCGGTGAAGGAAATGGGTACCATAACCCTGGAGGTTACTCCAGCGGAGGGTCAGGCCATCACCCTGGCGGCGGAAAAGGGCCGGCTAAAACTGATGCTGCGGCCTGCGGTGGCGGAGAATAAGGTGGAACTGCCGGCCTTGTGGTTGAGGAACATCGGGCAGTAAAGGAGGAAGTGGAGGTGAGTAAAATCCGGATACTGGTCGCGGATGACATCCCCCAAACCCGTACCGAAATCCAGCGCCTGTTAAGCCTGGAGGGGCATTTCACGGTGGTGGGTGAGGCTGGCAACGGGGAGGAAGCGGTGCGGCTGGCTGCTCAGTTGCAGCCGGACGTGGTTTTGATGGATATTAACATGCCGGGAATGGATGGCATCACCGCCACCCAGAGAATTACTATCCTGGTTCCCCAGACAGCCATCATCATGGTATCTATCCAGGGCGAGCATGAGTATTTGAAAAAGGCCATGCTGGCGGGAGCCAGTGAATATCTGATCAAGCCCTTCGGGGCAGAGGAACTGGTTACCACCATCAAGCGGGTGGTGGAATTGCAGCGGATACGCCAGGAGCAGACCGGGTCAGGGACGGGTTCGTTGCCTAAAAGGCGGAAAATGGTGGCAGTTGTGGGTCCTAAGGGCGGGGTGGGGAGGACAACCATCGCCGCGAACCTGGCTATTGGGTTGGCCCAGCAGGCCAAAGACCGAGTAGTCTTGGTGGATCTCGACCTACAATTTGGGGATATCGGTTTGATGCTGAACCTGAAGCCTATCCGACATTGGGGGGAGCTGGCCGGTGTGCAAGAAGATTTGGACGCCGAACATCTTGATGGTTACCTGACTCCGCATTTTTCCGGTTTACAGGCATTGTTGGCCCCACCCAATCCCCAGGAGGCGGAGCTGGTTACACCGGAATTGGCGAAACGAGTGCTCAAAGCTTTGGGTGATCACAACCAGTGGCTGGTGGTGGATTGTGCTGCGGGTCTAAATGATCACGCCTTGGATGCCATGGAGATGGCAGATTATGTCCTCTTGGTGGCTGGCCGGGATCTGGCTTCCCTGAAGGCGGCCAGGGTTACGGTAGATATTTTACTGTCCCTTGGTCTGAAAGCAAAAGCAGCAGCGGTGTTTAACGGGCCGGTCCTGCCGGCCTCCATTCCCGTGGCAGAGGCGGAACGGGCCTTGGGTTTGCCGGTAGCGGGGGAGGTGGAATGGGATCCCAACCTGGTGCTTGGTTGTCTGAATAAGGGCATTCCCGTTGTACTGGCCCATGCCAATACCGGGATCAGCAGGAGTCTGGCCGGCTTGGTGGAGTGGGTAAGGGGGGAAACCAAGTCGGATACGGTAGCCAAAAAAAGCCTGGTTAGGCGGATCTTGAGCTTGTAAGGGGGGACTTGGGAAGATGTCCTTGCTCCGGCGGTTGGAAGTGGAATTGCCTGGTGGTGGGGAGACCGGGCCGGTGGAAAGGGAAGCGGTGATGCTGAAGACGATTCCCCGCAAGGATCCCCATGCCAATCTGAAACAACTGATTCACCACCGGCTGGTGGAAGAATTTGTTCAACCTGCTGGCCGTGCTAACCGTAAAGGCCTGGAAGTGGATGGGGAAGCCATCAGACAAAAGGTGGAGACTTTGGTCGGAGAGGTTGCAACCGCCGAAGGAATGCTATTGTCACGAACCGACCGGAACAACCTGGTAGCGGAAGTGGTTGCAGAGGCCGTTGGCTACGGCCCCATCCAGCCGCTTTTAAACGATGCATCGGTTTCGGAAATTATGGTGAATGGGCCGAGGCAGGTGTTTGTGGAAAGGGCGGGCAAACTGGAACTGGTCCCGGTCACCTTTCGGGATGACCACCACGTTCTGCATGTCATTGAGAAAATCGTAGCTCCATTGGGGCGCCGGATAGATGAGAGCAGTCCCATGGTGGATGCCAGATTACCAGATGGATCCAGGGTAAATGCCATCATTCCCCCCTTAGCCCTGAACGGGCCCAGCATCACCATCCGTAAATTTGCCAAGGATCCTTTGACGGTGAACAACCTGGTGGAGTTCGGTACGCTAACGGAGGAGATGGCCAAGTTTCTGGAGGCCTGTGTCAAGGCCCGCCTAAACATTGTAGTTTCAGGGGGTACCGGCTCTGGAAAGACCACCACCCTGAACATTTTGTCCTCATTTATTCCCAGTGGAGAACGGATCATTACCATCGAAGATGCCGCAGAACTGCAATTACGGCAGCAGCACGTTATCCGCCTGGAAACACGACCGGCCAATATGGAAGGAAAGGGTGAGGTGTCCATCCGCCATCTGGTCAAAAACTCTCTGCGGATGCGCCCGGACAGGATTGTGGTGGGAGAAGTGCGCAGCGGGGAGGCCCTGGACATGCTACAGGCCATGAACACCGGCCATGACGGCTCACTGACCACCGGCCACGCCAACTCTCCCCGGGATATGTTGTCCAGGCTGGAGACAATGGTGTTGATGGCCGGGATGGATTTGCCCGTCCGGGCCATCAGGGAACAAATAGCCTCGGCGGTGGATCTCATTGTGCAGCAAAGCCGCCTGCGGGATGGCAGCCGGAAAATTACCCACATTACTGAGGTGCAGGGAATGGAGGGCGAAGTGATCGTCTTACAGGATCTTTTTCAGTTCCACCAAAGGGGTATTGATGATAATGGCAAGGTAATTGGGGCCTTTCGCTCTACAGGGCTGCGGCCGCGGTTCATGGAGCGATTGGAAGCGTGTGGCATCAGTTTGCCCGCCCACATCTTCAGTCCGTACAGGGGAGGCTAATGGCGCGTATGGGGATTGCAGGACCGGTTTTACTGGTCTTCGTTGCGGCTTCACTGGCAGCCTGGGCCTTCCTTAAACTGGCCCAATCCTCCCGCAAAGACCTTGGTAGGCGGCTGGAACTGTTCAGTCGTCCCTTCAGGCGGGAAGAAGAAACTGTCTTAAAGGGAAATAACCGGCCCCGCTGGTCTGTGGGCACCAAGCACAGCGGATGGCTGCAAAGGGTAGAAGGAAAACTGGCCCAGGCCGATGTACCCCTGCGGGTAAATGAATACATAAGCCTTCGGGTCATGACAGCTGCGGTGCCGGGGCTGTTATTGCTGGTCACCTCCCAAAACATAGCCCTGGCGATTCAGGTTACCTTGATTGGGCTGTTGATACCACCAATTATTTTGAGCCGGCGGCGGCGGAGTAGGGTGATCGCCTTCGATCGCCAGTTGGGAGAAGCCTTAACCACTATGGCCAATTCGTTACGGGCGGGGTTTGGTTTCCTGCAAGCTATGGAACTGGTCAGCAAGGAAATGCCGGATCCGTTGGGAACGGAGATGGCCCGTACCATTAAGGAAATCACCCTCGGGGTGACGGTGGAAGAGGCTTTGCAACATTTGGCCGGGAGGGTGCAGAGCCAGGAACTGGACTTAATGATCACCGCAGTGTCCATTCAACGGCAGGTGGGTGGCAACCTGGCTGAACTATTGGACAAGATCGGGCATACCATCACCGAGCGGGAACGGATGCAGGGGGAAATCCGGACACTGACGGCACAAGGGCGGATTTCCGGCCTGATTATCGGCTGTTTGCCCTTTGTACTGGCCGCCTTTTTAATCGCCTTCAACCCAGCCTATATCGGGATGTTGGTTAACCATCCCATCGGTTTCCTGTTATTGACTATTGGTGTGCTGGCGGAAATATTGGGCATCGTGCTCATCCGCAAGATCGTGGCCATTGACATGTAGGGAGGTAAGGGATGTTATTACCGGTAATGCTAACCTTTGCAGCCGTTGCCCTACTTTCCATCGGTGTGGTTCGTGTCTTAGGTGCCGATCGCCAGGACACCCTCCAGCGCCTGTTCAATTACTGGGAAAGGGCTGGTAACGCCTATCCGCTCCGGGAGGAACTGAATAAGCCCTTTAGTGAAAGGATAATCATGCCTCTTTTGCGAATGGTGTCCGGCTGGACTTCGGATCGAATGCCAGCCAAACGGCGGGAACACTGGCAGAGGATGTTGCAGCGAGCGGGTACACCCTGGGGACTGGGACCGGCGGAGTTTCTGGCAGCCAAATGGATGCTAGCCGCCGGAATGGTCTTAGTATTCGGTACAGCCCTTGGACTAGGGGGTGATCTTGGCTCGGACAGCCTTAAGGTTTTTGGTGTGGCAGTGGTGATTGCCTTGTTAGGATGGTATACCCCGGATTTGTTCCTTCATGGCAAGATTACCGCCAGGCAGGAATGCATCCGCCGTTCCCTGCCCAATGCCCTAGATTTACTGACAACCTGTGTGGAGGCAGGTTTGGGATTTGACGCCGCCATGGCTAAAGTGGCGGAAAAAACCAAGGGAGCCTTTGCGGAAGAATGCCAAAAGGTGTTGCAGGCGGTTATGATGGGGAAGCCCCGGCGGGAAGCCCTACGGGAAATGGCCACCCGGGTTGGGGTGAATGAACTGTCAATGTTTATTACCGCTGTGGTGCAGGCGGATCAGCTGGGATTGGGGATAGCCAATGTACTGCGGCAGCAGTCCGGCGCCATGCGGCTGAAACGGCGCCAGATCATTGAAGAAAAGGCCATGAAGGCCCCAGTGAAGATGCTCTTACCACTGATCTTCTTTATTTTTCCGGCTATTTTTATTGTACTGTTGGGACCGGCGGTGATCCAGATCTTTGAGGCATTAAGCCGTTAGGGGAGATTGAATGGCGGAGGGATTTGTCGTTAGAAACCGTACCAGGGGCACATTACTGTCTGACCATACCAGATTGGCCGCCAGTTTTACCGGGCGGCTGCTGGGACTCCTGTTCCAGCCGCCCTTAACGGCAGGGCAGGGCCTTTGGCTGGAACGGTGCCACGGGGTACATACCTGGTTCATGGGATATAGTATCGATGTGATTTACCTATCGGCAGAGGGGAGGGTGATTGCCGTGTGGGAGGAGGTTCCACCGTACCGCTTCCTACCGGTATACCGCGATTGTACTGCGGTACTGGAGTTGCCGACCAGGCGGATTGCCAGCACCATGACACGGGTGGGTGACTTGATATGGTCGGAAGGGAGAGGAACTGGGGATGGTCAGATCGAATAAGGTTAAGTACCGGCCTAGCCTGGGGCTGACCAGTAAAGTTGGTGTAGCGGTATCGGTGGTGGCGGTATACCCCGTGAGTTTATTGTTTTTAGTAATATATTTCAATTCCATGACAGGTACCGGGGTGGGGATGTCGATGCCGGGAGTACCGCTTTTTCTTTTTGTAGTAATAACAGCTGTTTTGGTTAGTCGTTTAATTGTGATCAAACTGATTAAACGTCCCCTGGCGAATTTAGAAGCCGGCATGGAAAGGGTGGCGGTGGGCAATTTTGCTGTACCGGTTCCGGTAACCACGCCGGATGAGATGGGGTTGCTGGCCAGATCATTTAACACCATGGCCTCCCACCTTAGTCACTTGGTGCAATCTATGTGCGATGGTGTCCGCACCCTGGTCAACTCCAGTGAGCGGATTAGGGAAGCCCTGGGGAGCGGGCGTTCCCAGCAGGAAGGATTACTGGCGGGACTGCAGCATATAGCCGATGGTATGGACAGGGGGATTGGCATCCTAAAGGCTGGCCTGGCATGCCAGCAGCATCTGCGGGAGGGGCACGAGACCATTGGCGTGGCGCTGCGCCAACTGGGTTCGGTGAATACCGAAATGCTGGCATCCATTCGGACGTTGCAGCGGGTACAGCGGGAAGCATCGGAAGGGCTTGAAACCATCAACGGTAGTTTATCAACTACCAAATCAAGAATGCTGTACTGGTGGGAAGAAAGCTGCCAACTAGCTGATGAGATGTCGGAATTTGCCCAAATGGTGGAAGACCTAACCCTTTTGGTTGTTACGGATCCCCCGGAACGGTGTGCGGAAAGGGAGGCGAACTTGCGGGAGCAGGAGTCACAAAGGCTGTTGTTTGAACTGGAAGAACTGGTGCGCAGCAAAACTGCGATGCTCACCCGAAATTTACGGCGTTCCGTTCAACAGGTCGGAGAACTGGTGGAATTAATGGATGGTGTTTGGCATGCCACCGGAAAATACACCCAGGTATTAGAAATGCAAGACATTGAACTGGAAAGGAGTTTCAATCAAGCCCGGGCCATTGGAGATGTTCTGTCCGGGTTGGTGCAAGATGTGGAAAAAAATGCTGCAGTAAATAACCAATTAGGTAAGATGATGGAAGAGATGGAGAAAATACTTTTGGCAGAAGGCACATTATCACAGCAACAGATGGAGGCTTGGCAAAAAAGTCACCAGATTATCCACTCACTGGTAAACGAAACAGGGAAACTAATTCGCACCGCCGAGGGCCTGGAGATACTGGTGAACCAGTTTCAGGTGCAGGCCAGGTTGGAGGATGGAGCCGTTTTGTCACCTGGTATGGATGGGCGATTAAACGCTCTGGACACCTCTTGGCTGGCTGGTGGTAAGTGTTCCGCGTAAGAATATCAGATTTTAAAGCAATGCAGTGAACAAAGGCCCCCTATTGGTGGGGCAAATTTTTTTTGGTTAGCTAGGGAGGGAAGGTGTTCCTCAGTAAGAATTAATATTCCCTTGGGGGGGAGGAGTACACCGCTATGCCTGATTTCAAGCGAATGGCAGTACCAGAACTGAAGGAGTGGTTGTTGAGCCAGGCAGAAGTATCCGACGAGGTTCTCCTGGCCCTGAGGGGAGATAGGCGTAAGGGTGTACAGAGGATCCTGGTACGGGTGGAAAGACGGATCATACGGCAAGGCGCCGAGCGGCAGCGGATTGCAGCCCTTTGGCGTTATGAACAGGACCTGTGGTTAAAAGGGTACCAGACTATCGCTGGGGTGGATGAGGCTGGCCGGGGCCCTCTAGCTGGCCCGGTGGTGGCGGCGGCGGTGATCTTGCCTGCGGATTGGTATGCCGGGGGTATTAATGATTCCAAGCTGGTGCCGGAAAATACTCGCAACGGCTTGGCCGAAAGGATAAAGAAGGAATCCCTTGCGTGGGCCATAGGAATTGCCCAAAGGGATGTGATCGATCGGGACAACATCCTCCAGGCAACCCTCAAAGCCATGCAACAGGCCGTACACAGTTTGACAATCCAGCCGGACTGCCTTATTATTGACGCATTGCGGATTCCAGGTGTATCTTGCACCCAATTACCCCTCATAAGGGGTGATGGTCTTAGTATATCCGTTGCTGCAGCATCCATTCTGGCCAAGGTTACCAGGGACCGGCTCATGGTAGACCTGGACAGGCAGTTCCCTGGCTATGGGTTTGCCCGCCACAAGGGGTATCCCACGCCGGACCACCTGGACGCCCTGCGCCGGATGGGGCCCTGTGCAATTCACCGGCAATCATTTATCCGGAAGTTCATCCATCAGCCCAACGCTCCAGATGGCCAAACGGGACATTTATAACCTCTTGCAAAAAGCTTGCGTTTTAGGCAGGTGTTTGACTGACTTTGGCGAATAACATCATTGTTATGGGCTCAAAAGCCATGTGAAAGTAATATCGATTTTGGAAATGAAAGGAGGGGAAAGGAATGTTACAGCAATATGCGGGTATAGGTGTTTTCTTTCTGGTAGCCGCAATTTTTCCCATAATTGCCATTGGTGCGGCATGGTTGGTGCGGCCGAAAAAACCTAGCCGTGTGAAGTTGGATACCTATGAATGCGGTCTGGAGACCCAAGGTCCTACATGGGTACAGTTTAAGGTGGGTTATTTCCTTTATGCGCTTGTTTTCCTGATTTTTGATATCGAAACTGTCTTCCTATATCCATGGGCTGTGCAGTTCCAGGTACTGCCGCTGTTTGCCTTCGTAGAAATGTTTATCTTCATCGGCATTCTGGCAGTAGGCCTGTGGTATGCGTGGAAGGAGGGGGCATTAGAGTGGAAGTAAGAGAGTTGTCTGCCGAAGAGGCGGTTGAAAAAAACATTATCCTGGCAACTTTGGACCAGGTACTCAATGTTGCTCGTGCCAACTCTTTGTGGCCCGTGAGCTTTGGCCTGGCCTGTTGTGCCATTGAAATGATGGCCACTATGGGTGCAAGGTATGATTTATCACGGTTTGGCTATGAAGTGTTTCGTGCTTCACCCCGTCAAGCGGATCTAATGATTGTAGCTGGTACCATTACCAGAAAGATGGAGCCCCTTGTGCAGCGTATCTATGAGCAAATGGCTGAACCGAAGTATGTGTTGGCCATGGGCAGTTGTGCCATTAGCGGTGGCCCCTTTGTCGACTCCTATAATGTCACTCCCGGCGCTGATACAATCATACCAGTAGATGTTTATGTGCCCGGCTGTCCACCTCGGCCGGAGGCTTTAATTCATGGACTTTTGCAATTGCGCCGGAAAGTTATGAATCCCAAAGTGGCGAGGATGAGAAAACATGGCTAAGGAAATTCAGCCCATTATTGAAAAGTTAGTTCAGTCTTTCCCCGGCCAGGTGGAAGCAGGGGAGACTGCAGGGCAGGTTATGGTAGCCGCCAGCGCCCTTTTGCCGGTTATGGAAAAAGCCAAAGGGGAACTGGGCTTTAATATGCTGGCGGACTTGACGGCGGTGGATTACCCTGAAAATTTCGAGATGGTCTATCATTTAATGGCCATACCCGATGCCACGATGCTGAAGGTGAAAGTTAAGCTGGATAAAGGCTCCCCCCGTGTAGCTTCTTTGGTAGGCCTGTGGCCTGCAGCTGACGTGCAGGAACGGGAGACCTATGACCTGATGGGTATTTTTTTTGAAGGTCATCCCAATCTCAAACGCATCTTGTGCCCTGAAGATTTTCAAGGGCACCCGCTGCGGAAGGACTATATTCTCAAGACCCGGTCATAAGTATCTGGCGGGTTTTGAGCAACAGAGGTGTGGTTAATGGAAAAAGCTATGGAAAGGGAAGTTTTCCGGGCTGACTCCCCACGGACAGAGACTATTACCATGAACATGGGGCCCCAACATCCTAGTACCCATGGTGTTTACCGGGCTGTGTTAACCATGGATGGCGAGGAAATTACCCACATTGAAAACCACGTGGGTTACCTCCACCGGGGGATCGAGAAACTGGCGGAAACACGCACCTTTACCCAGTTCATGCCCTATACAGACCGGCTGGATTACCTGGGGGCCATGTTAAACAACCTGGGTTATGCCCAAACCATGGAAAAACTGATGGGGGTCGAGGTGCCGGAACGGGCTGAGTATATCAGGATTATCATGGCAGAGTTGCAGCGGATAGCCAGTCACTTGATTTTTGTTGCCAGTTATGCCATCGATTTATCAAGCACTACCGGATGGATGTACTGTATGCGGGACCGGGAAAGGATCCTGGACTTGTTTGACATGGTCTGCGGTTCCCGTTTGACTACCAACTACATGCGGATTGGCGGTGTGGCTGAAGATGTGCCGCCCGGGTTTCTCCCGGAATTGCAGCGGCTCATAAATGATCTGCCGGCCTGTTTTGACGAGTATGATGGCCTGATTTCCGGCAACGAGATTTTGCAGAAACGATCTATCGGAGTGGCACCCATGAGTGCAGAAACGGCCATTGCCTATGGCGTCACCGGTCCAAATCTTAGGGCCAGCGGGGTGGCCTTTGACCTGCGGAAAGCGGCCCCCTATGGCATCTATGACCGGTTTGATTTTGAAATCCCGACCTGTGCAAACGGGGATACCTATGACCGGTACTATATCCGTATTCTTGAAATGAGGCAGAGTGTACGTATCCTGCAGCAGGCCGTTGATAGTTTTCCGGAGGGGCCGGTAATGGCCAAAGTACCTAAGGTAATCCGTCCACCCAAGGGCGATGTTTATCACCAAATTGAGGGTACAAAGGGTATTCTGGGGTTCTATGTCGTCAGTGATGGTACCAGTAAACCCTACCGCCTCCATATCCATAGCCCATCCTTTGTCAATTTAGGCGTGTTTCCGGAAATTGCCCGGGGCGGTAACATCCAGGATGCCGTGGCAACCCTGGCCTCTATTGACATCGTATTGGGTGAAGTTGATCGCTAAGGGATTACTTCAACCAAAACTTAGGGTGTTAGGGGAGAAAATTAAGATGGAAAATTTGTTTGTAAACCTGGAGGCTTCATTGAATAGATTTTTAACCGCAACACTGCCTGGCAGCTTGCCCAACCTGGCCATGGCTCTGGCCTCTGTGGTTGTGATCTTGCTTTTTGTTTTAACCAATGTGGTTTGGTTGGTGTACATGGAGCGGAAGGTTGCCGCATATATGCAGGACCGGTTGGGCCCAAACCGGGTGGGTCCCAGGGGATTGTTGCAGACGGTGGCTGATGTATTAAAGTTGTTGGGCAAAGAGGATATCGTGCCTGTGGCTGCGGATAAATGGGTTTTTAAAATTGCCGCTGTTACTGTGTTAATTCCCACCATTATGCTGTTTGCGGTGATTCCCTTCGGCAACAACCTGATCAGTATCGATTTGAACATCGGTGTTTTCTATTTTGTTGCCATCTCTTCCACAGCCACCATCAGTTTTTTGATGGCGGGCTGGGCCTCCAATAACAAGTACTCACTCTTGGGCGGCATGCGGGTGGTTGCCCAGATGATCGCCTATGAGATACCCCTGGTCTTTTCATTGCTTGGTGTGGTAATGTTGGCGGGCTCGCTGAAAATGTCCGACATCGTGGCTGCCCAGAAGGATGTTTGGTTTATCGTATTGCAGCCGGTGGCCTTCCTAATTTACTTTATTGCCGGCACCGCCGAGTTGAACCGGGGGCCCTTTGACCTTCCTGAGGCTGAACAAGAACTGATTGCCGGACCCTTTACAGAGTACAGCGGTTTCCGTTATGCCATGTTTTTCCTGGCCGAATACGGTAACATGGTCGCCATTTCCGCCCTGGCGGTGACTTTGTTCTTAGGCGGCCCCAGTGGCCCGTGGCTGCCCTCCTGGATGTGGTTTGTAATCAAGGTCTACGTCATGATCTTCCTGTTTATGTGGCTCAAATGGACACTGCCGCGCATCCGGCTTGACCACATGATGCAGTTCAACTGGAAATTCCTGTTGCCGCTGTCACTGGCAAATATTCTGCTGACAGGTATTGCCATTAAGCTATTCTAATCCGGGGTGGTGAGAGAATTGTACGGACAGGGTTTGGTTAAGGGTTTAAGCATTACCCTCAAGCACTTCTTTGGCCGGGCTGTCACCGAACAGTACCCGGAGCAAAAACCAGTGTTATCACCGAGGTTTCATGGCATGCTGGCCCTGGATGCGGTGAGGTGTAATGCTTGCGGTACCTGTGCAAACTGGTGTCCAAACGGGGTTATTCAGATTGAGAGTGTCAGGGACGCCAACAAGAAAAGGGTGTTAACGGGATACGCATTGGATATGCAGTACTGCCTTTTCTGTGGGTTGTGTGTGGAGTCATGTCCCCAGAATGCTCTGAGCTGGACACAGGATTTTGAATTGGCTTGTTATCACCGGGAGGATACCTTACACAAACTTTACCAGGCAGAGGTTTCCCAGGTGGAAGCGGCCAGCGGCAGTGAATAACTCGTTCTTTACCTTTGTTAGAGCGCTAAAGGGGTGATAGTTTTGGTATCGCCGGTAGTTTTTTGGGTGGTGGCGGTGCTGTTGGTGGCAGCAGCTCTGGCCATGGTTTTGGCCAGGAATATCGTCCATAGTGCCCTGTTCCTGATAGTATCCTTTATTGGCTACGCGGTGTTGTACCTGTTTCTGGAGGCTGATTTCCTGGCTGCCGTTCAGGTGCTGGTGTACGCCGGTGCTGTGTCCATCCTCCTGGTCTTCGCCGTGATGCTGACCAGGCGTGGTAATATGCAGGAAAGCAACCTTTTCAACAACTATAAGGTGACCGGTGCCCTGATTGCCGCGGTGCTATTCCTGCTAATCGGCAACATGGTGCTAAATACCAGCTGGGCCATCAGCTCCATTGCTGCACCGGAATCCACCGTGGGTCCGCTGGCTGAATTGTTGCTAGGTAAGTTTGTGGTGCCATTTGAGGTTGCGGCTATTCTCCTTCTGGTTGCCATGGTGGGCGCAATTATCGTGGCGAGGGGAGTGAAGGATAGCAAATGATTACCCTCGAACATTATTTGATCTTGGCCGCTGTGCTGTTCTGTATCGGTTTGTGGGGCGCCCTGGCCAAGCGTAGCGCCATTATGGTGCTGATGAGCATCGAGCTGATGTTAAACGCAGTTAACATCAATCTAGTAGCCTTTTCCCGTTTTCTAACCCCCGATGCCCTGGTCGGACAAGTGTTTGCGATATTTGTGATTGTGGTAGCCGCCGCCGAGGTGGCAGTTGGTCTGGCCATTGTCATCAACATCTATCGCGAACGGCAGACCAGTTTTGTTGATGAGTTCGACTGGCTGAAGTGGTAGAAAACGTTAAACAAAGGTAGGTGAGTGAAGAATGATTGAAAATGCCTGGTTAATACCGGTTCTGCCGGCAGTCGCCTTTGTGGTGATCGTCTTCCTGATCAGGCAGTTTAAAATGCTCAGTGCTTTAACTGCGATTGCGGCCATGGCAGTTTCCTTTATTATTTCGGTGGGGATTGTCTGGGAAATCATTCAGGGCGGAGCCACCATGAAAAAGCCGGTGGAGTATTTTGTGAACTGGCTGGACCTTCCGGGCTTGAATATCCAAGCAGGTATTCTGATCGACCCTTTGGCAGCAGCCATGCTGTTCGTGGTTACCTTTGTGGCCTTACTGGTAATGATTTACTCTGTGGGTTATATGCATGGTGATCCTGGTTTCTCCGTTTTCTTCAGCTACCTGTCTCTGTTCAGTGCTTCCATGCTGGGCCTGGTGGTGGCCAATAATTACTTCCAGATGTTTTTCTTCTGGGAACTGGTGGGCCTATGTTCCTATCTATTAATCGGTTACTACTTCCACAAACCTTCCGCCGTACAGGCCAATAAAAAGGCTTTTATCACTAACCGGTGGGGCGATTTCGGTTTCATGTTGGGCATCTTCTTCCTTTTCCTGGTATTTGGCACCTTTAACTTCGGTGAACTGGCCAAGGCTATTCCCAAATATGACAACGTAGCCTTTCTCACATTAGCAGGGATCCTGGTATTTATCGGGCCAATTGCTAAATCAGCCCAATTTCCCTTGCATGTTTGGTTGCCAGATGCCATGGAAGGCCCCACTCCAGTCAGTGCCCTGATTCACGCCGCCACCATGGTGGCAGCCGGTGTCTACCTGGTCGCCAGGGGCTTTGTACTATTCCATAGTGTAGAAACCGTGGCCCTGGTAGTGGCTTGGGTTGGCGGATTGAGTGCATTGATCGCAGCAACCATTGCCCTTGTACAGGATGATTGCAAGCGTATCATGGCCTTTTCCACCATGAGCCAGTTGGGTTATATGCTCATGGCCTTGGGCGTAGGCAGCCTGACCGCTGGGATGTTCCACCTCACCACCCACGCCTTTTTCAAGGCACTGATGTTCCTTGCCGCTGGTAGCGTAATCCACGCCACTCACAAGCAAAACATCTTTGAAATGGGCGGCCTGCGTAAAAGCATGCCCATCACCACCTGGACAACGGTCATCGGCGCCCTTGCCCTTGCTGGTATCTTTCCCCTGGCCGGTTTTTGGAGTAAGGACGAGATTCTGGTGGCTGCTTATACGGAAGGCGCTTATGCCCTGTTTGGCTTAGCCTCACTGGTTGCCTTCATGACCGCCTTCTACATGTTCCGGATGGTCTTTGTGGTGTTCTGGGGAGATGAGCCGGAAGGCCAACATGCCCATGAGTCACCGTTGACCATGACCATTCCGCTGATAATCCTGGCTTTCTTCTCCATCTTTAGCGGGTTTATTGGCTCCCCGCTGGTGGAAACAGGCTTTTTCTCCTATGTATATTACAAGTATCCCCATCCGCCGGAGCCAAACTATATGATTATGATCTCTTCTACGGTATTGGCCCTGGCCGGTATTGGCCTGGCGTGGCTGATCTACGGTAAGAAGTCCATTTCGGCCGAGGCGTTGAAACAAAGGTTCCAGCCCATTCATACCCTGCTTTACAACAAGTTTTATATCGATGAACTGTACCTCTGGCTGTTTGACAAGGTGATGCTGAACATTTCCACGGCATTCAACTGGAATGATAGGCATATCGTGGATGGGATCTTTGATGGTATTGGTGATTTAACCAGGGCCGCCGGGGCCAGATTACGGTTTATCCATACCGGCAGCTTACAGAACTACGCCCTAGTGATCTTTGCAGCGGTTGTGATCATCATGCTGTGGATGGCAGTGCCGGCGTTAGGAGGGATATAATGGACTTTCCAATTCTCACCGCTATCCTGTTGGCACCTTTAGCCGGATTGTTGGTAATTCTGACCATACCCGCACGGGAGGAACTGTTAATTAAAATTACAGCCGCCCTTGCCACCGGTGTGGGCCTGGTGTTATCCATTATCGCATATGTCGGTTATGACAAGGCTGCCGGTGGGATGCAGTTTACCGAGTATTACCCGTGGGTTGAAAAGTTCGGTATCGCCTATTCCGTAGGCGTGGACGGCATGAGCCTACCCATGGTGCTGTTAACCGCCATTGTTATCTTCACCGGTGTTTTCGCCTCATGGGATATGCACTACCGGACCAAAGAATTTTTCTGCTTCCTGTTGTTGTTAGTGACCGGTGTTTTCGGAGTGTTTATCGCCCGCGACCTATTTTTCTTCTACTTCTTCTTTGAAGTAGCGGTGGTACCCATGTATGTATTAATTGGTGTCTGGGGCTCTACCCGCAAGGAATACGCCGCCATGAAGCTGACCCTGTACCTGCTGGTTGGTAGTGCCTTTGCCTTGGTGGGTATTATCTGGATGTACCTGTACGCCAAGGCGAAGCTCGGTTTTGCCACCTTTGACATCGCTACCCTCGGTACCGTTGCCTATGACGTTAGCTTCCAGATCCCTGTATTCTTCCTGATGCTGATTGGCTTTGGCGTGCTGGTACCCATGTGGCCGATGCACTTATGGTCACCAGACGGCCACGTTGCCGCACCCACCGCAGTAAGCATGCTCCATGCAGGTGTATTGATGAAGCTTGGTGCCTATGGTCTGATCCGGGCTGGTGTGTTTTTCTTTCCGGAAGGGGCGAAATACTGGGCTCCCCTCATCGCGGTCCTGTGTATCGTCAACGTTGTGTATGGCGCCATGGTGGCCATGGTCCAGCGAGACCTGAAATTTGTCATCGGATATTCCAGTGTTAGTCACATGGGATATGTACTGCTGGGCATCGCCTCCTTGAACCTGTTTGGCATTGACGGGGCGGTGGCGCAAATGTTTGCCCACGGTATCATGACCGCCCTCTTCTTTGCGCTGGTGGGTAATGTTTATCATAAGGCCCATACCAGGGAGATCGGTGTGCTCACCGGACTGGCACACCAGATGCCCAAGGTGGCAGTTGGTTTCATGATCGGCGGTCTGGCCTCCCTTGGTCTGCCAGGGTTGAACAACTTTGTGGCGGAGTTCCTGATTTTCATCGGATCCTTTACCAAGGACCAGGTGTTGTTTGGCTTCCTGCACTTCAGAGTACTTTCCGTCCTGGCCATCTTCGGAGTGGTTATTACGGCAATCTACGTGCTGAGGGTTATCCAGCGTACCTTTATGGGCCCCAGGGATCCCCGTTGGGATCATCTTAGCGATGCTAAGGGTGTGGAACTGGTTCCCATTGTGGTGCTCTGCTTTACACTGATCCTCTTCGGTATGGTACCCTCCCTGTTAATTGATGTGATCAATGTCGGTGTGGAGCCGCTTATTGCTAAGGTTAACGCGGCTGCCGAGATCGGGGGGATTTTCTAAATGAACCAGTTACAGATGGATTTCAACCTACTAACCGTTGAAATACTGATGGCCACCCTTGGTCTTGTGGTACTGGTTTTGGGGCTGTTAATTCCCAAGAACCAAAGCCGGGGAATTGCTTATTTTACAACCATTGGTCTGGTGGCCATCCTACTGTATTCCGTAACCATGCAGTGGACCAAGGCCGAGTTTCTAAATGGCATGTACCTCATAGATCCCTTCAGCACCCTTTTCAAGCAGATTTTCCTGCTGACAGCCATTTTGGTATCCGTGGGTTCCTACCAATTTATGGAGAAGTACGGCCATAATCAGGCGGAATATTATTCCTTAATGGTGTTTGCCACCCTTGGCATGATGGTGATGGCCAGCGCCGGTGACCTGATTACCCTCTATATCGGGCTGGAACTGATGACCATCAGCCTTTGTGTGCTGACCTGTTTTCGCCTGCGGGACGCCAAGTCCTCCGAAGCTGGGATCAAGTACATCATACTCGGTGCCATGTCTTCGGCCATTATGCTGTACGGCTTGAGTTTGGTGTATGGCATGACCAGGACAACTGTAATTGCGGAGATTGCGGCCGCAATTGCCCTGGATGGCGTGTCACCACTACTCCTATTGGGCCTGGTGTTCCTGGTAGCTGGTTTTGCCTTCAAGATTTCCGCTGTTCCGTTCCACATCTGGGCTCCGGACATCTATGAAGGTGCTCCCACACCGGTCACCGCCTTTTTGGCTGTGGCCTCCAAAGCAGCTGGCTTCGCAGCCATGATGCGTGTCCTACTGATCGCATTGCCCGACCTGTTCGTGCACTGGAATGTGATGATCGTGGGGCTTACAGTGCTGACGGTGGTGCTGGCCAACCTGGTAGCTATTCCACAAACAAACATCAAGCGTTTGCTGGCCTTTTCAGGGGTTGGGCAGGCAGGGTATTTGTTGCTTGGAATAGTTGCTTTTACCCAGTTAGGGGTGGGTGCGGTGCTTTTCCATACCCTGTTCTACGTTTTTGCCAACGTGGCAGCCTTCATGGTGGTGATCGCCTTTTACAATGAAACCGGTAGTGATGAGATCAGGGATTACACAGGGTTAGCTGTCCGGTCACCACTATTGGCCGCCGTGTTGCTATTTTCCATGTTATCCATGGCCGGCATTCCACCCCTGGCCGGCTTTGTCAGCAAGTTCTATCTGTTCACCGCGGTCATTGATCAGGGATACGTCTGGCTGGCACTGATTAGCGTGCTGATGAGCATGGTGTCGGTGTATTACTACCTCATTGTGGCTAAGGTGATGTATATCGGTAAACCTGCCGATGACGCCAAACCCATCAAGGTATCCAGTGGCTTGCAGATTGCGTTGATACTTTGCCTGGTAATGATCTTTGCCTTTGGTATATACCCCGCACCATTTACCGATTTAGCCATGAACGTGGCCAACACGTTCTTCACACCGTAGCAAAAACAAAGGGAGGGAGGAGCCTTGGTGGTTCCTCCCTCCTTGCATTGAAACAGGCAGGGTGAAGTCCATTGGAGAGAATTAAAACCGGTTCCAAAGGTGAAGAGGCTGCTGTCGCCTTTCTGGTGTCCCTAGGCTACAAAATAATCCATCGCAATTACCGCTGCCGGTTAGGCGAGATCGACATCATCGCCCGGGACGGGCATGCCACCGTGTTCGTGGAGGTCCGCAGTACCAATTACCCCCATTTAGAACTGGCTGCCCAATCTGTCAGACACAGAAAAAAGCGTAAGCTGGTCAACCTGGTCAACCATTATGTGCAAAAACATCCAGTTGGTGATTACCGCATTGATATTATCTGTATCGGGTTTTTACCCGACGGCATTCAGGTCCAACATTACCAAAATGCCGTGACTTGCTAGCCAAGGGGGTTGATGGTCAAGCCGGTAACTAGCTTGGGATAAAAGTAGGTGGATTTTTGGGGCATTTTATCGCCGGCACTGGAGACATCAATCACCTGGGAAACCTTAGTGGGGTTCAGGAAGAAGGCCAACTGTGCAGTGTTGTCATCTACCCTGGCCAGAGCTAACCCTGTGTCTCTGGTGTAGGTAAGATTCGTTTCATTGGCCCGTTGGGTAGTACCGATGCCCAGATGCATTTCCAGAATCATTGTATGTAATAGGGTGACATCCAGGTCTGTCCATGCCTTGGAGCGGCTGGGAGGGCAGAAGTCGGCAACCTGGACACCAGGTTTCAATGATAACAGGTGCAGGGTGGAACTGCCGGCATACATGGCCAAAGTGGGGTTTTCCGCCGCCTGCATGTCAGTCAGTACCCGGTCCAGTGCCACGTCACGGCACGGTTGGGATGGCAGCTGAACCTCCCGGATTATAAAATGATCAGATATTTTCGTTAGCAGGAACTCGGGCTGGAAGTGGGGAAGATTATGCACCAGACGGTGGGTTGGCAGGACCAGTAGACCCGGGTCCTGTAAGGCTACCAGGGTCATCATGGTTATATCATACCCGTGGAGGCCTTTTTCCCCCATCTCCGCAGCATATTGCACCGCCGTTTCGTAGCGGTGGTGGCCATCGGCAATGTAAATGGTTAACGAAAGGAATGCCTGCTGTAAGGAAGTAATCCAGTCTTGTTCGGTGACCGGCCACAACTGGTGGCAGATTCCGTCCTGCTCGGTAGTAAATGAAACCGCAGGCGGGGCGGTGGCGCATTTGTCACCAATCATCTTGGATATCCGGCCATCAGGATCATTAAACAGACCGAAGATGGAACTAAAGTTGGCCTGGCAGGAACGAAGTAGCATCAAACGGTCGGTTTTAGCCTTGGGAAGGGTCTCTTCGTGGGGCAGCACATCGCCCTTTGCATAGGGCAACGCTCTAACCCCGCAAACAATACCGGTGCGGGTGTGCTGGTTGTCACCGATGGAGAACTGCTGGCGGTAGATATACACGGAGGGGTCTGTATCCCGAACCAATACCCCGGCATCAAGCCAGGCCTTATAGGTGGCCGCCGCCCTGGTATAGCGGTTGTCCACTTCGTTGTCAGTAGGAAAAGCTTTGGGTAATTCCAGCCGGATAATGTTGTGTGGGTGTCGCTGGTAAAAAAACTGCTGTTGCTCCGGGGTAATCACATCATAGGGCGGGGTGGTTACAAGGTTCAAAGCTCCTGTCAGGTCCTTACTGTATCGGACAGCCCTGATGGGTAATATGTCTGCCAATATCATCACCACTTTCATTAGCTCAAACTGTTGGCTTTAATTCTATTATACCCGGCAAGTAAATGCAACGCATTGTTATGAAGAGGGTGTTGGAGTGTTTGCCCGTTTGTTAAGTTGTGCTTTGCTTGGCCTGGAGGCCATTATGGTGCAGGTTGAAGTGGATGTGTCACCCGGTTTACCAGCCTTTGATGTGGTTGGTCTCCCGGATGCTTCAGTTCGAGAGGCCAAGGAACGAGTGCGAGCTGCTATTCGTAACTCGGGGCTGGAATTCCCTGCCCGCAGGATTACCGTAAACTTATCCCCTGCAGAGGTCAAAAAGGAAGGCGCCCATTTTGATTTACCCATTGCCATGGGTATCCTGGCTGCGACTGAACAGATTCCCGACGGGCGGTTGAGTGACATTGCCATAGTCGGTGAGTTGTCCCTGGATGGGATGGTTAGGCGGGGAGCAGGCCTGCTGCCTATGGCGTTAAATGCTGCAAGGCAAGGTATCCCCTCCATGGTGGTGGCCCAAGGGAATGCAGCCGAAGCCTCCCTGGCCCGCCCACTAAATGTCTATGGCGTGGGTAGCCTGTTGGAGGCTGTGGATTGGGTAAGGGGGGGTAATCTACCCGTCACGGTGGCCTGTTTGCATGAAATGAACTTTTTTACCCATAACAATGGTCTGGATATGATGGATGTGCGGGGTCAGCGGGGAGCTAAACGGGCGCTGGAAATTGCCGCAGCCGGTGGACACAATGTGCTACTGGTGGGTAGTCCTGGCTCTGGTAAGTCCATGTTGGCCCAGCGGTTGCCATCCATTCTGCCGCCCCTTACTCTCCCAGAGGCGCTGGAGGTGACCTCCATCTATAGTGCTTCCGGGTTGCTGGAGGAAGGTCAGGTGCTGGTCAGCCAAAGACCTTTCCGTTCACCCCACCATACCGCCTCCGCCGCCAGTATTATTGGTGGTGGACGGATTCCACGGCCTGGGGAAATGAGCCTGGCCCACCATGGGGTTCTGTTTTTGGATGAAATGCCAGAGTTTGGGCGGGATGTGCTGGAATCGCTGCGACAACCGTTGGAGGACCGCCGGGTGACGGTGGCCAGGGTAGCGGGTGCCATTACCTACCCGGCAGATTTTACCCTAGTAGGTGCCGCCAACCCATGCCCGTGCGGTTACTTGGGTGATGTAGAGAAGCAGTGTCGCTGCACACCGTTGCAGGTGGCGAGGTATCGTGAGCGGATTTCCGGACCGTTGTTGGACCGTATTGATCTTTATGTGGAAGTGCCAAGGGTCTCGTTATTAGAATTAACTTCAACCAAGGTAGAAGAATCATCCTTTGACATTCAGCGGAGGGTGGTGGCATCCCGTGAGATCCAAGTTCAACGCTTCCGAGGTACAATCCATACCCGCAATGCTCAGATACCAGGTGGCCATGTGAAGAGGTTGTGCCGGTTGTCAGAGGATGCAGAACGCTTGCTTCGTCAAGCTTACCGAAAGCTACAATTGACGGCCAGGGGGCATGACCGGGTGCTACGGGTAGGTAGGACAATCGCCGATCTGGAGGCCAGCCCTTTGGTGGAAGCGCACCACCTGGCGGAGGCCCTGCAGTACAGACCTGTTAGCATCTGGGCCCAATAGAGAGGAGTGCCGCGATGTACCAATTGGTGACAGAGAAAAAGGAAGACTTTGCTGGCAAGTGCTTGTTGATTGCGAAGAATCTACCTGAGTATTTTAATGAAAATGGCCTCAGAGGGATGGGTAACGCTTTAACTCACCCGCCTGGAAGTTCCCGTCCTGAACGAAGTGAAGGGCGGGGATGAGAGGCGGGCAATTTATTGATAGAGAACACTTGTTCGCTGTTAGTTCTACTGCTATAATGGAACCATGAAATACCAATTAGACAAAGGCTGCCATGTTGTATACTCTCTTTGGTTCCATTACGCCTGCTGTGTCAAATACAGGCGAAAGATGCTTACGCGCCAAATTTCAGATTATCTAAAGAAGGTCAATGCCAGCGCAGCCGAAAGATTTGGCGTGCAGATCCTGGAACAAGAGACAGATCTCGCAAGCAAAAAGGTTCCCG
>DDKM01000014.1 GCA_002339345.1 Firmicutes bacterium UBA2598 | reverse complement strand
CATTGCGTGTGGCCTTCTTCGTGGAGCTTCTTTGTCCTCTCCCAGCATTCGTAGTAAGTTTCAATGATGGCCTGCACATCCTGGGAGTGAACATCGAACCTCCCTTTCAGGAATTTCTTTATCATGGCTTCGTCTATCCAGGCGCCATATCTAAACCAGAAAAGGCGGTGGATGGTGATGACTGCGTTCCAAACCCTGGCGGTTTCTCGTTGAATGCTTCGTGCCAGTTCTTCTTGATAAGGTTTTAGCCGCAGGGGAAATTTTTCCACCAACACATCGCCCTGCTGTTGCCTTTTACCTTTTTTAGCTGCCGTATCGCGTTTTAACTTACTCATCCCTTTCACCCCCTTCCGGGAAGATTTTTGGGCTTCCTTCCTCAATGCTACTTTTAATCACTTCCTCGACTCTGCCCTGTATCACCTTATGACGATACTTGGGACAAAACACGATGGGGTAGTTGATGTTGTAGACGCAATGGTTGGTTTTCCTTTCCATGGCTTAATTATATCACGAGAACATGTGTTTGGGTATTCCATTGCGTCGCCCTAACGGACGACGCCCCTTTCATCCCACCCCACAAGGGGGTGGGTTTTCAGGGGCGGGTTTCGATAAATTGCCCGCCTCTCATCCCCGCCCTTCACTTCGTTCAGAACGGGGACTTCCCGGCGGGTGAGTTAAAACCAACTTTAGAATCAAGCAAGCATCTACGCACACTTCTTTTACTGTTTTCTTCACCGGTTTGCCCTCTCTACACGGACCTGTTTCAACAATTCAGTACTGTCGCCGGTTTTGGGCATCATCGCCCGCACCGACCGGCATTTGGCAAGCCAATTGTGATCAGTGGCAGTGTTTCTCGCATCTTTTCCGAATTCTGCCAGTGCCTTCGCGGAGATGCGTACCTTGCGGCCATAGCGCATGGCCGCAAGGTCGCCCTCCAGTACCCACCGTCTGACTGTACGCTCGCTTACTTTAAGCATTTTCGCCACTTCTCTAGGAGTATAATTCAATTCGCTCATTTACTTAGCACCTCTTTCTCCAATTTCCCAGCTACTCACCCTCGAGGTTGATACAGCTTGACACACTTTTAACGGATATTGTTCTCGTGTCCATTACATGCCGTTTTGGCCGCTCATGTCAAAGTCAGTGTTCCTGGTTCCACCATGTGCAGTAGCCCTTTAACAGGATTGATGTTTTCTTACTTTTGGGATTGGCCGTCAAGGGCAAAAATGCTTTGTGAAAAGAGTCTTTGGCGTGTTTATTAGGGTACGTCATGCAACTTGGTCAAGTTGCACCTTGAAGGAAAAAAATTCCAGGAATGGACATCAGTCCATTCCTGGAATTAAGTTTACTTTCATGGAGCCCATAACCGGGATTGAACCGGTGACCTCCGCCTTACCAAGGCGACGCTCTACCTACTGAGCTATATGGGCATGGTTGCGGGGGATGGATTCGAACCAACGACCTTCGGGTTATGAGCCCGACGAGCTGCCAACTGCTCCACCCCGCAATATGAATTTTTGAGTATGGTTGCGGGGGATGGATTCGAACCAACGACCTTCGGGTTATGAGCCCGACGAGCTGCCAACTGCTCCACCCCGCAATTTATGAAAGAAAATGGTGGAGAGGACTGGATTCGAACCAGTGAAGGCTGCGCCAGCAGATTTACAGTCTGCCCCCTTTGGCCAACTCGGGAACCTCTCCACGTGGCCTGTCGGTGTTTCCCCCGACTGACAAAGCTTATTATAACACCAGTGCCAGGTGCCGTCAAGCGGTCCAGGCCAGGAAATGCTTGTTATTGGGGGAAAAATCAGGCCGACAAGCATTACTGCCGCCGGCCCTGCGTCCATTGATGATGACTGAACTCGGTTTAATTATCCCGTCTTTCCAGGTAGCGCTCCAGCTTGCGCTTTACCCGCTGCAGGGCGTTATCGATGGATTTGACGTGGCGCTTTAAATCCACGGCGATTTCCTGGTAGGACTTGCCTTCCAGGTAGGACATCAGCACCTGCCACTCCAGGGAACTGAGGATCTCACCCATCTTTTCCTCAATATCGTCAAACTCTTCCCGGCTGATGATCAGTTCCTCCGGATCGGAAACCTTGGAACCGGAGATGACATCCAGCAGGGTGCGGTCGGAATCTTCGTCATAAATGGGCTTATTCAAAGAAACATATGAGTTCAGGGGGATGTGTTTTTGCCGGGTGGCGGTCTTGATGGCAGTGATAATCTGCCTGGTGATGCACAGTTCCGCAAAGGCCCGGAAGGAGGAGAGTTTATCTCCGCGAAAATCACGAATTGCTTTGTACAGACCGATCATGCCTTCCTGGATGATATCTTCCCGATCCGCCCCGATCAAAAAATAAGAACGCGCCTTGGCCCGTACAAAATTCTTGTATTTGTTGATCAAAAACTCCTGGGCGACATCATCGCCTTCCTGGGCCAGCCCGACGATTTCCTCGTCCACCATTACTTCGTAGGTGTCGCAAATCTCCCGCTGGGCGTTTACGCTCATGACATCGCCTCCATTTGCAAAATTCAACCCGACTTGCCACACCAGGCGGTCCACATGCCACAATAATTATATGGAGGCAATTGCTGTGACAGACCTGGTTGTCCATGGACAACTAAATTATACAGTAAACACCGGATACCATCAAGGACTACTTCCGCCGGCGCCATTCCTCCAGGGTCTGGCGGACCCTGTCGTCCAGGCGCTGGTCCAAGGCCTGGAGGGATTGCCTGCCCCTGAGGAACCCGCCAGCATCCCCATTGGTAATGGTTACCTGCTGCAGGAGTTCCTTGGGCGTAATGCGGACCGCCCCCTTGCCCAGGATCAACTGTTGTTCCACATAGTCCGATGTGGCCACCGCCACCGTCCCCCGCACACCCTCGACGGCCACCAGCCGCTCAATGACGGCATCGGCTGTTTTCCCTTCCCCAGAATAGATCACCTCCACACCGGCGACATTCTCCCTGCTCCCGGTGCCGCCCTTGACCAGGTGTCCATCGAAAACCACCGTCACCCTGTTCCCCTTGAGGGCCCGGTAATTGGCCATGATGTCCACCAAGCGGTCCCTGGCGTGTTCCACGCTCTTTTCCATTAACTTGGCCAGTTCCGGCCAGTGGTTTAACACATTATAGCCATCTACAATCAGGTGGTCCTCCACACCCTCACCACCTGTCCCTACCGGTCCAGGGCGGCCCGGGCCGCTCGCTGCCGGGTTATTTCATAAAGCAACACCCCGGCAGCCACCGCTGCGTTGAGGGAGGAAATCCGGCCGACCATGGGCAGGCGAACGGTAAAATCACAGGTTTCCCGCACCAGCCTGCCCATGCCCTTTCCTTCTCCACCCACCACCAGACCCAAGGGTCCGGTGAGATCGCGCTTATGGTAAAGATCCGGTGCATTGGCATCGGTCCCCACGATCCAAAGGCCCTGCTTTTTCAGAAATTCCATGGTTTGCACCAGGTTAACCACCCGGGCCACCGGCAGGTACTCCACCGCCCCTGCCGAAGCACGCGCCACCGCCGCCGTCAGCCCTACCCCCCGCCGCTTGGTGAGCACCAGCCCGTGGACTCCCACCCCTTCGGCGGTGCGGATGATGGCACCCAGGTTGTGGGGATCTTCCAGTTCATCCACCAACACCAAAAGGGGCGGTTCCCCCTTGGTGGCCGCGGCAGCCAGGATCTCCTCCACCTCCACATAGGGCCGGGGTGCGGCCATGGCGATCAAGCCCTGATGGTTCCGGGAAGCAGCCAGAGCGTCCAGCTTACGCCTGTCCACCTGCTGGACCGGGATCCCTTGCTGCCGGGCCAGGTTCTGCACCTCGCCCGCCAGCCTAGGGTTTAAGCCTTTTGCCAGCAGCAACTTATTGATAGGCCGGCCAGCCTTCAGGGCCTCCAGCACCGGGTTACGCCCCTCAATGGTTTCCGTTTCCTGCACTTTAATCCTCCCCGCCGGGAACTCCCGTCTCCACCAATTTATGCAGCAGGTCAAAAATCATGTCCAGTCTTTCTGTTTGTCCAGTCAGGTACAGGTAACCCACCAGGCTTTCCAGACCGGTGCTGTAGCGGTATTCGGTGACACCCGCCCCTTTGGGCTGGTAACCGGACTTGGCGTTACGCCCCCGCCGCAGCACCTCCGCCTCCAGGGGTGTCAGCAGGCCCTCCAGGCGGTGGGCGAGCCGGGCCTGGGTGGCCGCCCGCACATAACCGACCGTTTCTTGATGCAGGTGATGAACCTTGCTGCCTTCCATCCGTTTCACTAGGTGCAGGCGGGTATACAGTTCATATACCGCATCACCTATATAGGCCAGCACCAGGGGGGACAGGGTATCGGGATCCACACCCTTCGTGTTCATGGACAATCCCCGCCCGTCTATAGCCTTTTCCAGCGCACGCCCTGGGGCGTGTCTTCCAGCGCAATGCCTATCTTTTTAAGCTCATCCCGCAAGTGGTCAGCCATGGCCCAGTTCTTTTGCTGCCTGGCCTGCTGGCGCAGGTTGATCACCAACTGCACCAGTTCTTCCACCAGGCGGCTGTCCCCTTCAGTTTCCCCGGTATATGGGAACAATACCCCCAGGACATCACCACCCAGCCTGAACAGCACCTGCCGCGCATCCCGCAGGGCCGCCATGGCCTCCGGTGT
>DDKM01000049.1 GCA_002339345.1 Firmicutes bacterium UBA2598 | reverse complement strand
AAATAGCGGTTGACTGGTGCCTGGAGAACGGGATAAAGAAGGTTTACTGTGGCGATCCCCAGGGGGTAAGGGAGCAGGACTGCGGCCGTCACCACAACCAGCGGATGGGCCAGTGGGGCTTCGGCCGGCTGCGCGACCTGTTGGAATACAAACTTAAGCGGCACGGCATCTCTCTGGAGAAAATCGAAGAGCGTGGCACTTCCGGCACCTGCCCGGTATGCGGCGAGTACACGAAGCAGTTTGGGCGCGTTTACCGGTGCGGAAACAGGGAGTGCGGCTTTAGCGGGGTCCACCGTGACGTAGTAGGGGCTACGGGAATACTGGACCTGGCCGTAAGAGGTCAATTTACCCCGGACCGCAGGCTGCCACAAACGGTAAAGTACTCCCGGCTAGCAGTAATAACTCCAACACAACACCACAAAAAGACCAAAGTCGCTTAAGAACGTATCTACGGTGAGTAGTAGATGCCCATGGACCGGGCCAGGCGCTTTGCTGGCGCCTGTAGCGCAAGGAGGGGGAGTAAGCCCTGTCTTCAGGCAGGCATCTTCCGATGAGGTGCTGAGAACTGTTCGGGCATCCCCGGTGGACTTCACCAGAAGCCGCCGGGCTTGTCCCGGAGGAGGTTCACACTGCCATCCGACCAGCAGGATTTCCCTTACCAGGGTAGAAATACATGAATGGAGCGGGGAGGTGAGATGCCTTGGTAATCCACGATTATGCCCACCAGCTGGCCCGGGCCCTTTCCAATTCCGAGGAGTACCGGCAATATGTAGAGGCAAAGACGATGCTGGAAAAGGAAGAGCAAAACAGGAAGATGCTGGAGGATTTCCGGCAACAACAGTGGGAGCTGCAGGTTGCGCAGATGACCGGGCAGGAGATCGAT
Organism: Firmicutes bacterium UBA2598; assembly: GCA_002339345.1. Lineage (GTDB taxonomy): Bacteria > Bacillota > PH28-bin88 > PH28-bin88 > PH28-bin88 > UBA2598. The sequence continues at coordinate 57,049 of DDKM01000049.1, read as the reverse complement.
GAACGAAAGATCCAGCAAATGGAGAAACTCTATGAAGTTCTCAGTCTGAACCCGGTAATCAGCCAGTTCCTCAATGCCGAGTACCGCTTGGCCCGCCTGATGGGTGACATCCAGAAAATTGTATCCGATGCTACACCGGCGTGGTTTGATTTTGGTGGGCGGAGGAGCCTGGTTAACTGATGGCAACAGTATTGACAGGATCTAAGGGAAAATATTAAACTGGTAACAGATACTGGTACTATTAACAGATAGGGGTCTGACCGATGGCCGTTGCTAACCAGCGAATGACACGACAAAAAAAGGTAATCCTGGAGATCCTGAAAAACACCAAAAGTCATCCTACGGCCGATTGGGTTTACGCCGAGGCCCGTAAAGTGCTGCCGGAAATCAGCCTGGGTACCGTTTACCGCAACCTGAACACATTGTGTCAAGCCGGAGAGATCCTGGAATTGAACTATGGAAGCAGTTTCAGCCGGTTTGACGGTAATCCCCAAAATCATTACCACTTTGTTTGCACAAGCTGTGGTGCCGTCATGGACCTGGATTTGCCAGTAATGGTGGAACTGGAACAAAATCTGCAGGAAGCCACCGGGTTGCGGGTGACCCACCACAGGATGGAGTTTTACGGCCAGTGTTGCACATGTCTGGATAAATCCTAGCCGGTACAACCCGGCAGTTTTTAATTTGCTGTACGGATCGACCCATTGACTATTTGCACGCCGGGGCATAACCTATGGCCTTTAAGGGAAAAATATAGTCAAAAACTGGGTTAAGGGTGGAGGGTATGACCAAGGTAACAGAGATTGCCAGTTGCCATAGGTGTGGTAAGACAGCCCGGCGGGATAAACTGCACCCGGTACAGGAGTTGTTTTCTACTAGGTCTTTGTGCAAAGAGTGTTATATGAAATACCAGCGGTCCCAGTGGGGGTACTGGTAACTACCAGTTGGCAGCGGTTTTATCGGATGGGGAGTAGGCAGGAGCAGGTAGGATACTTCCGGGTGAAAGAGGGGGCGATAAACATCGCCCTTTTTGTTGGGGGAGGAATGGGGTTGGTAAGGGTAAACTTTCCCCTTCTGGCGGAGGGGGTATTCCTACGGCGGGTTAACCGTTTTGTGGGTCTGGTGCGCTGTACAAAGGGGGAAGTCATGGCCCATGTGCCCAGTTCCGGACGCATGGGGGAACTGTTATACCCGGGCAACAGGGTTTGGGTGTCTCACCGGGGGTCCAGGGGTCGCAGGTTGGACTGGGACCTGCTGGTAGCCGAGGCCCAGCCGGGGATACTGGTATCGGTGGATGCCCGGTTACCCAACCAGCTCATGGCGGATGCCTTTGTCAAAGGGAATTTACCGGGGGCGGACCTTTCCCTCATCAAGAGGGAATATATCTGGGGCAGTTCCCGGTTTGATTTCGCCCTTGGTAACGGCGGGTTTCCCCTGGTACTTGTGGAGGTAAAGTCCGTTACCCTGGTGGAGGATGGCTTGGCCCGGTTTCCCGATGCCCCTACTGTCCGCGGTGTCCGCCACCTGCAGGAATTAACCCGGTGGGTCCGGTCCGGCCATAGGGGAATGGTAATCTTTGTGGTACAGCGGGAGGATGCTGAGGCCATGATGCCGAATGATTGCACCGATCCGGCATTCGGTCAAGCCCTCAGGTATGGGGTCGCTGCCGGCCTGGAGGTGCTGGCCTATCGCTGCCGTGTGACCTTGTCTGGTGTGGAACTGCTGGATACCTTGCCAGTCCTTTAGTGTTTTGCGGGAAATTGGTGCCGAGGAGGAGATGGTTCATGCGACCGGAGATTACATCCTGTTTGCGCCGGTTACCCTTTTTTACCGGCTTGGGCGAAGAGGAACTACAGGCAGTTGGGGATATGATGATCACTCGCCGGTATAAAAAGCAAATGATTATCTTTATGGAAGGGGAGCCTGGGGAGGGGTTGTACATTGTCATCTCCGGCAAGGTTAAGTTGTTCAAACTGCTGGATGACGGCCGGGAAAAGACTCTGCATTTCATGCAGCCAGGCGACATCTTCGCGGAAGTGCTCCTTTTTGACGGCGGACCGTATCCTGCCACAGCCCAGGCCATGGAGGATGCCGAGGTTGGATTGATCCGCCATCATGACATGGAAGTCCTGCTACGTCGCAATCCGGACATCACATTAAAAATCTTGCGGGTGATGAGCAAACGGTTGCGCCAGGCCCAGTTGCATGTACGGGATCTGGCCTACATGGATGTCTATGCCCGCTTGGGTGAAACCCTTTGGCACTTGACCAAAGAGCATGGCAAGGACACAGAACGCGGTTACCTGATTGATATTCCCCTCAGCCAGCAGGAACTGGCCAATCTGGTAGGAGCTTCCAGGGAAACCGTGGCACGTATCTTAAGTGAATGGAAAAGGGCTGGTGAAATCGATGTCAGCCGCCAGCGGATCACGGTGCGAAACCCGGAAAGGCTGCGGCGTTGGGTTTAGTTTCATATTTTGAACAGTTCAACCTCGTTTTTCTACCGTTTGCCGAAAATAAAATCGATCTCCTTCTCGCAATGATAATATATTTTATAACAAATAGTTTATATGGATTACTGCAAGCGGGGGTGAAGTTATGCAAGAGCCAATCCGGGAGGTTTATGATCCCAAGGAAGTCAATGGCCAGGAGGAGCAGGCCGGTAGATGGCTCGCTCACCTGCTGTGGCTCGGAGTAAAGGTTGAAGGACCGGCATAATTGAGGGACGTTACCTGAAGAGGGGGGAACACCCCCTCTTTTTCATTGTCTAACCACCATGCTATAATGTCTTGAGTTTGTTTCGGCGGTGGCCAGCACGAGGCCGCATATCCTGCCGGTGTGATGGTGGGCACAGTATGCTGTGGCCGGTTGTGCTAAAATTGTACCAGGCTTTAAACATATACCGGTTGGTTATAAAAGGGGGAATGGGTGTTGCTAATCGGGATGGAGGAACTGAGACAGGGAATGGAAGCCCATGGCTATATTTGTGATGATGAAATCGTGGTCACCGTTTATCTTGCTCTTCGCCTGCAAAAACCCTTGCTGGTCAGCGGTGCGCCGGGAGTAGGGAAAACGGAGATTGCCAAGGTGCTCAGCAAGGTGCTGGATACCGAACTGATCCGGCTGCAGTGCTACGAGGGGCTGGATGAGAACAAAGCCCTGTATGAATGGAACTACCAGCGGCAGTTGCTGAAAATCCAGATGGCCAGGGATGTGGATGTCAGCCAGTTGGAGCGGGATATTTTCTCGCGGGAATACCTGCTGGAAAGACCACTTTTAAAAGCTATTCAGGCGGAAAGGCCGCCGGTACTGCTGATCGATGAGATCGATAAAACCGACGAGGAATTTGAGGCATTCCTGTTTGAGGTGCTGTCGGATTTCCAGGTCTCCATTCCTGAATTGGGTACCTTGGTGGCCCGCCAGATACCGGTGGTGGTACTCACCAGCAACGGTGAACGTGAGCTATCCGATGGATTGAAGCGGCGATGTATCTTCCTGCATATTGACTACCCCTCCCGGGAGAAGGAGGTGCGCATCATCCGCACCAGGGTACCGGAAGCGGGTGAGCGGCTGGCTCGGCAAATTGCTGCAGCAGTCGCCTTTATCAGAGCCAACTTGGATCTGAACAAGCAGCCTGCCATCGCTGAAACATTGGACTGGGCGAGGGCGTTGGCGGTTTTGAATGCGGACCGGATGAGTCCAGACCTTATCCAAAAAACCATCAACCTGGTTCTCAAGGATAAGGAAGACCTGGATACCCTGGCTAGAGAGGTCGGTGCGGAAGGTTTATTTCAGGCGGTACGCCAAGTGGAAGGGTAGGTGATGCTATGCCGTTGGAGCATACGGTGGAGGATACCCTGACCCGCTTTGTCCATGACTTGCGGCACCGGGGTGTGCGCATCAGCACTGCGGAGGTGCTGGATGCCTTGAGTGCCCTGCAGCAGGTGCCTGTTTTACAGAAGGAGGCTTTCCGGGCTGCCCTGAAAGCCACCCTGATCAAAGACATGAATGCCCTACAAGCCTTCCAAAATGCTTTTGCCGTCCATTTCGCTACTCCCGAGGAACATCTGGCCAGGGAGGTCAAGGCAGCGGAGGCGGAGGCTGCCCGTGCACAGATGATACAGCAGGCGGAGGAGGAATTGACCTTTCAGGGGGAAACCTTGGGACTGTCTGCACAGGAAAAAGAATTCTATGCCGGATTGCAGGAACACCAGCGCCAGCGCATTAGAGAATTCCTGCAAAAAACCTCTGAAGGCAAAAATGTGGATGCCGGCTTCATGCCCATGGTGGAAAGCTTGGTCAGAGGCCACCTGGAATACTGGCGGCGTAAGCTGGAAAACAACGGCAGGGAACCGGATGGGGAAGGCGAAGGAGGAATGTCCGGTACCGATGGTGGAATTAGGGATGAATTAAAAATTCTTTATACCGATATGAAAAATATCAATGAGCGTGATCTTCCCCGGGTGGCCCGGATCATCCGCAAACTGGCTCGGCGCCTGGCTACGCGCATGTCCCGGCGTTACCGTCACAGTCCAAGGATGGCCAGGGTGGATTTGCGGCGCACCATTCGCCAAAACATTACCAAGGGGGGTACCCTATTTTACCTGAAATACAAGGCCAGACGCCGGATCAAGCCCAGGTTGATTCTTTTTTGCGACGTGTCCGGCTCCATGTCCAAGTATACCAATTTTGTGCTGCAGTTTACCTACGGCTTGGCCAGGGGTATCCGGCAGATTGAATCCTTTGTGTTTGGGGAGGAACTGGAAAGGGTAACCGCCTACTTTCGGCCCGGGAAGCAGTTTTCCGAAGTGGCGGGTGACGTTGTCACAAACAGCAGGGTTTGGGGTGAGGGCACCAACATGGGCCGAGCCCTGGCCTGTTTACGGGAACGGTATGGCAAGATGCTCAACGACAAGGCTGTTGTACTGGTAGTCAGTGACGGTAAAACCGTCGCTCCTGAACAGGCCCTGGTGGAACTGGAACAGTTGCGGCGGATGGTAAAAAAGGTGATCTGGCTGAATACCCTGCCGCGCAAGGAATGGGACCGATACAGGGCCATCCGCTTATTCCGCCAGCAGGTGGCCATGGTGGAATGCAATACCATCAATAACCTGGAACAGGTGCTGCGCCGCCATTTCCTGGGATAGGCGTGGTTTTTACGAATTGACAAGCCCCCCGGGGTGTAATATGATATTTGTCGCAAGGTAAACAGGGAAGGGAGCAATGAATATGTCCATCATGCGTAGCATGCGTCGCAGTAGGGAGAAGCGCCTTCCGTGGATGATCTTTACCATTGTGGTAGGTATCAGCCTTATTGGTTCCTATGCCATGTGGGCAGTGCCAGCTGGCCAGGACGGCAGTAACGGGCTTGCCCCTGGAACCTTGGAGGGTTTTAAACGGTACCAGGAACTGCAAACCATGATTCGGGATTACTCACAGGCACTGAAGGCTAACCCCGATAATATTGCCATGTGGCTGGAGCTGGCCAATGCCCAGTATGACGTGGGGGTCCAGAACATTAACGCCGGCAACAGTCCCGGTGCCGTGGCCTATTTTAGCGATGCCGTGAAGAGCTATGAAAAGGTACTGGAAAAGCAGCCAGACAATGTGGATGCCCGGGTGGACATGGCCACCGCAGCCTTTTATGCGGGATTGAAGGAAATCGCCCGGGACAATTTTGAAAAGGCCATCGCCGCAAACCCCAACCACTTGAACGCCCGTTATAATTACGGCATCTTCTTGGTTACCGCAGAAACGGAATATCAGGCGGCCGTTGCCCAGTGGGAAGCAGCCCTGGCCCTTGACCCACCCAAGGATATGGCCAACAACCTTCGCCAGTGGATTAGCGAATACAAGGGAAAATAGTGGTGTAAGGAGGGTTGCCCATGGCGGTGTTCAAGTGCACCCAGTGTGGTTTCGAAAAGGAAACCAGGTGCAAGCCCAAAAAGTGCCCCCAGTGTGAGGCCAAGGATTCCTTCGAAAAAAAAGCCTAATCATCCGGGGATGGGAGGGGAAGCTGTTTTTACACAGCTTCCCCTGTTTCCACTGTGCGCCCGGATACGGATCAATGGTGGTGATGACAGGTATGCTGGAAGCATTTCAGGAAACCGGCCGGGATTTATTTCTGGCGGGTCTAATTACATCCCATGGCGGGAATCTAAGCATGCGCATTGGTGACCGGATTCTCATCACCCGCCGGGGAGCGATGCTGGGTCGCCTTAAGGAAGGGGATGTGGTGGAAACCGCCCTGGATGGGGAGGACCATAATGCAGCCCTGGCTTCGCGGGAATTGATTGTCCACCAGGCCATATACAGGCAAACCGGGGCCGGAGCGGTGGTGCACGCCCATCCCTCCTATGCGGTGGTGCTGTCCTTACAGGGGGGACCCATTGTACCTGTTGATTCCGAAGGGGCCTATCTTTTAGGCCCCATCCCGGTGGTGGCTGCTCACCAAACCGTTGGGTCCCCCGAGGTGGCCCAAATACTGCCTCCCCATCTACTGGGAAGCCCGGTGGTGATGCTCAAAGGTCATGGCAGTTTTGCCATCGGTCAGACCCTGGAGGAGGCGTTGATGTGGACATCCACCCTGGAGGCTGCCAGCCGCATTCTTTATCTGGCCAGGGGGATGTAGCCAAGGTGTCCCTGGGAAGACTACCGGAAACGGCCCTGCTATGGTGGCGGGGCCAGTGGTTTTTTACGGAATAAAAGTCGCAAAAATTCTTGACAGGGTTGGCGGCATTTGTTAGGCTATAATAAATTCAATAAATCCGATAGAATAACTAAGAAATAGATTGGGGGAGATGGAGCAATGGCCTTTTCGCCGGAGCAACTGGAACGTTACAGCAGGCATATTTTGCTGCGGGAAGTGGGTGGCAAGGGGCAGCAAAAACTTCTACAATCCAGGGTGCTGGTAGTTGGTGCTGGCGGTTTGGGTTCCCCTGTCAGTTATTACCTGGCAGCAGCCGGTGTTGGCACTATCGGTATTGTGGATAATGATCGGGTGGACTTGTCCAACCTGCAGCGTCAGATCCTGCATTCCACTCCGGAAGTGGGGCAACCCAAGGTGGAATCCGCTGCCCGCACCCTCACTGCCCTCAACCCGGATGTAAAAATAAACACCTATGCCACCAGGCTGTCTCCGGACAATGTGCAGGAAATCATAGCGGGGTATGACCTGGTGGTAGATGGGGTGGATAATTTCCCGACCCGTTTTCTGCTAAACGATGCCTGTGTCATGGCCAAAAAGCCGCTGGTGGAAGCGGGCATCCTGCGCTGGGACGGGATGGTAATGACCATCCAGCCCGGCGTGGGCCCTTGTTACCGTTGCGTCTTTCCCGCACCACCTCCGGCAGGGGCTATCCCCAGCTGCCAGGAGGCTGGGGTGATCGGTGCCATCGCCGGGGTGATTGGTGTACTGCAAGCTACGGAAGCGATCAAGCTTTTACTGGGTGTCGGGCAAACCTTGACCGGACGCATCCTCACCTTTGACGCCTTGGCCACCAGATTCAGGGAAGTGGCGGTTAAACCTAACCCCAATTGCCCGGTATGTGGTGAAAACCCGCTGATCACCGAGCTGCAGGAATATGAGCTGGCATGCGACATCAGGGGTAATCTCAGAAAGGACTGATGGTTTTGGCGGTTGACTTGCATGAGTTGAAAAAGGGCGGTTTTTTGCAACAGCGCGGTAAGGACAAATACCTGATGCGCTTGCGGACCATTGCGGGGGATATTACTTCCGAACAGCTCCGAGCGCTGGCAGACCTGGCGGACAGGTATGGGCAGGGCTATGTCCACCTGACCACCAGGCAGGGGATGGAGATTACCGGAGTGGATCTGCACCGCTACCTCGATATCAAGGCGGATATGACCCGCCTGGGACTTTTACCAGGTACCTGCGGTCCCCGGATCCGAACGGTGGTGGCATGTCCCGGCAGCACCATCTGCCTTCAGGGCCTAGTGGACACCAAAGAAATGGCGGCTGAGCTGGACAGGGCCTTTTTCGGGCGTGCCGTGCCAGGGAAAACCAAAATGGGGATCAGCGGGTGCCCCAACGCTTGCGCCAAACCCCAGGAAAACGATATTGGCTGGCTTGGTGTGATTGAACCCAAGCATCATCCCGACCGGTGCAATGGCTGTGGCATATGCGCAGAGGTGTGCCCCGGCAATGCCCTAACCATGGTGGATGGTTTGCCAGTTTTTGATGCCAGCCGTTGTTTGTTCGAAGGGAACTGCATATTTTCCTGTCCCGCGGATGCCTGGGTCATAAACCGGAAGGGATACAACTTATATGTGGGAGGCAAAATCGGACGTTACCCTGGGTTGGGTCAATTACTGGACACCTTTATTCCGCCAGAACGGGTGGTGAGGTCAGGGGAAGCCGTCCTGTCCGCCTATACCCGCTTGCAAAAACAGAACCAAAGGATGGGGGATGTGGTACGCAGCATTGGTATTGATCAATTCCGGCAGGTTTACCGGGATGAGCTGGAGCGTTTTACCGGGGGAAGGAAGGAGGTAACAGGTGCATGACGGGAACGTCTAAAGAGGAGACCGTGGTACCCGATGTGGTGCTGGATATCACCCATGAGGTGTGTCCAATGACCTTCGTGCACACCAAACTGAAGCTGGAGGAAATGAGGGCCGGGCAGGTGCTGGAAGTGCTGCTTTCCGGCGGTGAGCCGCTACAGAACGTGCCCCGCAGTGTCAAGTATGAAGGGCATAAGGTATTGAAATTGGAGCCGGTGGGTGACAACAAATACAAGCTGCTCATTGAAAGGGGAAGTGACTGAATGGAAATCCTTTTAAACGGGGATCGGGAACAGGTGGCTGCCGGCACCTCCCTGCTGGGCCTCCTGGAGGGTTTGGAGTTAAACCCGGAGGTGGTTACGGTGAGCGTCAACGGGCGCTCCGTTGCCGGGCAGGATTTGGCCTCCACCTATTTGCAGGAGGGTGACCGGGTGGATGTCCTTTTGTTTATGGGTGGGGGGTTTTAGAGTTATCCATGATTTTTCCCGGAGTTGATCATCTGATCGGAAACACCCCTCTGGTTAGGCTTAGACAGTCAGGGGAGGCTGGCCACGCGGAAGTGCTGGCTAAGCTAGAATTTATGAACCCAGGGGGAAGTATTAAGGACCGGATTGCCAAACATATGATTGAGGTAGCGGAACAGCAGGGCCTGTTGGCTCCCGGCGGTACCATAGTGGAAGCCACCAGCGGCAATACCGGCATTGGACTGGCAATGGTGGCGGCAGCCAGGGGCTATCGCCTGATTCTGGTTATGCCGGAAACCATGAGTGTGGAGCGCCAGGCACTTTTGAAGTGCTATGGCGCTGAACTTTATCTTACACCCGGAGAAGCAGGGATGCAGGGATCCATCCACCTGGCAGAGAAAATATTAAAGGAAAACCCGGGGTATTATATGCCCCGCCAATTTGCCAATCCGGCTAACCCGGCTGTGCACCGTATCACCACGGCCAGGGAAATCCTGGCGGACACGGGCGGCAGGTTGGATGCCTTTGTGGCAGGCATTGGCACCGGCGGGACCATCACCGGAGTAGGAGAGGTTTTAAAGGAACACAACCCAGGAATCATGGTTGTAGGTGTAGAACCAGCTTCCTCACCGGTACTATCCGGCGGACAGCCTGGGCCCCACCGGATTCAGGGTATAGGGGCGGGGTTTGTGCCGCCTGTGTTAAACCGGCAGGTCCTGGACAGGATCGTCACGGTGGAGGATGTAGACGCTTATCTGACGGCCATGGAAGTAGCACGTAAGGAAGGTTTGTTGGTGGGGATTTCCGCAGGAGCGGCGTTGAGGGCCGCCCGTCGGGTGGCTGGTGACTTGGGGCCCGGCCGCCGGGTGGTGGTGGTTTTGCCGGACACCGGGGAGCGCTACCTTAGTATGGCGCCCTATTTCCGTTTGGACCTGCGGCGGAGGGGGTTCGAATAGATTGGGAACAACTGCTGTGCCTGATTTCCGGGGGAAAGCTCAGGCCATCGCACCACAACTGGTGGAACTGAGGCGGCGTATCCACCAGTACCCGGAAACCGGTTTTGCCGAGGTGGAGACCGCCCGGGCCATCCAGGAGGCCCTTGGTTTGGCGGGAATTGAGGTCAGGGCAGGAGTGGCCGGCACCGGTGTAATGGTGGACATTGCCGGGAACTTGCCGGGTGGTACCGTTGCCCTCAGGGCAGATATGGATGCCCTGCCGGTGGAGGAAAGGACCGGGTTACCCTTTGCATCAAGGCGGCCCGGTCTCATGCATGCCTGTGGGCATGATACCCATGTGGCTGTGGTGGTGGGGGCGGGGTTGCTGCTGGCTGCCGAGCGCCATCAGTTGCCCGGTACGGTCAGGCTGATTTTCCAGCCCAGTGAAGAAACCCCTCCGGGTGGAGCACTGGCCATGCTGTCCGAGGGTGCTCTGGCGGGGGTAGAGGCGATTCTCGGATTGCATGTCAACCCTTATCTGCCGGTGGGTTCCATCGGCATCCGGGATGGTACGGTGATGGCGGCAGCCGACATGTTTACCCTACAGGTATTAGGCCATGGTGGGCACGGGGCGGCTCCGCACCAGGCGGCGGACGCCATTGTGGCGGCGGGAGCCGTTATTCAGGCTTTGCAAACGGTGGCCAGCCGTTTGGTGGATCCCCTTCAGCCTGTGGTGGTAACTGTGGGCACCATCAAGGGAGGATATAAAGGCAATGTCATCGCCGACAGGGTGGAAATGGAGGGAACGGTGCGCACCCTGTGCCCCCATTTACGTACAAGGATGCCGGAACTATTAAGGGGATTAGTGACGGGTGTAACTACAGGTTATAACTGTACGGCGGAACTGGATTACCAGCTGGGGTACCCTCCCGTGCAAAACAATGCACAACTGGTACAAACTGTACGGGAGGCGGGCCGAAGGGTTTTGGGCAGGGGCCGGGTGTTCCCCATTGCTAACCCATCTATGGGTGGAGAGGATTTCGCCTATTATGCCGAACAGATCCCGGGGGCGTTTTTCTTCCTGGGATCCCACACAGGGCAAAAGGACGTTTTTCCCTGGCACCATCCACAGTTTGATGTGGATGAAAGATGCATACCGGCGGGAGCGGCGGTACTGGCCCGCGCTGCATGGGATTTCTTAGCCGGGAAAGGTGAAAGGGGAGTGTGATAGCCTTATGCAATGGAATCCCCGGTTTATGGTCACCGGTATTGGCAGTTTGCCCTTCCCCCAACCTGGTCCAGCTCTGGATTTAATCTGGCGTCACATGGGCGGGGCGCCCCACTGGCCCCAGCTTCCCATGCGCGGCCACGTGGAGCACTTTGTCTACCAGTATTTGACCCCGCTGGTACGGCTGGGATTACTGGTGGAGTCGCCCGGGGGGCAAGCCTATATGGACACTGCCAGCCTAGCCTGGACAGAAAACATGACCCGTTTCTATGAAGCATTTCTGGCTGCGGAGGCAGGAGATCCCCAAGCTCTGGAGGAATTTGCCACACCGCCGGAGGCGGCGGCTGGATTCTATGCCTTTTTGGCGGACCTAACGGCCAAAGGGGTAAGGGGAGCCAAGTTTCTGAAGGGTCAGATCAGCGGTCCCCTCAGCGTTGGCCTCAATATTAGGGATCCGGCTGGCAAGCCAGCCTATTATGATCCCCAATTAAGGGACCTCCTGGTAAAGACCCTGGCCATGCAGGCCCGCTGGCAGGTGACCAAGCTTGCCGGGTTCGGCCTGCCGGTACTGTTTTTTGTTGATGAGCCGGTGGTGGGTGCCTGTGGAGCCTCAACTTACATTACCCTCAAGCGGGAGGATTTGGTGGCGGATCTGGCGGCCATCGCCGGTGGTGCCCGCCAGGCCGGTGCCATTACCGGAGGGCATTCCTGTGCTGGAATTGATTGGACGGTTTTTATGGAGTCCGGTCTGGCCATAATCAGTTTTGACGCCTGGGGATATTTTTCTTCATTGTTCCCCTATGTAAAGGAGTTGGCCTCCTTTCTGGTACAAGGAGGAATATTGGCGTGGGGGTTGGTGCCCACCGACGGGCACCGTGTGATGATGGAAAGCGTGGACAGCCTCCATACCCGGTGGCGGGAACAGGCCCAGACCCTGGCCGGCAAAGGGATTTCCATGGACCTGCTGTGCCGGCGAACCATCATTACCCCTGCTTGCGGGGCGGGCACCCTCACAGTTGAGGCAGCGGAACGGATTTACTATCTGGCGGATGGCCTTGGAGACGCTTTGGGGAGAGGGTTCACGGCCGGTGGGGAGGTATGTAGCAGTTACCAACAGGCCAACAAATATTGACAAAACATAACAAAACAGCCACCATAAAATTATGGAACTATTAACCATCAGCAAAGCGGCGAAAAAATTAGGCGTCCACCCCAACAGCCTGCGCAACTGGGAGAAGCGGGGCTTAATCAAGCCCGTTCGTCTGCCCGGGGGCCAGCGCCGATACTCCATGGACGAACTCAACAGGCTCTTGCAGTCCGGCCAATTGACTGACGGGCGAGAGACAGTCGTGTTATACGCCCGGGTATCCACAAAAAAGCAGGCCGATGCGGGCAACCTGGACCGTCAGATGGGACGGCTGCGGCAGTACGCCCGGGAAAACGGATTTACCGTCAGGGCGGAATTCACGGACGTGGCCAGCGGCTTAAACCAGAAGCGTCGCGGTTTAACAAACGTACTCAAGCTAGCCGAGCAGGGAGAGTATAAAAAGCTCGTTATCGAATATCCCGACCGGCTGGCCCGGTTTGGTTATGAGTATATCGAACGCCATTTAAGGTACTGCGGCGTGGAGATAATCGCCATCGCTGAAAGAGAGCCGGAGGACGCTCATACTGAGCTTGTCCGGGATCTTTTGGCCATAGTCGCGGCCTTTTCAGCCCGGTTGTACGGGGCCAGGGGAGGCAGGAAAGTCAGGCAGGGGTTTCAGGAGCTGATAGCGGGAGTGAAATCAGATGAGGAAATGGAAAAAGAAGTCGAGCAGTCCTGACAGCGGCATAAGCTACACCATCTGCGGCGAATATTTTCCGGAAATTTACCCTGCCTTTCGGTCTGAGGAATGGAGCCGCGGGATGGAAGACCCGTTGGACACCGAGATGCGGCTGTTCTGTTCCTGTACCCGCTGGACGTTCAACCGGTTACAGGAAGGCAATTCCGGGAAAGAGCTCAAGGAGCAGGGTCAACAGATATTCGGCCTGAACTCCCGCTATTGCGACAACGCCATACTGAAGGCCAAAGCCGTCATTGAGTCACAAAAAGAGCTGCTGGTACTGGAAATCGAAGAAACAGAGACCAGGCTGGCTCGCGCGAAAAAGAAGCTCAGCTATTCGGAAAAAGACCTGGATAAAGCCGTTGAGAAAAACGACCCGTCAAAAATTGAAAAATTCAAACGCACTGTATACGGGCGCAGAGCCAGGGTCAAAAAGCTGGCCGACAAGCTGGACGAGCTGAAGGTTCACCAGGACAACGGCACCATACCAAAAGTAGTTTTCGGTGGTCGCTCTTTATGGAAGCGGGTCTGTAAAGGCAGAGCCACCCGTGAAGAGTGGCGGCAGGCCCGGCAGGACCGGCTGTATTCCTGCGGGGACGAGACCAAGGGCGGCAACCCGAACATCAAGATAAGCTGGTCGGGTGCTCCTGGTTACGAAGAATTTTTCTTATCAGTAACCATCTCCCACCTGTCCGAGCAGAAAGGAATAGACAGCAAAGGTAGACCCATAATGACCAGGGCGCCCAAAGTGAAGGGCAAGCTCTGGCTGCCGGAAAAGCACAGGCTTAAAGTGTTGGAGCTGCTTCTTTCCGGTGCACCCTACACCGTGGAGCTGATCAAAGGTAATGATGGTCGATACCGGGCGCACATCACCTTCACCGTCACAGCGCCTGTTTTAACGACCAATCCCAACCGGGGCTATTTGGGTACGGACACCAACCCCGACGGAGTGGCCCTGGCCAACGTCAGTTATTTTGGCCAACCCGAACTTTGGCCAGAGGATTTCAACATTCCATATCCGAAGGCCCTGCACAAATTCGCCGGAGAATTCCAGGTAACGATTCACCCCAATGGTTTTTTGTACATCAAGATGCCCGAGCTTGCCTACAGCCGCGGATCCCGGCGCACCTATTTAATTGGCGTGCTGGCTAAAGTAGTGGTGCATATCGCTAAAACTTTAGGCAAGCCCATCGCTTTGGAAAAACTGGACTTCGGCAAGGACCGGCTGGACACGAATAAAAAATTCAACCGCATGGCAGCTAATTTTCCTTACAAGAAGATAGTTGAAGCCGTCATCCGCAAAGCCTTCAAGGAAGGTGTCGGTGTAAAGCAGGTCTGGCCGGCGTACACATCGACGATAGGTTGCTGCAAGTACATGGAGCGCTACGGCATAACCGTTCACCACGCCGCGGCTTATATAATAGCCCGCCGGGCGATAGGTTTCAGAGAGCGAATAACAAGAGAGTTAAAGCAGAAAATCCAAGTGTTTAAAGAAAAGCTGGACCAGAAGGTTAATTCCTTACCTGGGGAAGGAAAAGGGATGACCCGAAAGGCAAAGCGGCTCTTCAAGCGGCTGGACGAAAAGGTTCCTGTTCACAACGGACTGACCCGATTCAAACAGGAATCGTTTTATTCCGTCTGGCGCGACTTGAAGCAGCTTGTCTTGCTGAGTAGGTGACCACGTTAGCCGGAGTTCGGACAAACCCGGTAGGCCGCATTTAACAGATCGCGGGAGGCGGTGCTTCCCGCGAAACAGTCAACACTGATGAAGGCGCAAGCCGGAAGTGCCTGTTTCGCGCAGTTCTCTCGTCCGGGTGGGACTCCCGGGGCCGAGGTCCCCCGTCACCCCAGGGAAAAGTTTCCGTGGAGGTGTAAAGCCTGGTCATGGGGGGCCGGGTTTGCAAAAACCTAGCAATTGTTAGGTATTGTGAACTTTTTTAAACCAGGACATTATTTTAGGGAGGTGACCGGATGGTTCAGTCCATGGTGGAGACCCTGGCCGCACTGCCACCGGCCTGGCAGGTGATCCTGCTGGCCATGATCCCGGTGGCGGAACTGCGTGCAGCCATTCCCCTCGGGTTGGCCCGGAACTTGCCTGGGGTGGAGGTGTTTTGGCTGGCGGTGGTGGGAAATCTCATTCCGGTGGTACCCCTCCTTTTCGGATTGCCGGTGGTGATCCGGTGGATGTCCCGTTACAGGTTCTGCCGGCCGGTCATTGAGCGGTTGGTGGCCAGAGCCAGGCGTAAGGAGGAACAGGTGCAGCGTTACGGTCCGTGGGGGTTGTTGTTATTTGTGGGGGTTCCCGCCCCTGGCACCGGGGTCTGGGTTGGCTCTCTGGTGGCGGTACTGCTTGGGATCACACCATGGCGGGCCATGGCGGCTATGGCGGGGGGGGTCCTGCTGGCCGGAATGCTGGTCACCCTGTTCAGCCTGGGGATGCTGCAACTGGCACATCTCTATGGCTTGGAAACTCTACTGGCGTTGATCCTGCTGGCAGCAGCCGGTTGGTGGTGGCGCCGGAGTCAGTCCAGGGGTTGAGGGGTATGTATGAATACATCGCCAACCTGCATGTTCATTCCGTTTATTCCGATGGGTCCGGCACTATTCCGGAGATCGCGGAAGCTGCCGCTGGGGCCGGTATAGATATTGTGGGTATAACCGATCACCGGCACCTGATAGCCCTGGAAAAAGGGGAGGAGGGGTGGTATGGCCGGGTGCTGGTCATTGTTGGCACAGAAAGCAACGACGCCAGCCACCACTATATTTCCTTTGGTGTAACGGAAAGAGTGCCGGACAACGAAGCAGACCCCCAGCAGGTGATTGATGCGGTGAATGGGCAGGGGGGGATCGGTTTCATCACCCATCCCTTTGAACGGGGTACCCCCCTTGTGGAAGGCGGCAAGGTGTATAACTGGTATGACTGGACGGTCACCGGATACCAGGGAATCAGCATCTGGGACTATGGTTCCCAGTGGCGGGACAGTATCACCTCCGTGCCCCGTGCCTTTTACCAGGCTTATGTCCACCCCAATGCTCCAGTCAGGGGGGCGTCGCCAGAGGCTGTAGCTCGGTGGGACGAGGAATGCCAGAAAAGACCGGTGGTGGCCATCGGTGGTTCAGATGCCCATGCCTTTATCGTCCACTACGGTCCTTTCCGGCCGGTGATTTTCCCGTACCGGTTTCTTTTCCGCTGTGTCAACACCCACCTTTTAACAGAGTGTCCGCTGACCGGAAACCTTCCGGCGGATAAGGCGGCGGTGTTATCCGCCCTGCGCCAGGGCAGGTGCTTTGTGGCATTTGACTATTACCGCTGGGCCAGGGGATTCCGCTTTGGGGCCAATACCAGAGGCGGTTTTGTGCCAATGGGAAGTACCCTATCATGGGCCGGAGAGACGGTTCCATTGTGGGCGGAGGTGCCCTTCCGAGCGGAAATGGTGCTAATCCGGGATGGCCGGCCGGTGGCTGTGCAGCACGGTCTCAGGGCGGAATTCACGGCGGATGGGCCCGGTGTTTACCGCCTGGAGGCATACCGGCGGCACCTTGGCCGCCGGTATGCCTGGATTTACAGCAATCCCGTTTATCTTTCCTAGGGGTCATTGTATTTGAATTAATAATATGTGGAACCGCGGTTTAGACCGGGGTTTTTTATTTTGTGCAAAAAAAAAAGGCTGATTTATCCTTTGCTAGCAGGAAAGGGTGGAGGGATGGAGAATTTATGTGGTGGAAAGTGGTGTAAAGTGGAGGAAAGTGCTAACCTAGTGGGGTGAGCCGGCATGTTTATGGGGGAATTTCATCACTCCATCGATGAAAAGGGGCGGCTCATTGTTCCTTCCCGGTTTAGGGAGGCACTTGGGGAACGATTTGTCATCACCAAGGGGTTGGAAAACTGCCTATTTGGTTACCCCATGGATGAATGGAGGGGTGTGGAGGCCAAGCTGGCCGCCCTGCCCTTTACCAATGCCGATGCCAGGGCTTTCGTCCGGTTCTTTCTTTCCGGCGCCACGGAATGTGAGGTGGATCGGCAGGGGAGAATACTAGTGCCGGCAAACCTGCGGGATTACGCCCGTTTGGAGAAGGATGTCGTGATCATCGGCGTGGGTACCAGGCTGGAAGTTTGGAGCAGGGAGGGCTGGGAACGTTACAGCCTGGACACCCAAATGGATACTGCCGGTTTGGCGGAGAAGATTGCCAACCTGGGGATCTGAGGCGGTTAAAGGGTGATACATGTGTTTCACCATATACCTGTAATGCTGGAGGAATGCCTGGCCGGATTGGCCTTACGGCCAGGCGGAACCTACGTGGACTGTACCCTGGGTGGAGGAGGGCACAGCCGGGCTATCAGCCGGGCCATAGGTCCCGGGGGGTTGCTGATCGGCGTGGACCGGGATGAAGCGGCAATCCAAGCGGCCATTGCCGATAATGACAATTGGGTGTCCTCCACCATGTTTTTTCATGGCAATTATGATTGCTTGACTGAATTCCTATCCCAGGCCGGCGTGGACGGCGTGGACGGTGTGCTTTTTGATTTGGGGGTTTCTTCCCACCAGTTGGATACAGGGGAAAGGGGATTTAGCTATCACCAGGACGCTCCGTTGGATATGCGGATGGACAGGCGGATTTCCACCACTGCGGCGGATCTGGTAAATAATCTGGACCACAGGCAGCTAAGTAAAATCATCTGGCAGTTGGGAGAAGAGCGATGGGCTGACCGGATTGCCCGGTTTATCGTGGAGCAACGCGCCAAGCATCCCATTACCACCACCGGCCAACTGGTGGAGGTAATTAAGGCCGCAGTTCCGGCTGGGGCCAGGAGGGAAGGTCCGCACCCGGCGCGCCGGACATTCCAGGCCTTGCGTATAGCAATTAACGACGAACTGGGCAGTTTGGAGCGGGGACTCCGGCAGGCGGTGAAACACACCAGGCCTGGTGGAAGAATCTGTGTGATTTCCTTTCATTCATTGGAAGACCGTTTAATCAAACAGACCTTCCGTTCCATGGCAGGCCATTGTACCTGTCCAGCCGACTTTCCCCAGTGTGTTTGTTCCCCCGTTTGTCTCATCAGGGTAGTAACCTCGAAACCGGTGTTGCCATCCAGGGAGGAAATCGAAAACAACCCACGGGCCCGCAGTGCCAAGTTGCGTATAGCGGAAAGGGTATTCGGGTTCTAAAAAAACGGGAGGCTGAATAACCGTGTTAATGGCCAAAAAAAAAGACAACTTTCCATACCCACCGTTAAAACCGGCCAGCACCCACGGCAATCTCGCCCTTAGCCCGGGGCAAACCCTGCCGGTGGAGGGAAACCGGCGGCGGCAAGGCTCGGTAACGGCCGATGCGGAAAAGGCTATTGCGCTGGTGCTGGTCGGTCTGTTCTTCTTTGCCGGGTTCCTAATCGTGGCCCAGGCAGTCCGGGTGGTGTCTAAGGGTTACTACTTGAATCAACTGAAAGGGGAAGTTGTCGCACTGGAGAGAAAAAACGGACAGCTATCCCTGGAAATCGCCGAACTGAGATCCCTCAAACGGATTGAAAACATTGCCTTCACTGAGCTGGGCATGCAGAAGCCGCGGCTCAGCGACATGGAAATTGTTCCCCTACGGCAGCCAATGATGCTACAGGCGGCGGAAGCATCTCCACCGGTGAACGGGGAGCGGCAGGCCGGCCTGAAGGTTTTGGGCTTTGCCCTGGGGCGGCGGAGCGGGGGGCAGGTGGCGGCTTCCGAGCTATAGAAAAACAAGGTGGGAACCTCATGCAGGCAAAGGTTGAGGTGAAAAAGCGGATCACCTTTATTCTTCTGGCAATGGCCGCCATACTCCTGGCCCTCAACATGCGGCTGGCTTGGATACAGTTTGTCCGGGGAGATGAATACCAGCAACAGGCACTGCGCAACCGGATGCGGGAGGTGCCGTTGGAGGCCAAGCGCGGGGCCATCCTGGACCGTAATGGGCGGGAACTGGCTGTCAGTGTGAGCGCACCATCCGTCGGTGTGTTTCCGGCAGAGGTTAAAAAATCCCGGCAGGAGCATGAAATCGCCGCCCAACTGGCTGCCATCCTGGGGTTACCGGAGGATCAGGTGCTGCGTAACATCACCCGTAATGAGTCCTTTTGGTGGGTCAAGCGTAAAGTAACCTTCGAACAGGGTGCGCAGATCAAATCCCTTCGCTTGCCCGGGGTACAGGTGGTGGAGGAGACCCAGCGTTTTTACCCCAACCAGACCCTGGCGGCCCACGTATTGGGAATTGCCGGCATTGATAACCAGGGCTTGGAGGGACTGGAGCTGTACTATGATAAATTGCTGCGGGGTACACCGGGCAATTTGGTGATTGAAAAGGATGCCCGGGGCCGGGATATTCCCCATGCCAGGCAGGGGTACATCCCGCCCGAGGATGGACTTTCCCTGGTGTTGACTATCGATGAAACCATCCAGTATATTGCGGAAAGGGAACTGGACCTTTTAATGCAGGGGCCGTCCAGCCCCAAAGGGGCAACGGTCATTGTGATGGACCCCAAAACCGGGGATATTTTGGCCCTGGCCAACCGTCCCACCTTTGATCCCAATAACTTCAGGAATTTCCCAGTTGCCAACCGTCGGAACATCGCCGTGTCAGATAACTATGAACCCGGATCAACCTTCAAGATTATTACCGCTGCCGCGGCACTGGAAGAAGGGGTGGTGGGGCTAAACGAGCGATTTTATGATCCCGGCTACATCAAAGTGGGCAAGGAAACCATCAAGTGCTGGCGTACCGGTAGACCCCATGGCAGCCAGAGTTTTGTGGAGGCGGTGCAAAACTCCTGCAACCCGGTGTTCGTAACCGTTGGATTACGGATGGAAGATCGCCGCAAGGGGTCTTTTTACGATTATATTGAAGGCTTCGGTTTCGGTAAAGTTACCGGGATTGATATCAATGGGGAAGCCAAGGGATTGCTTCGCCCCAGGGATAAACTAAAACAGATCAATTTGGCCACCATTTCCATTGGACAGGGGGTGGCAGTCACACCCATCCAGCTGATTACAGCCATTTCGGCAGTGGCCAACGGCGGTCAGCTGTTCCAACCCAGGTTGGTCAGGGAAGTCAGGGACCATAACGGTCAGGTGGTACAAAGAATTGATCCCGCGCCGGTTCGGCAGGTGGTCTCCAAGGATACGGCACGTCAGGTGAGTGAAATATTGGAGATGGTGGTAAGCCGGGGTACCGGGACCAGGGCTTACATCCCAGGATACCGGGTGGGCGGTAAGACCGGTACTGCCCAAAAGGTGGAAGGTGGAAAATACGTTGCTGGTAAGTACGTGGCCTCCTTTGCCGGTTATGCCCCGGTCAATGATCCGCGGTTGGCCATTCTGGTGGTGGTGGATGAACCACAAGGGATTTATTATGGTGGGACAGTAGCAGCGCCAATCTTTAAAAGGATCTTGGAGGACAGCCTGCGGTATTTAGGCGTTCCAGCCCAGTATAACAGTGAGGTAAAACCTGATCGCGACAATAATCGGGTCAAGGAAGTTTTGGTGCCGGATGTCAGCCAACAGGCGGTAGTCAAGGCCCAGGCTGTCATCAAAGCGAGTGGATTGTCTCCCGTTGTACAGGGAATAGGCACAGTTGTGGCGGATCAGATTCCCAAACCTGGTGTGCGGGTCCAAATGGGAACCCAGATATTGTTATACGCTAAGGAAGGGCAACCCAGCGGCGAAGTTGTGGTACCCGACCTAACCGGCTGGCGAACCCGTGAAGTAGCAACCATCATGGAGGCACTGGGACTGAAGATGTCTTCGGATGGAACCGGCGAGGCATGGGAGCAGGACCCGGTGCCGGGGACGGTGGTGAAGGTAGGTACAACGGTAAGAGTACTGTTTGGGGATGGTGCCATGGCGGAGGCCATTAGTCCATAGCAAGTGTTTGACCCAGAAGGGAGCCGATGGCCTGCAGGCCTTTGATCCCTCTGGGTTTTTCGTTGCCTTCCATTACTGTTGGGTCTAAAATAAAAGATATCACGTCAATAATAGCCATATGGAAAGAATTATAAAACAGAAATGCTGGTGATCATGTGCAGGGTAAGAGTATCACACAGTTAGCGGAAATGCTGCCGGAAACCACCGTGGTGGGAGACGGTACGGTAACCATTACAGGGATTGCCTATGATTCCAGAAAGGTGATGCCTGGCAACCTTTTTGTGGCCATGCCGGGACAGCGGGCAGACGGACATGATTTTATTCCCGAGGCCTTGGCCAAGGGAGCGGCTGGGGTGGTGGCGGAAAAGGCGGAGGCTATTCCGGCGGGAGTTCCCGGTCTGCTGGTGAAGGATGCCAGAGCAGTATTGGGCCTTTTAGCGGCGGGATGGTATGAACAGCCGTCCCACCACATGAGGGTAATCGGGGTTACCGGTACCAATGGCAAGACCACCACCACCCACCTGATCGAGGGGATTTTGCGTACAGCCGGACACCGGGTTGGTTTGATCGGTACCATCGGCAACCGGGTGGTCGGCCAAACCATCCCGACCACCCATACCACTCCTGAGTCATTGGATTTGCAGGAACTGCTGGCCAAAATGCGCGGGGCAGGGGCCGGATATGTGGTGATGGAGGCTTCCTCCCATGCCCTGGAACTGCACCGGTTAACGGGATGCGAATTTGATGTGGGGGTGTTCACCAACCTTACCCAGGATCATTTGGATTTTCACTTGACCATGGACAGGTACTTTGCTGCCAAGGCCAAGTTGTTTCAAAAGCTGTCTGGTGGGCAAAAAACCGGTCCGAAATACGGCCTGGTGAACGGTGACGATAGCTACAGCCAGCCTTTGATGGCAGCATGTACAGTTCCCTGCCAAACTTTTGGGATTGAGGGGGATTTTACTTATTCCGCCAGGGAAGTGCACATCAAGCCCACCGGGGTATCCTTTACAGTTCAGTGGGGAAAGGGAGAGCAGTTGCGCCTCGACCTCAGACTGGCCGGCCGGTTTAATGTCTATAACTCCTTGGCTGCCTTCGGGGTGGCCATGCAGGAAGGCATGGACCCGGCAGTGGCAGCCCGGGCTTTAATGGATGTGGGTGGCGTGCCTGGCCGTTTTGAGATGGTTGATTGCGGACAGCCCTTTGGGGTGGTGGTGGATTATGCCCATACTCCCGATGGGTTGCACAACGTCCTGACTACTGCGCGTGAAATCACACCCGGTCGGGTCATTACCGTTTTCGGCTGCGGCGGTGACCGGGATCGGGCCAAACGCCCCCTGATGGGTGAAGTGGCTGCCCGCCTGAGCGATATTTGTGTAATTACATCGGACAATCCCCGCAATGAGGACCCCCTGGCCATTATCGGGGATATTGAACCGGGGGTAATCAGGGGCCAGGGCAACTACCGTGTGGAGGTGGATCGCTGCCAGGCCATTGCGCTGGCCATAGGAATTGCCGGTCCTGGTGACCTGGTGTTGATTGCCGGCAAGGGTCATGAGGATTACCAGATCATCAAGGACAGGGTGTTGCCCTTCGATGATCGCCAGGTGGTCAGATCCATACTTTGCGGGCAGGAGGGAAAAGTGGATGAACATCGGTGAGGTGTGTGCCGCCACCGGCGGGCGCCTTCTGCAAGGAGATGACAACATCAGGGTAGGGGGCGTTTCCATCGATTCCAGGTCCCTGCAGGCGGGCGATCTCTTTTTTGCTTTGCCCGGCGCCAAAACCGACGGTCATGCCTTTGTCAAGCAAGCCATGGCGGGGGGAGCGGCTGGGGTTGTGGTGAGCCGCCCGCCGGTGGAGGCTCTGCCGGGAGCGGTGGTTCAGGTCCAGGATCCCCTGGTTGCCCTGCAGGAACTTGCAGGGTGGAAGCGTCGTCAGTTCAAGGGAACGGTCATTGGGATCACTGGTTCCAATGGCAAAACCACCACCAAGGACATGGTGGCTGCGGTGATTTCCACCAAAGAGATGGTACACCGGTCAGTTGGCAATTACAACAACGAGATCGGCCTGCCCCTGACCATTTTAAGCATGCCAGACAATTGCACTGCCCTGGTATTGGAAATGGGTATGCGGGGGATGGGGCAAATCGCCCGGTTGTGTGAGATAGCTCAGCCGGTGGTTGGCGTTCTGACTAACATCGGCACAAGCCATTTGGAGCTGCTGGGTTCCGTGGAGAATATCGCCTCCGCCAAAGGGGAATTGCTGGAGGCCATTCCAACCGGGGGTGTTGCCGTTGTCAATGGCGATGATCCAAGATGCCGGGAACAGGCGGTGCGGTGCCGGGGAAAGGTATGGTATTTTGGCCTGCGGGGAGAGGCGGACATCCGGGCACTGAATCTGCAACCCCAGGGTCAGCGGGGGATTCATTTTACCGCCGTTGTCCATGGCATGGCATTTCCTGTTCAGTTGCCGGTACCGGGAGTGCACAACGTCCTGAATGCCCTCGCAGCCCTAGGGGTGGGGTTTGTCCTGGGATGTGACATGGGGCGGGCGGCTGCTGCCCTAACCGGGGTACGGCTGTCCCCCATGCGGTTGGAACATCGACCAGGCAGGAGGGGCTGCCTGATCATCAATGATGCCTATAATGCCAGCCCGTCTTCCATGAAAGCTTCCCTTGAGGTGTTGGCCAACTTTACCGGCCGGCGGCGGGTGGCGGTGCTGGGGGATATGTTGGAATTGGGGGAAATGGAAGTTGCGGGTCACCGTGAGGTTGGGGCGGCGGCAACAGGGGCGGGTGTTGACCTGTTGTTTGCAGTGGGCCGCCGGGCTGTGGAGATTGGCCGGGGTGCCCAAGCCGCCGGCATGCCGGCGGAAAACATCTTTTATACCTGTTCGGCCGAAGAGACCATTGCCGGCCTGGAAAGGGTGTTGCAACCTGGTGATGTGGTTTTAATCAAGGCCTCGCGAGGCATGCAGCTGGAAAGAATAGCAGATGCGCTGGCGGAGGCGGATTCCCGGTCTTGACGGGGATACATAAATTTGGCATTCTGGGGGACAGGTAGGGAAACCTATTTCGGTGGAGTTGGGGGGCGTCGTGTTTTTGAAAGAAGTGTTGATAACCTTGGGTGTAGCCTTCGGCATCGCCATTGGTCTGGGTTCTGTTTTTATCCCTGTTCTTAAAAGGTTAAAATTCGGCCAATCCGTTCGTTCCGATGGCCCTCAGCGCCATCTTACCAAATCAGGTACACCGACCATGGGGGGCTTGATTTTCCTGGCTGCGATACTAATCGCAACCATTCTCCGGTCCGAAGTTGAGCCGGTGGTGTGGGTAGCCCTGGTAATTGCCATGGCCCACGGTATCGTAGGATTTGCCGATGACTATCTAAAGGTTGCCCTTCGGCGTCCCCTGGGTTTAAAGGCCAGATCCAAGTTGTTAGCCCAACTGATCCTGGGCTTGGCCTTGGCCTTCGGGGCGGTGGCTTTAGGAGGACGAACCACCACCATCGCGCTTCCCTTTGGCTTGGGGGAGACCCAGTTGGGATGGTTCTTTTACCCCTTCACCATCCTGCTGATGATGTTCATCTCCAATGCGGTTAATCTTACCGATGGGTTGGATGGCCTCGCTGGCGGACTGGCGGCACTGTCTGCATTGAGCCTGGCGGGTGCGGCTTGGCTGGCTGGCCAGACCGGGTTAGGACTTCTGGCCATTGCGGTGGTTGGCGGGTGCCTTGGGTTTTTATATTATAACAAGTATCCGGCCAGGGTGTTTATGGGTGATACCGGTTCCCTGGCTTTGGGTGCCGCCTTGGGCGCCATTGCCGTTTTGATGGAAAGGGAAATTATTCTTTTGGTGGCTGGTGGGGTTTTTGTTGTGGAAGCCCTGTCGGTTATCCTGCAGGTACTTTTCTTCCGGCTTACCGGAAAGCGTATTTTCCGGATGAGTCCTCTCCATCACCATTTTGAATTGGTGGGATGGAGGGAAACCAAGGTAGTTAGGGTGTTTTGGATGTGGGGGCTGGCCCTTGCCGTAGCCGGTTTATGGGTAGCCCAGACTATGTGAGGAGGGTAACGGGTTTCATGGATTGGCGTGGGTGTAGGGTGCTGGTGGTGGGGCTGGGTAAAAGCGGTGTGGCAGCGGCCAAGGTTCTGGCCGCAAAGGGTGCGGAGGTTACCGTCACCGATATCAAGCCGGCGGAAGCCCTTGGGGGACCCCTTGGTGAACTTGCCGGGTTACCGGTGCGGGTGGTTGCGGGACATTACCCTGAAGTTGGCGGAGACAGGTTCGATCTGGTAATTCAGAGCCCAGGCGTGCCACTGCATATTCCTCCACTGGCCCAGGCCCGCGAGGCGGAGATACCCATCTGGAGCGAAATAGAGTTGGCCTTTGCGTGGGTCCAGGGACCGGTGGTAGCCATCACCGGCACCAATGGTAAAACCACCACCACCGCTTTAACCGGGCAGATTTTCCAAGATGCTGGCCGACGTACCGTGGTGGCTGGCAATATTGGTGTACCATTGGTCCAGGAAACTGTACAGGCCGTTCCGGGGACTGTCTTTGTGGTGGAGGTTTCCAGTTTTCAGTTGGAATGCACGCGGCAATTCCGGCCCCAGGTGGCCGTCATACTCAATATTACTCCTGACCACCTTGATCGCCATGGAACCATGGAGGCCTATATCCAGGCCAAGGCCAGAATTTTTGCCCTGCAGCAGTCTTCCGACTGGGCGGTGCTGAATTACGATGATCCGGTGGTACGCAGTCTGGCAAATCAGGTGCCGGGCCGGGTGCTCTTTTTCAGCCGCGAAAACCAGTTGCCGGAGGGAGTTTTTGTGCGGGATGGGGAAATTACCGTCCGGCTTGGAGATCGGGATACAGTTATTTGCCGGTCGGCGGATGTCCGACTTCGCGGTGCCCACAACCTGGAAAATGCTCTGGCGGCGGTGGCTGCCAGCTGGGTGATGGGGATTGCACCGGACAACATCGCCCACACCTTGGCCACCTTTCCCGGTGTGCCCCACAGGCTGGAACAGGTGGGGGAGCTGAACGGGGTTAAATTCATCAATGATTCCAAAGCTACCAACCCCGATGCTGCCATCAAGGCCCTGGACGCCTTTACCTTGCCGTTGGTGCTGATCGCCGGCGGCCGGAACAAGGGTAGTGACTTCAGCCCCTTTGCGGCCAAAATCAAGGAGAAAGTAAAGGCGGTGGTGTTAGTTGGCGAGGCCAGGGAGGCCATTGGGCAGGCCCTGGCGGATATAGGCTTTGAGGCAGTTTATCCATGCGATACCTTTGCCGGGGCTGTCCATACGGCGGCACGGCTGGCAGAACCTGGTGATGTGGTGTTGTTGTCACCGGCGTGTGCCAGTTGGGATATGTTCAACAATTTCGAGGAAAGGGGCGACTTGTTCCGCCATTTGGTAGGTGAACTGGTGGGGAATCACACCCACCAATAGGGAGGTGACATTATTGCGCTTGCGCAAGGGCCCGCCTGATTTTTTAATTATCCTGTCCACCTCTTTGCTTTTAGCCATTGGTATTGTAATGGTGTTCAGTTCCAGTGCCTATTCCGCCATGATC
Source organism: Firmicutes bacterium UBA2598 (assembly GCA_002339345.1). Classification (GTDB taxonomy): domain Bacteria; phylum Bacillota; class PH28-bin88; order PH28-bin88; family PH28-bin88; genus UBA2598. Next base: position 30,612 of record DDKM01000049.1, on the reverse strand, counting down.
TCCTACGGGGACCAGTTCTACTTTTTAAAAAGGCAAGGGATTTGGACTATTCTGGGAGCCATGGGTTTGTTTTCGGCCATGCAGCTGGACTATTTTTTAGTTCGGCGTTACGCCAAGATTTTTCTCATTGGGGCAATCCTTTTATTGCTGCTGGTGCTGGTGATTGGTCTGGAAAGCCATGGATCCCGTCGGTCCCTGGGTATGGGGTTCCTGACTTTTCAGCCCTCAGAGGTCATTAAACTGGCTATGGCCATCTACCTGGCCCGCAGTTTGAGTGAAGCCGGTGACCGGTTAAAGGATTTCCGGCGGGGACTATTGCCGCGGTTGATAATCCTGGGCGCTGTATGCGGCCTGATTTTGGCTCAACCGGATTTAGGCACAACCATTGCGGTGGCCGGAACGGCCTATATCCTGCTGGCGGCGGCCGGAGCGAGGGTCAGCCATCTGATTGGTCTGGCCATCATAGGGCTGGTTGGAGTTTTTGTAGCCATCTTCACAGCAGACTACCGCATGCAACGATTGTTGTCTTTTCTGAACCCCTATGCCGACCCCACCGATTCCGGTTTTCAGATCATTCAGTCCCTCCTGGCCCTGGGGTCTGGCGGGCTTTTTGGCATGGGTCTGGGTCAGGGGCGTCAAAAGCTTTTGTATATCCCGGAAAGACATACCGACTTTATCTTTGCCATTATAGGGGAAGAACTGGGTTTTATTGGCGCCTCCCTGGTGATCTGCCTGTTTTTAATCCTGTTGTGGCGGGGTTTACGGGTGGCGGTAACCGCCCCCGATACCTACGGCAGCCTGTTGGCAGTAGGGCTGACCTGTATGATCGTCTTTCAAGCAATTATCAATATCGGTGTGGTTACCGGTTCCATGCCCATTACCGGCATCACCCTGCCTTTAATTAGCTATGGTGGATCCAGCTTGCTGTTCACCTTGATCTCCATTGGGTTGCTGTTAAATATTTCGCGGTATGCCGGTCAGAGGTAGACTGATTTTGGAGGATTGGATACTTGATGTACAGGTTTTTAATAAGTGGTGGCGGGACGGGAGGACACATTTATCCCGCCTTGGCCATTGCCCGGGGGTTGGCCCTCCGTTTTCCCGGTGCCCAGTTGTTGTATGTGGGAACATCTACAGGGCTGGAAGCGGATATTGTGCCGCGGGAAGGGATACCCTTTGCCACCATTACGGTGGAAGGTTTTTCTCGCAGCCTTTCCCCCCGGGTCATCAGGGCGGGTGCCAAACTGGTCAAGGGGATGGCGGAAGCCGTCAACCTGGTGCGCAATTTCCATCCCGATCTGGTGGTTGGCACGGGGGGCTTTGTCAGCGGGCCTGTGGTGTTTGCAGCCACCCTGCAAGGGATTCCTACCCTTGTTCACGAACAAAACGCCTTCCCAGGCCTGACCAACCGGCTGTTGGCCAGGCTGGTTTCCGCTGTGTGCCTCACTTTTCAGGAGGCTGCTGCCTATTTACCTGCAGGTGCCAAAGTCTATCATACCGGCTTGCCGGTACGGGCAGAAGTTTTAAGCACTTCCCGGGCGGATGGTGCCGGTCGGCTGGGGGTGGAGCCGACCAAGTTGACGGTGCTGGCTACCGGCGGAAGCCGCGGGGCTGCTAGCCTGAACAGGGCCATGACGGGAGTGCTGCGTGAGGCTACCGGGAATCCGGACCTGCAAGTACTGTTGGCCACCGGTACTGCCCACTACCAGGAATATTTGCAGTCACTGGACTCTGTCGGAATAGATGTGGTTAAATATGGGAATATTACCATTAAACCGTATTTTTACAACATGGCGGACGCTTTGGCTGCCAGTGACCTGGTGATCGGCCGGGCGGGCGCCTCTTTTTTAGCCGAGGTTATGGTAAGGGGCCTACCGGCCATCCTGATTCCTTATCCCCATGCGACGGGAAACCACCAGGAACATAATGCCATGGCTCTGGCTAAAAAAGGAGCGGCCATACTAATCAAAGACCGTGATTTAACCCCCCAGCGGCTGGTCAGGGTGGTGCGGGAATTGCTCGGCGAACCAGTCCGGTTACGTTTAATGGCGGAGCAGAGCCGCCTGATGGGGCGCCCCGATGCTTTGCAGGGAATTTTGATGGCGGCCGGGGATCTGCTGGCAGGTTAGAAGCGAAATTCAGCAAAGAAAGGACAAGCCCTGTCGTAACACCAGGACGGATGGTGCATATGATGGGGATGTATCTTATGAATTGGCTGGAATCAGCCTTTGCTGCTCGCTAAAAGGAGATGAAAAGACTTGAAAGAGCGCAAAGATTGGACACATTTTATCGGTATTGGCGGAGCAGGGATGAGTGGTCTAGCAAAAATCCTGCTGGAGCTGGGGTGCAAGGTTTCCGGCTCCGATTTGCACAAATCGAAAATAACCGAAAGGCTTACCCACCAGGGAGCCTTGGTCTATGAAGGCCACCATCCAGCACACCTCCACCCGGGAGTGGATCAAGTGGTGGTTTCTTCCGCCATTCCCCCAGACAACCCCGAACTGGTTCTGGCCATGGAACGGGGCATCCCTGTGCTACAACGGGCGGAACTGCTGGCCCAGCTGATGCGGAGGCAGCGATCAGTGGCGGTGGCCGGCGCCCACGGTAAAACCACTACCACCTCCATGATCTCCCTTGTTTTGGAGAAAAACGGTGTTGATCCCACTGTAGTAGTGGGGGGCGAATTGAATGATATCGGGGGAAATGCCAAACTGGGCCGGGGAGAGTTCCTGGTGGCGGAAGCGGATGAAAGTGACGGTTCCTTTTTGAAACTTCACCCCCATATTGCTGTGGTCACCAATATTGAGAACGATCACCTGGATCATTACGGTTCCCAGGAAAAGATTGTCACCGCTTTTGCGGAATTTTTGCAACTGGTGCCGCCAGTAGGGCATGCCATTTTGTGTTACGATGATCCGGAATTGCGGAAAATGGCTGCCACCTGTAAGTGTAATGTAATTACCTACGGGTTAAAGGGTGGCGATTACCAGGTGCGGGATATCCACCCTGACGGAATGGGTTCCCGCAGCCAGGTCTGGGAGCGGGGAAAACTCCTGGGGCAGCTGCAATTGGCCGTGCCCGGAAGCCATAATGTCAGTAACGCCCTGGCGGCGGTGGTGGTAGGGCGGCTGGCTGGGTTGAACTTTCCCGCCATTGCCTCTGCCCTGGCTGTCTTCCGGGGTGCGGAAAGACGTTTTCAGGCAGTGGGTGAAGAGGCAGGCATCAAGGTGGTGGATGACTACGGCCACCACCCCACAGAAATTGCGGCAACCATTAAAGCGGCCCGGGAGGTCCACCCCGGGCGGATCATCGTGGTGTTTCAGCCGCACCGCTACAGCAGAACCCAGTTGCTGCACAACCAGTTCGGCCCAGCCTTTGCCGGAGCGGATGTGGTATTTGTTGATGAAATCTACGGGGCAGGTGAGAAGCCAATTCCCGGCGTTACTGCCCGGCTGATCTATGATGTTGTAAAGGAACGCAACAGGGAGGTTTACCACCTTTCTTCCTGGGATGCCCTCCTTGACCAGCTGGTGCGGGTCTGCCACCCGGGCGACATGGTGATTACCATGGGTGCCGGGAACATCTGGAAGATAGGCGGTGAGTTGCTGGCCCGGTTAGGCCGATTGGGGAAGGCGGGTGAATAGGGTTTTGGATTGGAACGAACTGGCAATGGAACTACAAAAAGAGGTATCCGGCCAGGTACTGACCAGGGAGCCCATGGCCCGGCATACCACTTGGCGAGTGGGCGGGCCTGCCGACTTGCTGGTTATTCCGGACACCATTAAGGATCTTTCTGCTACATTTTCCTTTGCTGCCGACCATGCCTTACCGGTGACCGTTTTGGGACGCGGTTCCAATGTCCTGGTACGGGATGGCGGAATCAGGGGGATTGTAGTGAAAATGTTCCGTGGACTTACTTCAATGACCATTATTGGTGAAGATGTGGTTGCGGAGGCCGGGTGCTATTTACCCTTTTTGGCGCGTGCCGCAGCAGTTCATGGCCTCAGTGGGCTGGAGTTTGCGGCAGGCATTCCCGGCACGGTGGGTGGAGCTGTAGTGATGAATGCCGGTGCCCACGGCGACTCCATGGGTGATGTACTGGTGCAGGTGGAAGTGATGGATTCCTCAGGCAACCTTACCAGGGTACCAGCCGGTCTGCTGCAATTGGGATACCGGACCAGCCGGTTGATGGATACCGGGGAAACTGTGGTTAAGGTGTACCTCAGGCTGCGGAGGGATGAACCTGTGGAAATTCGGAAAAGAATGCAGGCCAACCTGGCCAGGAGAAGGGCGCTCCAGCCTCTCAACATGCCCAATGCCGGAAGTGTTTTCAAAAATCCTGCCAATGCCAGCGCCGGTCAGCTCATCGACCGGTGCGGTGCCAAAGGCTTGACCGTTGGGGGGGCTGCGGTTTCCGAAAAACATGCTAATTTCATTGTAAACAAGGGACGGGCCACTGCCACTGATATAATTACCCTCATGGAGATGGTCAGACGGATTGTGTGGGATACCTTCCAGGTACACTTGGAACCGGAAATACATATCATGGGAGAAGGTTAGCAACAGCGCCGGTCAGGGGGGTGGTACAGCGTGGAAAGAGTCATCGTGGTAGGAGGCACCCGCCTGAGGGGAAATGTCACCATCAGTGGTTCCAAGAATGCAATTTTACCCATTATGGCCGCCAGCCTTCTGACCAGGGATGTCAGCATTATTTTTGGTGTGCCTTGCTTGAGGGATGTTCTGACCATGAAAGTCACCCTGGAGAACCTGGGGGCTAAGGTGTCGCTGGACAAAGGCGCGATGGTGATAGACACCAAACATATCAACAGGTGGGATGTTTCAGAAGAACTGGCCCGCCAAATGCGGGCGTCAAACCTGGTGATGGGAGCTTTGATAGGGCGGTTCCGGCGGGCTAAAGTGGCACTTCCCGGGGGGTGTGACATCGGTAGCAGGCCAATGGACTTGCACCTGAAAGGTTTTCAGGCCATGGGTGCAAGGATTGTGGAACGGCACGGCTTTATTGATGCCGAGGTTAACAGGTTGCTGGGGGCGGACATCCATCTGGACTTCCCCAGTGTGGGTGCCACGGAAAACCTGATGATGGCCGCTGTGCTGGCTGAGGGGCAAACCATCATCCGTAATGCGGCCAAGGAACCGGAAATAATTGATTTGCAAAATTTCCTGAACAAATTGGGAGCCCGGGTGAAGGGAGCCGGTATGGATTGTATCCGGGTGGAAGGAGTTGAGCGGCTAGGTCCGGCGGAACACGACCTCATTCCCGACCGTATTGAAGCCGGTACCTTCATGGTGGCTGCAGCCATCACGGGTGGAGACGTTATGGTGGAAAATGTAATCCCGGAGCATCTGGAACCGGTTTCCGCCAAGTTGCGGGAGGCCGGGGTGCAGGTGCAGGAGTACCCGGACCGGGTGAGGGTGGTGGGCGTCGAGCGGATGCGGGCAGTTGATTTTAAAACTATGCCTTATCCAGGTTTCCCTACGGACATGCAGCCACAGGTCATGGCTTTAATGGCCAAAGCCCATGGAACCAGCATCATCGCCGAAAGCATTTTCGAAAACCGGTTCAAACATGTTGATGAGCTTCGGCGCATGGGGGCGGACATCAGGGTGGAGGGGCGGTTGGCCATTGTACGCGGGAGTTGCCCTCTGACAGGGGCCATCGTGTCCGCTACCGACCTCAGGGCGGGGTCCGCACTGGTGCTGGCGGGGCTGGTGGCGGAGGATGCCACCATCGTGGAAAATGTGCATTACCTTGACCGCGGTTATGAGAGGCTGGAAGAGAAACTGAACAAACTGGGGGCCAGGGTGATTCGGGTGGGCGCAGCCTTGAGCACAGGCAGCTAGGAAGCTGCTTTTTTTAACCACATCTTGGACGAGTCAGGGAAGTCTGTTATAATTTTGCTAGTTTTAATTTTGATGTTCCAAGCTAATTTGAGGAGTGGATTACTTGGCAAAGGGGGTTGTACATCGTCCCCGGCGCCGCCGCTCAAGGGCTTTGGCCGGGTTATTTCTTTTTTTGTGGGGAACCATGGCTGGATATGCCTTCCTGCGCTCGGGGTTTTTCAGCCTGGATGAGGTGATTGTGGAAGGGGCAATCAGGCTTGAACCCATTAATGTGCGGCAGTTGGTGGCGGTTGACCTGGGGGTAAACATTTGGCAAATTGATACCGGTCTGGTCCGCCGCAATGTTGCCGCCCATCCCATGATTAGCCAGGCGGAGGTTTCCCGTAAACTTCCCAGCAAATTAGTGGTCAGAGTGTGGGAGAGGCAGCCCCTGGCTGCTGTAGCTACTGGACATGGCTTTCTGGAGGTGGATTCCAACGGTGTGGCCCTACGATGGTTGCGGGGGCTGGGTGAAACGGACCTTCCGTTAATTACCGGGATCACCCTGCAACGGGAACCCTCTCCCGGTGAGGCTGTGGTGGCCAGCAACCTGGGGGTAGGTTTACAAATAGCCATGGCCGTTCCGGCGGAAATGCGTTGGTGGGTGACGGAAATTAACATGGAAAAGCCCCAGGCCATTGAGATCCATTCCAAAGCCGGCTCTGTGGCCCGCCTGGGCGATACCGCTCGCCTGGCGGAAAAAATGGCAGTACTGGCGGAAGTGGTTGTGGCTAGGCCGGCAGAAGAATGGGCAAAAATTCATTACATCGATCTCAGCATTGCCGGGAGACCGGTTATTAAATACCGTTAGGATTTTTTAGATTGGTGGAAAATGGAGGTATGACTTGTGTGGCTGCCTCTTGTCGGCCTGCTGGCGGGCATCGCCTTCGGCCTGATGTTTCCCCTGCAGCTTCCCCTGGCCTATGCCAAATATATGTCTGTGGCGGTTCTGGCTGCCCTGGACTCGGTGTTTGGCGGTTTACGGGCAGGGGTGGAGGACAAATTCGATCATATGATCTTCATTACCGGGTTTTTCAGCAACACCTTTCTGGCCGGGTTACTGGCCTATATTGGCGACCAGCTGGGAGTGGAACTGTACCTGGCGGCGGTTTTCGCCTTTGGGGTTCGGCTTTTTCAAAATTTGGCGATCATCCGCCGTTTCTTGTTGAAAAAATAGGTGCTCTAAAAAAAGGATTGCAGTCAACCGGTGTGGAATTTCTGTTTTACCAGAAACCGTGGAAGATGGCTCCAAAAGGGCTTGGAGGTGCAGGGATTGCCCAAAAGGAGAATTATTGGCGGGCTGGACGTGGGGAGTACCAAGGTTCTGGTGATCATCGCAGAGGTTGGCCGGGAAGGGGAAGTGACCGTTCTTGGTGTGGGTGAATGCCCGGCAGCGGGCCTGCGGAAGGGCGTTATTGTAGATATTGACCACACAGCCAGGGCAATTACCTTCGCCATGGAGCAGGCGGAAAGGGTCAGTGGCATACGGCTTGAGGCGGTATATGTCGGTGTGACCGGTCCCCATATCTCTTCGGTGAACAACCGGGGGGTGGTGGCGGTAGCCGGACAGAATAAAGAAGTGGGAGTTGAGGATACCCGACGCGTGCTGGAAGCTACCAGGGTGGTGAATATGCCGCCGGACCGCCGGATCATCCATGTTATCCCCAGGCAGTTTATTGTTGATGGCTATGATGGGGTAGTGGATCCCGTTGGCATGTCCGGTTCCAGGTTAGAGGTGGAAAGCCTGCTGGTAACCGCAGCTGCCAGTGCCGTACAAAACTTGTTGAAGGCGGTACAGAGGGCCGGGGTGCAGTTGGCCGGTCTGGTGCTCAATCCCCTGGCTTCCGCCGAGGCTGTGCTACAACCGGCTGAGCGGGAACTTGGTTGTGTGGTGGTAGATGTGGGTGGGGGCACCACTGAACTGGCAGTGTTTCAAAATGGCAGCCTGTGGTTTACTTCCGTCTTGCCTGTGGGTGGTGATCATGTTACCAGTGATCTGGCCATGGGTTTGCGGGTACCGCTGAACATTGCCGAGGAATTGAAGAAAAACCACGGGAGTGGGTTGCCGGGGATGGTGCCGGATCAGGTGGACATTGAAATCACTAGTATTGGAGGTAATGAGCGGCGCAGGATATCCCGGCGGATGATAGCCAGCATTATTGAGCCCCGGTTAAGGGAACTTTTCGGGCTGGTGGGACATGAAATCCGGCGGTCCGGTTACCGGGGTTTGTTTCCGGGGGGAGTTGTTTTAACGGGTGGCGCTTCCATTTTGGAAGGAGCGGAGCATCTGGCTGCTCAGGAATTGGACATGCCAGTTCGCCTGGGCATGCCCAGGGGCGTAAGCGGTCTGGCAGATCTGGTGTCAATGCCCCGGCATGCCACTGCTGTCGGGTTGGTGATGTATGGAGCCAGGGAGGTTCCGGCTGCCAGGAATGATGACCCCCGCCTTAGGGGGATTTTGACACGGGTTCGTTCTCTGTTTCGCGAGTTCTTTTAAATTTCGCCCCGGGCTTAGAGAGGAGGATGACCATGTTAGAGCTGGAAGAAAATGATGTTATCCACCCGGCCACCATTAAGGTGATTGGTGTAGGCGGTGGCGGCAACAACGCTGTCAACCGGATGATAGCTGCCGGGCTGCAGGGAGTAGAGTTTTTGACGGTAAATACCGATGCCCAGTCCCTCCGGCTGTCCAGAGCGGATATCCGGTTGCAGATAGGTAGCAAATTAACCAAAGGTCTAGGGGCGGGCGCCAACCCGGAAATCGGGAAAAAGGCTGCAGAGGAAAGCCGTGAGGACCTGCTGGGCGGTCTCCGGGGAGCGGACATGGTGTTCGTTACCGCTGGTATGGGTGGTGGCACCGGTACCGGGGCCGCACCGGTGGTGGCTGAAGTGGCCAAGGAAGTGGGGGCGCTGACCGTTGGTGTGGTTACCAGACCCTTTACCTTTGAAGGTCGTAAGAGGGCAGATCAGGCGGAAAAGGGCATTGCAGAACTGAAAAGCAAAGTGGATACCCTGATCGTCATCCCCAATGACCGCCTGCTCCAGGTTGCGGACAAGCATACATCCATTACCGAAGCCTTTCGTATTGCCGATGATGTGCTGCGCCAGGGCGTACAGGGCATTTCCGACCTGATTGCCGTTCCTGGCCTGATTAACCTTGATTTTGCCGATGTAAAAACAATTATGCTGGATACTGGATCGGCGCTAATGGGTATCGGCCGGGCCACTGGCGATAAACGTGCGGCGGAGGCGGCTAAGCTGGCCATCTCCAGCCCGTTGCTGGAAACCTCCATCGAAGGCGCAAAAGGGGTGCTGCTGAACATCACAGGGGGTATTAATCTGGGACTATTTGAGGTCAACGAGGCGGCAGAGATTATTGCCGCAGCGGCGGATCCCGATGCCAACATCATCTTCGGGGCGGTGATCGATGAAAACCTGCAGGATGAAATTCGGATCACCGTCATTGCTACCGGTTTCGACAACAGGCCGAGCCGTCACCAGGGGTTTGATCGCCTTGGAGACATCCGGCCCTTCCCTGACGACCTTGATATTCCTGCCTTTTTGCGGCGAAAATAAGATGTTGATGCCAGATCATGCATTCCCCGGTACCGATTGGTATCGGGGTTTTTTGTTGCTGGCACAGCCATTAATTGACATCGTTTAAAAAGGTGAGGCCTTATAATTAGGTACAGGCAATGCTGGCAGTTTTGGTTTGCCTGTGTCTTTGGGTGAAGCAATTTTACATGGCCAAGTAATGTCCATGGCTGTTGATTCATATGATGGTAATAATTAGCTGGATGGTTGGTGGTTTTTTGTGCCTTCCGAGCCGGTTGTTTACGTGGATATTGTCCTGGCTATCAATTTTGTCATGGACTACATGGTGTTGTGGGCGGTATCGCGGGTGGGCCAGTTTCGTACCACCAGCCACAGGCTGGTGGCGGCTGCCCTGGTAGGATCCGTCTATGCCCTGATGCAGGTATTGCCTGGGGTTGCACCCCTGTTTTCAGTGGGAGTCAGAATTGCCATTTCCATTATAATGGTGATCATCGCCTTCCGGCCCAGGCCTGCTAGGCGCCTTTTACAGGCAGTAAGTTATTTTTACCTGATGGCCTTCATGGCCGGCGGGGCGATGTTGGCCGGGATGCTGTTTTTTGTCGCCCAACCAGAGGACCTGGCGGTGACCAGCGGGTTTTTCTATCTACCGGTGGAGGTCGAGTACACCTGGCTGCTGGTGGCCCTGGCCACGGTGATCCTGGTGGGAAAATGGGGAACCGCCTTGTTGAAAAAAAATTTTTTCCGCAGTCTGCTCAGGGTGCCGGTGATCCTGCGGTTTGGTGATACCAGGCTACCGGTGGAAGCACTCATCGACACCGGAAATCACCTGAAAGATCCCATTACACAACGGCCAGTGATGATTGTAGAGTATGCCCTGTTAAAACCGTTGCTGCCCCCTGCTGTGCAGCAGGCCTTCACTGCTACCGGAGAGCCGGACCTGGAAACTGTCATTAAGGGTTTAGAGGGCTCCTTCTGGGCGGCCAGAATGTTGATGATCCCGTTTAGCTCAATCGGCCGCAGCCGCGGCATGCTGCTAGGCTTCAGGCCGGATGAACTGATCCTGGTCATTGATCAGAAACCGGTCCGGGTAAAGGATGTGGTTGTGGCGGTGTATCATAAAACCTTGTCGCCGGAGGGGCGTTACCGAGCCCTTCTACACCCTGATATTATCCAGACTGCTATAGGTTAAGATAAGAAAGGAGGGAAAGGGGAATGGTAAGGGTACTGGGGTGGCGTTTCCGGTTGTGGTTCTGGCGCCTGCTGACTCGGCTGGGTTTGGGGGACCCCATATATTATGTGGGCAGTAGTGAAGCACTGCCACCCCCCCTGACCAATGATGAGGAAAGTAGTCTGTTGACCCGCCTGGAACAGGGGGATACCGGAGTAAAAGGTATCCTGATCGAACGAAACCTGCGCTTGGTGGTTTATATTGCCAGGAAATTTGAGAATACCGGGGTTGGTATTGAAGACCTGGTCTCCATCGGCACCATCGGACTTATCAAGGCGGTTAATACTTTTGATCCAGGCAAGAAGATCAAACTTGCTACCTATGCTTCCCGGTGTATCGAAAACGAGATCCTAATGCACCTGCGGCGCAGTAACCGAACCAGGGTGGAGGTTTCCTTTGACGAGCCCTTGAATATCGACTGGGACGGTAATGAGTTGCTGTTGTCCGATGTGTTGGGAACGGAAAATGACATAATATATAAGTGTATTGAAGAAGAGGTGGACCGTAAGCTGTTACAGGCCGCCATGAAAAAACTATCCCCCAGGGAGAAGAAGATCATGGAGTGCCGCTTTGGCCTGGTTGACGGGGAGGAGCGGACCCAGAAGGAGGTGGCGGACCTCCTTGGTATCTCCCAGTCTTATATTTCCCGCCTGGAAAAAAGGATTATCAAAAGACTGCGAAAGGAAATGGTTCGCATGGAATAGTTATCCTTTTACAAACACCCGGTACATACCCTCAGCGAATACCAGCGCATCCACCATGGCCAGGGGTGTCGCAGAATTAACCATGAACCAGGGGAGAAACCCCCTGGTTCATTTTTTTGGCGGCATAAACCTAATGCCTGGTGGCAATAATCTAAATGCTGTTGAGCCACCAGATCTGGGAGGTTATGCCGATGATGGTCAACAAAGTGGAGATCTGTGGTGTGAACACTTCCAAGCTGCCAGTATTGACCAATGAAGAAATGCGCCGTCTCTTTCTGGCCATCAAGGAGGGCGATCCGTCTGCCCGCGAAAAGCTGATCAATGGTAACCTGCGTCTTGTTCTTAGTGTGATCCAGCGATTTACCAATCGGGGGGAGTATGTGGACGATCTCTTCCAGGTGGGATGTATCGGTCTCATGAAGGCCATTGATAACTTTGACTTGGGCCAAAATGTCAAGTTTTCCACCTACGCCGTACCAATGATCATCGGCGAGATCAGGCGGTACCTGCGCGACAACAATCCCATCCGGGTTAGCCGCTCGTTGCGGGACATTGCCTATAAGGCGCTGCAGGTGCGCGATGCCCTGGTCAACAGGCATTCCCGTGAACCTTCCATCACGGAAATCGCTGCAGAGTTAAAGCTGCCGCGGGAGGAAATAATCTTTGCCCTTGACGCCATCCAGGAGCCTATTTCCCTCTTTGAGCCCATTTACCACGATGGCGGAGATCCCATTTTTGTGATGGACCAAATTGGTGATGAAAAAAACCAGGATGCCGCATGGCTGGAGGGGATTGCTGTCCGGGAAGCCATGAACAAATTAAGCGACAGGGAAAGGCATATCTTAAACCTGCGCTTTTTTGAGGGCAAAACCCAGATGGAGGTGGCTGAGGAGATTGGCATCTCCCAGGCCCAAGTGTCCAGGCTAGAAAAGGCGGCCTTAAACCATATGCGGAAGCATATGTGAATTTAAAGGGGTGGATGGGTGAAGTGGTAAGGTTTTTTCTGGCGTTTTTAATATTGACGGCTTTCTTTACGGCCGCTACCGGCAGGGAGCAGGTTGAACCGGCTTTTGACCGGGATGGTCTGATCAGGTTGCATGTGCTAGCCAACAGCGATACCCAGGAGGACCAAGATCTCAAACGGTTGGTCCGTGACGAGTTGGTCGCTTATTTGCAGCCGTTACTGGCCACGTCTGGTTCTTTGACCCAATCCCAGGCGCTGATTCAGCAGCACCTGGCTCAGTTGGAGGAGACAGCCCGACAGGCCTTGCTGGCGGCCGGATCGGTGGACCCGGTACGGGCGGAACTGGGTTACTTCCAATTTCCTACCAGGGCCTATGGTGATACCGTTTTGCCGGCAGGGCGCTACCAGGCTCTGCGGATTGTGATCGGGAAGGGTGAAGGGGAAAACTGGTGGTGTGTGTTGTTCCCACCCCTGTGTTTTGTTGATGTGTCAACCCGTACCGGCTCCCTGGTTCCCCTGGAAAGGAAATCCGTCACGGTGATGATCCCCGAGGTTACCACTAAACCGGACCGGCCACACCTCAAGTTGAAAGTGTGGGAGGTGTGGCTGCGTTCACGGGGTTCCATCGTTCAGTATAGGTAGAAGTATAAAATGTGGGGCAACGGTTAGTCTGTAGAGCGGCCGGTTGCCCTTTTCTCTTTTTGGTAAAGTTTTCTTTTCCCCCCACATATATTAAACGGGGGGGGATGATGGCATGGTCAAGATCTCTGATTTGCGGATGCGTGATGTGGTTAATATGATAGATGGCCGCCGGTTGGGGATTATCAAGGACATTGAACTGGACATCGAGGCAGGCCGGGTTAAAGCCATCATACTGCCCGGTAATGGTCGGTTCCTCGGCTTGCTTGGCAAAAATGATGATATAGTGGTTCCCTGGGAAAAAATTCGTACAATCGGGGTGGATGTGATCCTAGTGGAGGTCCAGGGCTTTACCGAACTAAGCCACCCGCATCCCAAAGGTTGACAGGGCAGGGATGCAAACATATAATTTAGGCAAATCCTTCGGATGGGGAGGATTGCTATGCGTTGCCCCTTCTGTGGTGCCAGTGAATCGAAGGTACTAGATTCCCGCCCGGTGGAAGAGGGCAGTGTTATTCGCCGGCGGAGGGAGTGTTTGGGCTGTAGCCGCCGGTTTACCACCTATGAAAAGGTGGAAATGGCCCCGGTTTTGGTGATCAAAAAGGATGGGCGGCGGGAACAGTTTTGCCGGCAGAAATTACTGGGCGGGGTGTCCAAGGCCTGTGACAAGCGGGCTATTGCCGCCGAACGGTTGGAAAATCTGGTGGATGAAATTGAACGGGAAATAGCCGGAATGGGTGAGCGGGAAGTCAAGAGTGAAACCATCGGGGAAATGGTAATGGAGAGACTGCGCTCCCTGGACGAGGTAGCCTATGTCCGTTTTGCTTCCGTCTACCGGGAATTTCGAGATCTAAGGACATTCCTGGGCGAGTTGGAATTGTTGTTAAAAAACCACCGGTCCGGGTGAGGGTCGGTGGTTTTTCCCCCGAAAGGAGTGGCAACAATTAACAGGGATTTCTGCTACAGGGAAGGAAAGACCGTTTATTTGGGGATCAAAAGTTTTGCGGATACCGGGTTGGTTACTTGTGGCTTTTCCACCAGATTGGGGGGGGTCAGCCAGCAGCCCTATCACTCCTTGAACCTAGCCTTCCATGTAGGTGATCAAGTGGAAGATGTCCTGATCAACCGGCAATTCTTTTTTACTGATTTGGGTGTCAATCCCGCGGAGATTGTGGCCGGTCACCAGGTGCACGGACAGGGTGTGGCTGTGGTTACGGATTCTGATAAGGGTAGAGGGGCCAGATCATGGGATACCGTTATTCCAGCTACCGATGCCCTGATTACCGCAACACCGGGAGTGCCACTGACCACCTACTATGCAGATTGTGTGCCAGTTTTCCTCCTTGATCCTGTCCGGCGGGTGATCGCTGTGGTCCACGCAGGTTGGAAGGGTACAGTACTGCGGATAGCGAAATCCACTTTGGATATGATGGTCAGACGGTTTGGCACGGATCTCGCTACTTGCTTGGCAGCCATTGGCCCCTCTATAGGTCCATGTTGTTACCAGGTTGATGCGGTGGTGGCTGACCCAGTCTCAGCTGCCTTTCCCGCCCTGGCAGGTGAATTGCTGGTGGCAGACGGTTCCGGACGGTGGAAATTGAACCTGTGGCAGGCCAACAGGGAGGTGCTGCTGGAAGCCGGGCTGCCGACGGAGGCCATTAGTACCAGCTCTATTTGTACCAGTTGCCGCAATGATGTTTTCTTTTCCCACCGGGCGGATGGCGGTAGGACCGGCCGGATGGCAGCGGTGTTAATGTTAAAAAAATGAAGAGGGTTAGGGGTTTGTAGCCGCACCGGGTAATACTGGCAGGAAAACGGAGGGAAAGGGTAGAACTATGCTAAATAATAGCAACTCACTGGCTGATCGGGTGGCGGAAATCCGCCGGCGTATTGCTGCCGCTGCAGCCCGGGCTGGCCGTGAAGCAGCGGCTGTTCAGGTGGTAGCAGTTACAAAGAAGGTTCCGCCGGAGCTGATCCAGCTTGCCATGGCCTGCGGCTTGCAGATCTGTGGTGAAAACCGGGTGCAGGAATTGCTTGCCAAGATGCCTTTGTTTCCATCAATCCGGTGGCACCTGATTGGATCGCTGCAAACCAATAAAGTCCGCCAGGTGGTGGGCCAAGTGGAGTTGATCCATTCCCTGGACAGGCTGGAACTGGCGAGGGCTCTACACAAGGAGGGTATGGCCCGCCAAAGGGAGATCCCAGTACTGGTACAGGTAAATATTAGCGGCGAACTCAGTAAAAGGGGTTTTCCACCGGCAGATGTAGTGCCCTTTTTACGTGGCATTGAGGGCAGTACAATCAGGGTAGAGGGGTTAATGACCATGGCGCCCCTGGTGGATGACCCCGAACAGGCCAGGCCATTGTTCAGGGAGTTGCGGGTTTTGGCCGAAGGAATCGCGGGGATGGCTTTGTTTAATTCCACCATGCGGCATTTGTCCATGGGAATGACCGGTGACTTTGAAGTGGCGGTAGAAGAGGGTGCCACCTTGGTCAGGATCGGTACCGGTATCTTTGGGGAGCGGCCGGTGTAAATTTCCGGCATGGATAGGAGGATGCATGGCGGTGGGTAAAATAATGGACAAGCTGATGGGCCTAATTGGTTTGGAGGTGCAGGAGGTGGAACAACAGGAGTTCCAGGAGCCCGGCGCCGGTTGGGTGGATGAGTCACGCCCAAAGGGCCAGCGGGGGAATGTAGTAAGTTTGCACAGCCGGCCGGTCAAGTTGGTGGTTGTCCGGCCGTCCGCCTTTGAACAGGTACAGGGGATTGCGGATCACTTGAAATCCCGGCGCCCGGTGATCGTAAACCTGGAGAATACGGAGAAGGACTGTGCCAAGCGCATTCTGGACTTTATCAGCGGAACCGCCTATGCTCTTAACGGAAACATGCAAAAGGTTTCCAACAGCATTTTCCTGTTTGTGCCCAGTAATGTTGAGGTGAGCGGCGAATCCATGGATGATTTCCGTTCCGGCCTGCTGGGATGGCATGGTAACGGCCGTCTATAGATCCAATCAGTTTAACGGGAGGGATTTGGGATGCAAGGAACTATCGGCTTTATCGGGGCCGGCGCCATGGCCGAAGCCATGATTAGTGGTATGCTCGGCACAGGGCTGGTCTCCAGCGGACAAATCATGGCATCCGATCCCTCGCCCGGAAGACTGCAGTTGTTACACGACCGGTACGGGATTGTAACTACCGCCGCCAATGACCAGGTGGTAACAGAGTCCTCCACGGTGGTTTTGGCTGTAAAACCGCAGATCCTGCGGGAAGTGGTGGAAGCCCTGTGCGGTACCTGGCGGCAGGAACAGTTGGTAATATCCATTGCCGCGGGGATCACCCTGACGGATTTGGAGGCTTGGTTACCGCCGGGGACACCTGTAATCAGGACGGTGCCCAACACACCATGCCTGGTTGGCGAGGGGGCCACCGTATTATCCATGGGCAGTGCTGCCGTTGAACACCACCGGGTGCTGGCGGAGACCATCTTTGGCGCGGTTGGGATAGCCTTAACCATGCCGGAGCAATACCTTGATGCGGTAACCGGATTAAGTGGCAGCGGACCGGCCTACATTTATCTGGTGATAGAAGCCCTGGCGGATGCTGGGGTACGCGTCGGATTACCCAGGGATGTGGGCTTGATGCTGGCTGTGCAGACGGTGGTGGGGGCGGCTAAAATGGTGAAAAACACCGGTGGTCATCCCGCCCAGCTCAAAGATATGGTAACCTCGCCCGGCGGCACCACCATAGCCGGCCTGCATGTTCTGGAAAGGGGCGGCCTGCGGGGTCTGCTGATGGATGCCGTGATGACAGCTCGGGACCGGGCGGTTGAATTGCGGGGAAAAACGTGAGAGAGGGGTCTAGAAATTGATTGAGGTGATCACCGTTGTCCGGGTGGCCTTTAATGTTTTCAGTTGGCTGATTATTGCTAGGGTAATCCTGTCCTGGGTGCGGGTACCGTACAATCCGGCTATCCGGTTTATCTACGAAATCACCGAACCGGTGCTGGCACCATTCCGCCGTTTGCTTCCGCGCGGCACCATGATTGACTTCTCACCCATCCTGGCTTTGCTAACCTTAAGCCTGGTGGAGAGTTTGATTATTCAGTTGCTGGCCTCTTTGTGACCCGGGGGAAGTTGAGGTGCTGGACAGGGAAAGGCTGATGTCCCACATCCGCGACCAAGGGGATAGGGTGATGCTGGTGAGGGTGTTGGACAAGGTTGAAGCAGCATTGAGGGGACGGTTTCCCGGGCCCACGGATTTTTTGGATCCCCACCAGGGTAGGGTGGTGGCAGGCATTTTGGCCGGTATAGCAGGAATATCCTTTGATTTTTTTGGAGGATACCCTGCTGCGGAGAGAAAACGGCTGGTGGTCAGGCCGGTAAACACTTCACCGGATGTGGGGGATGCGGAAATCTGGTGCCTGGAAATCAGGGGGAATTTTCGTCTGCAGCAGGTCAGCCACCGGGATTTCCTCGGTGCATTATTGGGTTTGGGGATCAGGCGGGAAAAGGTTGGGGACTTGATAGTCCTGGAGGATGCCTGCCAGGTAATCCTGGCGGCGGAAGTGGCCCCATACGTCCGGGCTGGCTTGGATGAGGTGCACCGGGTGCGGGTGGAGGTGCGGGATATTGTCCAAGGGGATCTCCGCCCACCCCAGGAGGAAGTCTTGGAGTTGGAAACCAGTGTGGCCTCCTTGCGGTTGGATGCGGTGGCCGCCCACGGCTTCCGCCTAGCCCGGGCTAAGATGGTGCAGGAAATCAGGGCGGGTAAGGTGAAGGTCAACTGGCGGGAAACCACTGATCCGGATCAGCGGTTAGCGGTGGGTGATGTCATCTCCTGCCGGGGCTATGGCCGGCTGGCGGTGGTCGGTGTGGAGGGCCCCACCCGCAAGGGCCGCTGGATAGTTATTCTGAAACGAAAGGATAGCAGGATTTTGCTTCCTCCCGTCGAAAAATGTGGCTAACATTCTGAAATGGGAGGTGATGGATGATGCCCCTCACGCCGTTAGACATTCAAAATACTGTGTTCAGGCGCGCCCTCCGCGGTTTTAGTGTGGAGCAGGTAAACGGGTTCATGGCCAGGGTTGGCCGGGAATTTGAGTTGCTATACAAAGAAAACAAGGATTTGAAGGAACGGATGGACATGCTGGAGGGGGTTCTGGCAAATTACCGCCAAATGGAATCCACCCTTAGGGATACTCTGGTGCTGGCCCAGAAAACCGCCGATGAGGTCCGGGCAAATGCGCACCACGAGGCTGAAATGATCTGCCGGGAGGCGGAGAACACGGCCAGGGAGAGAATTAAACAGGCGGAAGCCAGGATTCAGGAAATGGAACAAAGGCTTGAGGAAATGCGTCATTACGCCATGGGTTTTAAGGCCAAAGTGCGCGCCTTCCTGCTCAGTCAGCTTGAGTTATGGGAGGGGCCGGGGTATGTGGAAGCTGCTGCTACGGCAGAACAGATGGATTTACGTGGGGACGTTTGACGGAAAGGTGATTTATTAATATAATACATTATACATATTGGTTGTGGATGTAAAGGCTATGATTGGGATGAGTAGGTTGGCCCTGCGGTAACAGCGAACCCGGGATGGTGAAAGCCGGGTCCGAAACCAGCCGAAGGATCACCCAGGAGTCGGAAGCCCGAGGAACAAATAACTAGGGCTTTCCGGGTTACTCCCGTTACAGGGTTAAACAAGTGGCCTGCATTACTATGGCGATGGGGTCATTAAGGTGGTACCACGGGAATCCATCTCGTCCTTAAGTCAGGACGGGTTTTTTATTTTAGCGAGGTGGTGGCATATGAAATACGATCATACCTTGAACCTGCCCAAGACAGAGTTCCCAATGCGGGGCAACTTGCCTCAGCGGGAGCCGGAGATTCTGAAAATGTGGGCGGAAATGGACATTTACAACATGGTGCAAAAACAAACTGCCGGCCGGCCCAAATTCATCCTGCATGATGGCCCTCCCTACGCCAATGGCGATATTCACCTGGGCACCACCCTAAATAAGGTATTAAAGGATATTGTTGTGAAATTCCACTCTATGAATGGGTTCGATGCTCCCTTTGTGCCGGGATGGGACACCCATGGGCTGCCCATTGAGCAGCAGGCCATTAAAAACCTGCATCTGGACCGGCACCGGGTCGGGGTGGTGGAGTTCCGGGGCAAGTGCCGGGACTATGCCTTGAAGTATGTGGATATTCAACGCGAACAGTTCAAGCGACTGGGTGTGCGGGGTGATTGGGACAACCCATATCTTACCCTGTCCCCTGAGTTTGAGGCGGTGCAAATCGGTATTTTTGGCGAAATGGCCAAAAAGGGATACATCTATAAGGGACTAAAACCGGTATACTGGTGCACCGATTGTGAAACCGCCCTGGCGGAGGCGGAAGTGGAATATGGTGAACGTTGGTCCCATTCTATCTATGTCAAATTCCCTGTCCGTGACGGTAAGGGAATGCTGCCGGACAATACTGCGGTAGTGATTTGGACCACCACACCCTGGACGCTGCCCGCCAATGTGGCCATTTCCCTGCATCCGGATTTTGATTATGTGGCAATTCAGGCCGGGGATGGATGTCTGGTGATAGCGGAAGGACTGGCCGAACAGGTAATGGAACTGGCCGGCCTTGCCGGTTCACCGGTGGTGGCAAAGATGAAGGGCCGAGAACTGGAGGGTGTGGTTTGTCAAAACCCCCTCATGGATCGTCCTTCGGTGGTGGTACTAGGTGAACACGTCACCTTGGAACAGGGTACCGGTTGTGTGCATACTGCACCGGGCCATGGAATGGAGGACTTTGAGGTGGGCCGGCGGTACAACCTGCCGGTAATTTCGCCCTTGGACGGCCGCGGCCAGTTTACTGCCGAAGGCGGTCAGTTTGTCGGGTTAACCTACAGTAAAGCCAACGGAGCGGTGGTGGAAGAACTGGACCGTCTGGGTGTACTGCTGCATCATGGTAAGGTGCAGCACCAGTATCCCCATTGCTGGCGTTGCCGGACCCCGGTCATCTTCCGGGCCACGGAACAATGGTTCGCTTCCATTGACGGTTTCCGCAAGGAAGCCCTGGCTGCCATCAGGCAAGTCAGGTGGATCCCGGCATGGGGTGAGGAGCGCATTCACAGCATGGTGGCAGAAAGGGACGACTGGTGTATTTCCCGGCAGCGCACCTGGGGTGTACCCATTCCCATTTTCTACTGTGAGGAATGCGGCAGGGCCATTATCAATGATGAAACCATTGCCAGCGTGCAACGGGCGGTAAGGGAGCATGGTTCCGATGTCTGGTATGCGTGGGGAGCTGCCGACTTGCTGCCGCCGGATTTTAGTTGCGAGCACTGCGGACATGGCGCATTCCGCAAGGAAAGCGACATCATGGACGTTTGGTTCGATTCCGGCTCTAGCCATGTTGCCGTACTGGAACAGAGACCGGAATTGGCCTGGCCAGCGGATTTATACCTGGAAGGCAGTGACCAGCACAGGGGATGGTTTAACTCATCCCTTTCTACCGCGGTGGCCACCAGGGGTTTACCCCCTTACCGGGCGGTGCTTACCCACGGTTACGTGGTGGATGAGCAGGGACGGAAAATGTCCAAATCCCTGGGTAACGGTATCGATCCCCAGGATGTCATCAAGGAAATGGGGGCAGACATTCTACGGTTATGGGTGGCTTCGGCGGATTACCGCCGGGATGTGGCGGTATCACCCAGCATCCTGAAACAGGTATCGGAATCCTACCGTAAAATCCGCAATACCTTCCGGTTCCTGCTGGCTAATCTATTTGACTTCCAGCCTGACCGGCACCAGGTGGAAATATCGGAGATGCCGGAACTGGATCGGTATGCCATGTTGCGCCTGCACAGGCTGGTGCAGAGGGTCACCGAGGCCTACGGCAACTATGAATTCCATGTGGTATACCATGCCATCCATAACTATTGTGTGGTGGATCTCAGCGCCTTTTACCTCAATGTCACCAAGGACCGCCTATACGCGACACCGGCCCAATCCCATGGGCGGCGCTCGGCCCAGACGGTAATATATCATACCCTGGGAGCGCTGGTGCGGATGTTGACACCCATCCTGGCCTTCACTGCGGAAGAGGTTTGGTATCACATGCCTAAGGGCGATGGTGAACAGTTACCCTCGGTACAGCTGGCAGGCTGGCCGGCGTTGGACCGCCGGCTGCTGGACGAGGAATTGGAGCGGAAGTGGCAACAGTTATTGGAGGTGCGCGGCGAGGTGGCCAAGGTGCTGGAGATGGCCAGGCAACAAAAGGAAATCGGAGATTCGCTGGAAGCCATGGTCACCCTTTATGTGGATTCCCAGTGGTATGGGCTGCTCAAAGGGGTGGAAGACCTGCTACCGACACTGTTCATCACCTCCCAGGTGGAGCTGCGCCAGGGGGATGCTCCGGCTGAGGCTTACCGGGGAGTGATGGAAGGCCTGGCGGTAACGGTGTCCAAAGCTAGGGGTACCAAATGCCTGCGGTGCTGGACCTACAGTGAAACGGTAGGGCAGGTGGAGGCGCATCCGGCCATTTGTCGTCGCTGCGCCGAGGTTGTGGGTTAAACAAGTCATTAGTGCCAAAATTTTGCAGGGACGCCGGACGTACATCCGGCGTCTTTTTTGGTGCATACTATGGACGGGTTCCTTCGGTTTTTTGATCCCAAATGGTGGAGAAGTGATGGCTATGCAACTGGACCCGCAAGCAGGCAGGGAGACCATACAATATTTCCTGGATGTGCCAGTGGGCGTATCCAACCGCCACGTCCACCTGTCCCAGGAGGACCTGGAGGTGCTGTATGGGCGGGGTTACCAGCTTTCCAGGCTGAAGGACCTCACCCAGCCGGGCGAATTTGCCGCGCAGGAAATGGTCACCATCGTGGGTCCGCGTGGGGTTATTGAAGGTGTAAGGGTGTTGGGACCCTGCCGCCGCCAGAGCCAGGTGGAAATCGCCATGACCGA
This sequence comes from Firmicutes bacterium UBA2598, assembly GCA_002339345.1. GTDB lineage: Bacteria > Bacillota > PH28-bin88 > PH28-bin88 > PH28-bin88 > UBA2598. The sequence goes on along the minus strand of DDKM01000049.1, from coordinate 8,658 downwards.
TGCCTACAGGGTGGGCCTTCGTCCACCGGTGCGCAATTCGGGAGATCTAGACCAAACTCCTGGCATTGCCGTAGTGGGACCAAAGGGGGTAATCGCTTTACCTCGTGGTGTCATCCTGGCCGCCCGGCATATTCACATGAACAGCAGCCAGGCTGCCAGTTTGGGGATCAGGGATGGCATGCGGGTGATGGTACGTACCGATGGTCAAAGGGCCCAGATCATGGAAAATGTGTTGATCAGGGTAAAGGACAACTATATCCTGGAAATGCATGTAGATACCGATGAGGCCAATGCGGCTTTGCTCAAAACGGGGGATCTGGTGCATATCCTGCAGTGAACTTGTGGAGGGATAACCATTGCATACCCGAGGGGTTGACCAGCAAAGCGTCCAGTGGCTGACCAGCAGGATGGAAGAATTGCTGGTCAGTATGGAGCGCATGGGTTTAGCCGAATATGTAGAAATGATGCATCGTCCGGGCCGGGTCATCTACACCAACCTCCTGGCTGGTCTGGCCAGGGGTGTGGGAATGGCCATTGGCTTTGCCCTCTTGGGTGCATTATTGATTTATATCCTCAGGTGGATTGTATTACTCAACCTACCGTTGATCAGTAATTTTATCGCCGATTTGATCCAGATGGTCCAATACCAGATGGGGGTGTCGTAATGCAAAATGGGATCAGCGCAGAACATTACCGGCGGCGCCTGCAGGGCATCCGCAGGCGGCTGCTGCAGCGTATTGAGAGGATGGGAGAGGCGGGATTAGATCTACCCATGCAGGAAACCACCTCCGAGTTGTCCAGTTATGACAACCATCCGGGAGATTTGGGATCAGAGGTTTTCGAACGGAGCAAGGATTTTGCCCTGCAGGAACAGGCGGCCATCACCCTGCGGCAGGTGGAGGAAGCCCTTGATAGGCTTGCCCAGGGGCGCTACGACCGGTGTGCTGAGTGCGGACAGCCCATTGACAAGGAAAGACTTGATGCCCTCCCCTACGCCACCCTCTGTATCCATTGCCAGCAAGAAGTGGAGGCCAGCATTGATCGTCACAAACGGCCCATTGAAGAAGATGTGATCGTACCTCCCTTTGGGGGGGTCACCCATGACGACGATCCCCGTTTTTTGTTTGATAGTGAAGATGAACAGATGTATGATGGGGAGGATGCCTGGCAGGATGTAGCCCGTACTCAGGAGCACAGCGAGCGTTCTATGGCAGGTAGTTACTACGGTGGCAGTGACCTGGATGAGGACAGGGGATATGCCGATTGGATTGACAAAATCCCTTATTATAAGGGTGCCGATGGGATGTTCTATGCCGATGTGCGCGGTCTGGACGATGAAGATGCCCCACGGGAGCGTTTGGTGGGGGATGAGGGGGTTGACCAGGCGGGTGTCGATCCCCGCGCTGGGGCCTGAACACTTCAGACCGCTGAGTTGCCTCCTCCGGTCCATCTATGCTAGAATGAAATGGGCTTTTTGCAGTACGGGGGTGTGGCAGCATGCGTGTTTTTGCAATCGGGGCCATTGTTTTCGCCTTGGATCAGATCTCTAAAATGGTTATTCAGCAGAAAATGTATCATACCCAGTCTCTGCCCATCATTGCGGACATTTTTCATATTACTTACATCCGTAACCCGGGAGCGGCCTTCGGAATACTTGCTTACCGGACGGGGTTTTTTATTTTTATCAGTGTGGTGGTGGTTACGGCCATCTTTTTCTACCTGCCTCGTGTTCCGGCGAACCGGTGGTTACTGCGGTTTGGTTTAGCCTTACAGATGGGCGGGGTTCTCGGTAACCTGGCGGACCGCCTGCGTTTCGGTTATGTAGTGGACTTCCTGGATTTCCGGATCTGGCCGGTGTTTAACTTGGCGGACAGCGCCATCGTCATTGGTGTGGCCATCTTGTGCTGGGAGCTGTTGACCGTTCCCGATCCGTTGCAGCGCAATCCGGAGGTGGGATAGAAGGTGAATCTCACCTTCGAAGTATCACCAGCGGAAGAGGGTTGCCGAGTGGATCATTTCCTGGTCAGCCGTCATCCTGCCCTTTCACGGTCAAGATGGCAGGCCTTGATTGGTGAGGGACTGGTTCATGTAGATGGTCAGCCGGTAAAGGCCAACTACCGGCTGAAACAGGGGCAAGCTGTAGTCACAGTCATCCCAGAACCGGTGACCCCCACTGCCATCCCTCAGGAAATAAACCTGAATATTGTCTACGAAGACCAAGACCTGGTGGTTGTCAATAAACCGCGAGGGATGGTGGTCCATCCCGCCCCTGGCAGTCCGGACCAGACTTTGGTAAACGCCCTTCTTCATCACTGTGGCGATCTTTCCGGTATCAACGGCACATTGCGGCCTGGGATTGTACACCGGTTGGACAAGGACACCACGGGGTTACTGGTGGTTGCCAAAAACGATTTCGCCCACAGCCATTTGGCCGGCCAGATTAAGAACCGTACTGTCCGGCGGGTGTACGAGGCGTTGGTGCACGGGCATGTGCGCCAGATGGTGGGTACCATTAATCAGCCCATTGGGCGGCATAGGGTGGATCGTAAGAGGATGGCGGTAACCAGCCGTAATGGGCGGGAAGCCATTACCCACTATACCGTCTTGGAATGGCTGGAGGGCTATACCCTCCTGGAGGCAAGGCTGGAAACAGGTCGTACCCATCAAATTCGCGTACATATGGCCTACATTGGACACCCGGTTGTAGGTGACCCGAAATATGGGTCCCGGAAAGACTCAGGGGGGCTGGTCGGTCAGGCCCTGCACGCCAAAAGCCTAGGGTTCATCCATCCCCGGAGTGGAGAGTATATGGACTTTTATGCCCCGCTACCGGATGATTTTGCCTCCCTGTTAAAGCGTTTGGGCTCAAAGCACCAGAATTAGGCCTGGGGCTTTCTTTATGGTTTAACCAATTAGACAGAGGTGAAAAAGAAAATGAAGATTACCGTTGGGGTTTCCGCACGCCATATCCACCTGTCGGAAGGGGATCTGGCAACTCTGTTCGGCCAGGGCTACCAGTTAAAGCCGGAACGGTACCTGTCCATCGCCACCCAGTACATTAGCAAAGAGCGGCTAAAAATAAAGGGGCCGAAGGGTGAAATTGGTAACGTGGCGGTGATCGGGCCTCCTCGTCCCCAGACACAGGTGGAAATATCGCGTACCGACGGTTTCACCATCGGCATCAATCCACCTATCCGCCTGTCCGGTGATCTGGAAGGTTCGGCCAGTGCCACCCTTGTGGGGCCGGCTGGTGAATTACTCCTTAAACAGGGCGTCATAGTGGCCATGCGCCATATCCATATGACGGAAAGAGACGCTCAGGAACTCGGCTTCCAGCACAAGGATTTTGCCATGGTGGTAGTCAAGGGGCGGCGTAGCCTGGTGTTTGATTATGTGGTGGTCCGGATAAGTCCGGACAATACCCACACGGAGATCCATATCGATACCGATGAGGCCAACACGGCGGATCTACGTACCGGCGATGAGGCCGAGCTTTTGCATATCAACGACAAAAAGGTGCGCTTGGAACAGCTCATCAACATGCTGGATGATCGGCAGTTGCGGATTCTGGAACAGTCCCTGTCCAGTATCATTGCGGAAGAAAAAAGGCGGGTGGCCGTCATGGAGGATATTTTGAAATTAGTGGTCAAATGAGCAGCTAACCCCGGTGCGATGGCCAGTGTAGCCCCAAATAGGTTGCCGCCACGGTATAACCCGCGACCAGGGCAAAATCCGCCGCCAATTCCTGCCATCCGGGGATGGCGATACCCGCTGCTGCTGACGCCCACAGGTAGGTTACCAGGTTAAAGCTTAAGGTTACAGACAACAGGTGGGCATAGATGTGTCCGGCCCGGTGAAACCAGTGGGTAAGCACAAAGGTGGCGGGAAAAAAGGCAAGGAAGTTTAGTATCAGATAACCTGCAGTGCCCGGCATATGGCCTGCAATGGCCAAGCTGAACCAGAAGGAGATCATCAGCAACATTTGGGATAACATAAACTGAGCGAAGGTCATCCAATCCCTCCTTGGGTACCCAAACAATATCTATTTTAGCCCTGGAGGCGAGAAATGTCCAGTTAGGGGGATAGCCTGGTGAAGGATTATATGGTACGGGGCACTGGCGGCGGCGGCCAAATCCGGGTAGTCGCCGTTGCTTCCACCGGGGTGGTGGAGGAAGCACGCCGCCGCCACCGGACAACACCTGTGGCCACCGCAGCCCTTGGCCGGTTACTTACGGCGGCGGCTATCATGGGTGTGGACCTCCAACGGGAGGATACCCTTACCCTGCGTTTGCTGGGGAATGGTCCCTTGGGAGCTGTGGTGGCGGTAGCTGACCCTGGTGGACTGGTACGGGGGTATGTTCAAGAGCCTATGGTGGATCTCCCACCCAGGGTTGATGGCAAACTTGATGTCGCACGAGCTGTAGGGGGGGGGACCCTTGTAGTGGCCCGTGACCTGGGTTTAAGGGAGCCGTACGTGGGCAGTGTGCCCCTCATTACCGGGGAAATAGCGGAGGATATTACTAACTATTACCTAGTATCCGAACAGATCCCATCTGCCATGGCCCTGGGAGTGCTGGTTGATCGGGACCACTTGGTGCTGGCCGCCGGCGGATGGCTGGTTCAGTTGATGCCTGGCCATGGGGAGGATATTGCAGAACAATTGGAAACCAATATCAGTCGAATGGGTCCAGTCAGCCGCGATATTGAAAGGGGCTTGGTGCCAGAGGAGATGGTTCACCGATTGCTGGATGGATTGGAACCAGTCATCTATGGTTGCCATCCCATCACCTTTGCATGCCGGTGTAACCGGTCTCGTTTGGCCGGCCTCCTGGCTGCCCTAGGTAAGGACGAGCTGGAGGAAATGCGTGTGCAGGAAAGGGGCGCAGAGATAAAGTGCCATTTTTGTGGTGAATATTATCATTTCTCTGCCGAAGACCTGGTGGACATCATCGCCGGGTTGTCAGAAAATAATGTAACAGGGGGCAGGTGACCTGTGACCGGGGGGCGAATATTATACAACGTCCCCTTTTTGATGTTGACAGGAGGTGTTTATTTTGGCTCTCCCAAAGTTGCCCCAGGATATCAATAGCAACCAGAAGATGAAATATCTTACTATTGAGTGGCTGCAAAGCAGGGGTGTTACTATGGCGGACATCGCCACCCTGGTACTGGAAATCCAGCAGCAATATGTGCCTGGTTTACAGTTAGAGGATTGCATGGAGAGTGTAGACCGGGTGTTGGATAAAAGGGAAGTGCACAATGCCGTTTTCACCGGTCTGGCCTTGGATGAACTGGCGGAGCAAGGTGTGGTACCTCAGCCATTGCTGGATATCCTGAAGCGGGATGACGGGCTGTATGGCATCGATGAGATTCTCGCGTTGAGTATTGTTAATATTTATGGCTCCATCGGCCTCACCAATTTCGGTTACCTGGATAAGGTGAAGATGGGGATCATCGGGGAAGTAAATGGCCATAAAGGGAGCCAGGTTAACACATTCCTGGATGACCTGGTGGCAGCCATCGCTGCAGCTGCCGCTGCCCGCATTGCCCATCGCTACCGTGACCAGCAGGAGAGCCTGGCCTAGAGCTTCCCGGAAAGGAGGGGGATAGCTTGGCCCGCAAGTTAACCAACCGCCTTAATGATTTGACTGGGTCCCAGTGGTTATACTGGACCGATACTATATACCTCACCAACTACCCGCCGGATGTCACCCACAGCCTGCGCAAAGAACACGGGGCCATGAAGCCCCCGGAAGTAATGGCTGACATTATCCGGTTTTTCACCAAAAGCGGCGAACTGGTGCTGGATCCCTTCGCTGGGGTGGGTGGTACCTTGTTGGGTGCCGCTCTGGCTGGCAGACAAGCTTTGGGTTATGAATTAAATCCCCGCTGGCTGGACATCTACCGCCAAATTAAACGGGAGTTCCGCGTTGTGGGTGAGCGGTTCGTACGGGTTGCACCGGAGAATCCCGGGGAGGGCTTGCCCATCACGGGGGAAATGCTGGCGGGGGATTGTCTGGAATTGATGACCACCCTTTCCGCCGATAGCATCGACGCCATCATCACCGATCCCCCCTATGGCTGCCAGCATGGAGTCAGTGGATTTGCGGAGGAGACCAATTTCAACATGTTCAACGGCGGGGAGGGGCAGGATTTTGCCAATGCGCCGGATTTCGAAACCTTTATGACCTTGATGCATCGTTTTGGCCAGCAAGCCTACCGGGTTTTGAAAGGTGGCCGCTACCTGGTGCTGATGGTAGGTGACCGCTATCGCCACGGCGAGTACATCCCCCTCGGGTTTATGGTTGCCGTGGAAATGCGCCGGGTAGGCTTTAAATTGAAGGGCATCAAGGTGTGGAGCAACAGAGCGACTGTCCGGCCGTTGAAACCCTATGCCGTTAAATCCTGTTTCGTACCCAATATTACCCACCAACACATCATTATCCTGCGCAAGTGAAATGAGATTAATGGCTGACTCCCGTTGCCTTGGCACGGCGAAAAACCTTTGACATCACCCAAAGATGCTTTCAATCCCTTTGCAGGACACCCTCCCGGCCCGGGGGGTTTTCCTTTTTCCTACCGGCCGTGTCGTAATCTTTCCGGGGTCATCGGCAAAACCTTACACCATTCCCGAAGGAAATTATCCCTGCCCTGTCTAACAAAAAATGCCAAAATGGTAAAAGTATGGCGGATGGGGTGAAAGACATTGAAAAAAAATAAACCGGTGAAGGTCAGGGTTACGGGTCAGTATGATTCTCTTACTGATTTGTTGAAACACTACCTTTATATCCAGCCAGGCCAGACGATTTCCGACCTGGTGGAAAGTGTCCAGCAGAGGCTGGCTGGTGATACCGCCTCGGCCAAGCTGGAAAAACATATTGAGCGATGCCTTGTGAAAAATCCGGCCTTTGAAGAGGAGTCCACCAAAGGCTGGTTTCTGGATACCAGGGGGCATCGGGGTAATGACCAACTTTACCAGTGGCTGCAAAAAACCGCCAAGCCGCTGAACATCAATGATCTGCGGGGAATGGCCAAGGACCGTGGTATTGACCCGACCTTGCTGGTGGAAAGGGACTTGGTGATGGATGGCCGCTTTCTTAGACTGCGGGATGGACGGTGGGTGTTGAATCATTGGGAGGTAGGGCGCGTTACCAATGCCGCCGATTTGGACAAGCTGATCAACCTGATGGCCAATATCCGGATGCCGATGACCACCAACCAAATAGCCAGGGAATTGTTTGGATGCGGTGCAGAAGGGACTGATTTGCTGGCGGCGCTACAAAAGGATCGGCGTTTCCTTTGGGTTGGCGGCCAGTACTGGTTTGTGCGGGACCTTCTTCCCACCCCGGAGGTCGACGTCTGGTTGGATAACGGGTTACTGCCTTTTTGGCGGGCTGAAGCCAATGTGCTGGGAGAGGCGGAACTGATGTTAATCCTGAATGACACCGATCCCAACGCCAGGGACTATATTCTATCATCCAGCGATCTGAGACAAGGATGCCTACGCGTCACAAAAAGGATGGAGAGGTTGTTTGCCGGACTGCCACCGGTAGCCTGGATCACCTTTCAGTCAGAGTCCGGTTCTCAGGAGTGCTGGTATCTCAGAAATTCCGGCCGTATTTTGGGGCTGGGTAAGTGGTTTGAGTGTCAGGGGCTGGCACCGGGGAGTAAAATTCGGGTGGCCAGAGTAGCTGGCGAGGAGCGGGTGTTCAGTCTTACTGGTACTGGTGAACGAGAGGCGGAAGTGTATGCAGAGGGCCGGCGTGTCCAGCAGTTGGAAAAGCTGAGGAGCCGGGACCGACAAGAGGCCCTTTCGCTGGAACAGCTTGTGTTGGAGGTAATGCGGCTGTTCAGCAGTGGCCTGCCGGAATCCGAGTTGTTGGCAGCTGTCCGGGCCATCAGGCCGGATGCGGAACAAGAGGTGCTGGCCGTTTTGGAACAGCAGCCCTTTTATGAGCTCACGGCAGAAGGGGTATGGCGTTTTAACCAGGCCATCCAGGAGGCCTATGAGCGGCTAGCCAGGGAGTTGCAGATGGCTAAACAGGAGATGGAGACTCTCCGGCAGGAAGTAGCTTGTGCGGCCGCCGAGTCCCAGACCCTTGTGGCGGAAAAGGAGTCGCTGTATGGTGAGCTGATCTATCTGCAAAACCACCACCGCGACCAGGAAAGCCAGTTGCAGGAAAGGGTCCGCCGGCTAAGGGAGCAGGTGGAGGAATTGCAGCACGAACAAGCCCGTACCCGTGCTGAGTTGGAGAAGGTATACCGCCGTAAGGAACAGCTACAGCAGGAACTGGAACCTGTCAGACAGCAGATTTTAGCCTTGAGGGCTGAGCGAGACAGCTACAAGGTGCGTATAGAACAGCTGGAAGCTCGCAACATGCAGTTACAGTCCAACCTGAACCGGGTGATGGAGGAGGCACAGGCGGAGCAGGTTAGGCTGGTACAGCGCATTAAGGAAGTGGAAAACAGGCTGCATAACACCCTGCTGGCCAATGATGACCTACAACGCACCGTGGCAAAACTGCAGGAGGAAAGAAGGCTCTTACGGCGCAAAATGAATTCCTGGCCGGTCAAGTTGGCCCTAAGTATTAGCGGGCTGTTCGGCGGTGGTAGTAGTAGGGACAAAAGTATTAACGGGTGAACTACCCCTCCCTTCGC
>DDKM01000106.1 GCA_002339345.1 Firmicutes bacterium UBA2598 | reverse complement strand
TGTATGAAAACAACCAGTCCGCCGGCCAGCAAAATGTCGCCGATGCTGACCAGGCGCTTGCCCAGGAAATCCAGGTAAATGACATCGGCCAACCAGGCCAGGCGGGTATCTTCTGTCAGCAGGCTGTGGGTGCCTTCCAGCCCCGAGGTAAGGCGGTAAACGGCTTCCGCCGGCAGGTAGGCGTCGGCTACCGGCATCATCCCGCCGTTAGCGGCTATTACCAGGAAATTTAGCAAAACGCCCAGTGCCATCAGGGAAAGGCCGGGTAGGCGCCGGTTCAAATAGATAAAGGTAAATAATAGAAAGTAGGAGGCAAGGTGCACGATGGCCCCAACCGGGGGCGCCACACCGGCACCCCGGGCAGCCAGCAAATCCAGTCCCTTTTGCAATAAAAGGGCGGCCAGCGCCAAACCCACCCAGTAAAGTTGTATTTTGCTGATATTGCTTAAACGTCCCCGGCGCAGCCAGCCAATGGCCACTCCTAAAACCAGGCCCTCCATAACCATCTCAACCGGCCTCCCCTTTTAGGTGATGGCTTACTCTTCCAGTAAGGGCAACACCGGCTGTCTCGGGCCGGGGCTGCAGTTTTGGGTATACCCGCAAGAAAGCCTGCACCACCCGGGGATCCAGTTGGGTGCCGGCCACCGCCTGCAATTCCGTGAAAGCGGTTTCCGAGGGAAGGGCTGATCGGTAGGGACGGTCGGAGGTCATGGCATCAAAGGTGTCCGCCACCGCGATGATCCGGGCTCCTTCGGGTATGGCCTCCCCGGCCAGCCCGCTGGGATAGCCCAGACCGTCCCACCGTTCGTGGTGGTGCAACACCACATCGGCCATATGGGCGAGAAATTTTACCCGGCAGACGATCTCATAACCCTTGTGCGGGTGGCCCTTAATGGCACCATATTCTTTTTCTGTCAGCCTATCGGGTTTATTCAACACCCCTTCACTGACACCCAGTTTGCCGGTATCATGGAGCAGGGCCATGTATTGCAGCAGTTCCACCCGGTCTTCCGGCCACTTCAGTTCCCGGGCAACAGCTACTGCATAGGCAGCCACCCGCTCGGAATGGCCCCGGGTATAGGGGTGTTTGGCATCGATGGCGGCGGCCAGGCTTAACACCGTATCCAGGCAGTTTTGCCGCATGTCCATATATGACTGGAAGGACTGGCGGGCTATCATTAAGGGCACAAAAAAAAGCACCACACCCACCCAGCCGCTGCTGCGGTAAACCATGGCAATCAGCAGGCCGATGGGTGCCAGGGCCAGGGCGCTGGGTATTGCCCAGCGAAAATTAGTAACCCAGACAGACTTAACTGGAACTCCATAGTTCAGGGCAACAACCAGGGTGACAAAAGCGATATTCAATAGCAAATAAATAATTATGGATACTCCAATTCCCACAAATCCAATGGGCTGCCAAATGTCTTGATAACCTACTATTCCTCGGTATACCATTCCAGCTACTGCCATAGCAAGTGTAAGCTGGGCTCCGTTAAACCATGTTTTTACCCAGTGCTGAGGAGTGTCTTTGGGCTTACGGCATAACATCATCCCAACGGCTCCAATGATCATGGCCGCCTGGACAGGAAACAATATGATAGCTGCAAGATTTATAGCAAATCCAACAGAAACCCCTCCACCTTTCGGAAGTTTAACAGGATACGATTCCGCCAGCCAGGCAACCATAGAAAAAAGGACCAAGCCTAGAAAATCCACTTGCTGCCAGTCTCCGGTGAGCAACAAAAAAATCCCCAGGAAAGTCCCTACTGAAATGACCGTCCAAACATAAATTTTTGCGCTTGACCTGATTGCTGTCATCGCGTGTCGCTCCCCGGATGAAATAATTAGCCGGCAGGTTGATCTTACATTACCACCGGAAATTGGCGCCGCCCGCCAGTATCAGGGTCACGATAGCGGTGAGGACTTTCCACAGTTTCATGGCTTTTACCTCCGTTATAGCAGTCTCCGCCCCGGCTACCACCGTGCGGGAACCGCTCCGCTTGTGATCCGCTCCGCTCATGTTTGCTGGTTACGCCTGCCGGCCAATACTTTATTCAGTTGGTAGTTATAAATATCAGTTTCCGGTTGAAGGCATCCAGGGTGGCCCTGGCTGCCGCCTCCCTGGGATCTCCCTTGACAATGGCGGTCCCAATGACAATGGCTTCACTGGAGGGGGTAACCAGGCTAATGGCGGCCATGACTATCTCCCGGCCGGCAAAGGACTGCAGCTGTACATCCTCCACCAGCAGCTTGGTGGAGGGCGACTGGATAAAGGTTTCAATGGCCCTGGCAGTGGCATTCGCTACCAGCCGCAGCCCGTTTTTGGCGGTATTCGGTCCGGTGTTACTACCCTCCACCACCAGTTCTCCAAAGCTCAACACCACCCTGGCCTCTGCCTCCAGTCCCCGGGATACCACAGAAACCTCTCCCAGCCGGGGACGGCCGTTCCCCCCCTGGGCCCCGCCTTCTTCCTCCACCTGTGCCACACTGATTTTCTTATGATCAAGCTGCATCCCCAAGCGGACCATCAGGGCTGATTCGATGTCCCGCACGATCTGTTTGGGATGGCGGTCCTGGGTTGCCAGAACGTGCACCTCAGCAATACTGTCACCGGCACAAACCACCCGGGCGGACCTGACCCCCCTGATCTGCCGGATTATTTGCTCAAATTCCGGTTCCCGGCCCAATCGGCTCCCTCCCCAAACATACCAGTACCTTCTTTAATCTATTTCTACTTATTCGACTTTGAGGGAAAGATTCCCTGCACTGTTGCCCTTTTTGGCAAACAAAATGTCGTTAGCCATAACCCATCTACATTTCCTGGGGCTCCAGTTCCGGCGGTTTGGTACAACCTACGCGGGGCAAAGTGAAACGGAAGGTGCTGCCCTTGCCCAAGGCGCTTTCCGCCCAGATTTTGCCGCCATGGGCCAGCACAATCCCCCGGCAGATGGCCAGTCCCAGTCCTGCGCCACCTGCGGACAATTGTTCTAGCCGGTGGAAACGGTCAAAAATAAAGGTAAGCTGATCAGCAGGAATACCCACGCCGTGATCTGCCACACTGACCTCCACCGTTTGGGGAGACACCGCCACTGCCACGTCTATCTGCCTGGAGTCCCCGGAATACTTGACCGCATTGTCAATCAGATTATGCAGCACCTGCATGATTCTGGCTTCATCCATCTCCACCGGAGGCAACCCGGCCTCCATGGCCAGGGTGAAATGAAAACCGGGATAACGTCGCCGTGCTACCCCAACCACCTTTTGGACCAACTGTTCCAGGGAAGTTAGACGCCGGTCCAGCCGCAGCATGCCGGAATCGATGCGAGACATGTCCAGGATGTCATCCACTAGGCGCTTCAACCGGTCACATTCCTCACTGATGTCCTGCAGAAATTCCCGCTTGGTGGCCTCGTCCCACTGCACGTCCTCCCGCAGCAGGGAAGTGGCACTGCCCTTGATAGCAGTAAGGGGGGTGCGAATTTCGTGGGACACGGTGCTGATGAGGGTGGATTTTAATTGATCCAGCTCCTTTTTGCGGGTGATATCCCGGATGAGGTAGCCGAATCCCATTAATTCTCCCTCCGCCCCGGTAACCGGAAATCCCTGGACATCGATATAACGGGTGGGTTTTCCAGCCAGCTGGGCATCGAAGCGCATCCGCCTACCGTGGGCAGGGTTAGCGGCCTGGAAGGAGGCCCGCACCCCCATCTGGTCCACACACAGGGCCACCACCTTTTCAATCAGCCATTCCTCCGGTTGCCCCGGTACCGTGGCCGGATCCACCCCGAACATTTCCCCAAAGGCGCGGTTACACAGTTCCACCTTGTTGTTGCTGATCAGGGCCAGGCCTTCCCCCATACTATCCAGAATCCCCAGGAGGCGGTAGTTATCCCGTACCGCCCGTTCAAATAAGCGGGCGTTTTCCACCGCCAGGCCAATCTGGGCTCCCACCGATGTAAGGATCCGGACATCATCCTGTGTAAAGGGTTTCGGGGTCATCCTGGCGACATTCAAGCTGCCGATAATGCTCCCCTTTAAACGGATGGGCACACAGGCCAAACACTTCAAGCCGGTCTGCCGGGGGAAACCGCCAAGTTTGTCCGGGAAGTCCTGTAGATTATCCACCAGGACGGGTTGGCCGGTACGGATCACCTCGGCGGTAAAACTATTGCGAAAGTGCTCCGGTTTGGGCGGGAGCCAGTTATGACCCGGCGTATGCCAGATGCGTGGTGCGAGGTTGCCTTGGTCGTCCACGATGACGATGGACCCTGTGGAGCCATCAAAAAGGCTAGTGGTGGTTTCCACCGCCTGGCGCAGGACATCCTCCAAATTCAGTTGTTCATTGACAGCCTTGGCAATGGTATTGAAGATGGTAAGCTCCCGGTTGCGGTCCAGCACCTCCCGGTTCCGCTCCTCCACACGGTGCTCCAGGGTGGCGTTGATCTCCAGTAGTTCCTGCTGCATCCGTTCCAGCCGGTCCGCCATCATGTTTACCCGTTCCGCCAGATGGGCAAATTCCAGGGGCACCCCCAGGCCACCCACCCTGGCCCGCTGACCCATTTCCCCCCGGGAGATAGCCTCCACCACCGCCATCAGGGCCTTCAGAGCACGGTTAGCCAGGTAGGCCATGAGTACTGCCACCACAGTCACGCCGGTGATGCCCACAGCCAGGGGAGGGATGGGGCTGTTCACCGACTCCAGCCGCCGCTCCATCAGACCGGTTAACACGGAAATAAAAACAAAGGAAAACACCAGATAAGTGCTCATCCTGAGGCCCGTTCTACCAGACAAGCAGGTTACCCCCCCCCTGATGGGTAGATTGCCGCATATTTCGCCACGGGATGTGCTTTTCCTTTGTGTATTTTTACCTGTGCTGCATGCCCCCCTGAAAACCGTTGGACCCTGCGAATTATATTATATACAATATTGGACAGGGAAAGGCTTGGGCCGGAAAGGGGTTGCCTGTGCGGATACTTAAAACACCTCTTATAATCCTTTTACTGGCAGCTGTTCTGGTGCTGGGAATGGCCGGAGGCTGGGCAGCCGGAACCAGAATGGAACTAATGGTGGATTTCCTGCCCTTAAAATTCGTTTTTGACGGAGAGGAAAAGGGCACCCCCGATGGGCTGTTTTTTAACGGTGTAAAAAAAGTGCCCCTGGGTTTCATCTATGAGGGCACCACCTATGTGCCCCTGCGCTATCTTAGTGAAGCCCTTGGCAAAGAGGTAATCTGGGACGGTCCAAACCGGACCATCTATATTGGGAGCCTTCCCCCCAAAACGGGGGAAAGCGTCCTCGTCCCCACCGCTGAAGGAACCGAGGGCAGGCTGGCCATCGGGGACCCGGCCGCAGCGGTCATCGAGCTTTTGGGAGATCCCGTCCGGAAGGATCCCGGCCAGGGGCTGGAGTGGTGGACCTACCACAGGGACTATACCGGCTATATCCTCCTGGGCATGAAAAACGAAAAAATAGCCACCTATTACACCAACTCGCCTGACCATACCATTCTGGGATTGAAGGTGGGGGCTACCCGGGCGGAAGTGGAACGGGTGGTCAAAATCGAAGGGTCCTACCGCTTCAAATTTGACGGGGCGGACTTTACCATGACCCAAACGGAAGGTGCGTTGCGGGAGCGGCCGGTGATTGTGATTGGCAACCAGGTCCTCCAGCTGTTTTTTGACATCCACCGGGAGGATACCCTGACCGCTTTTCGCCTGATGGACACAGCCACCTTTTTGGGCTACTTGCCCGGCGGGATTAGCCTGAGCTGGAGCTACCGCTCCCGCGCCCCGCAGTTTACCCTGCCGGAACTTACCGCAGCGGAGCAAAGGGCGGTAGCCCAAGGACTGGAACGGCAGATTTTCGACCTGACCAACGCCCTCCGGCGAAGGGAAGGATTGCCTACCTTGCGGTGGCACGAAGGTGCGGCCGGTGTGGCTCGCGGGCATAGCCAGGACATGGCGGACAACAACTTCTTCGCCCACGACTCCCCCACCCTGGGAACCTTGAAGGATCGTCTGCTACGTGCCGGGATCACCTACCGGTCGGCAGGGGAAAACCTGGCCTATAATTATGCCGATGCCCCAAGCGCCCACGAGGGCTGGATGAACAGCACCGGCCACCGGGCCAATATCCTGAACCGTACGTGGACCCACCTGGGGGTAGGGGTGGTGGGCAGGTATTTTACCCAGATTTTTTTACGGTGACATCCTCCCCTCACTTTAGTGAGGGGCATCCATCGGGATGCGAGAGGTTAACCAGCATTCCCCGGATCAACCGGATCATCACCTTGGCCATGGGGGGGGTGCCACACTCCCCTTTCCCTCAGGGTCATGCCCCGTGGGCATCGAGCGCTTTGGCGGCGATATTCAGTGCCCCTACGCGGTCAGCGACAGACTGGTAGCCGCATTTCGTGCATTTGAACCAGCCCTGACTTTTCCGGTTAGTACGGGAAACATTCCCGCACCGGGGGCGCTTTTTGGAGGTTTCCTTGGGGGGTCAACGCGGGAGAGACGGCCAGCTTTTTGCAAGGCTTTACGCCTTTCGGCCCAGCGTTCCTTGCGCCACCTGGCCTGTCTGCCATCCAGGAAAGGCTGACTGCAAAGTCGCCCTTTCCTTCTCTTTCATTCCAGGATTTGGGGGTGGCCTTGATAACCTGTGCTAATCTGCAATTTTCAAAGTGAAGGTGAAGGTAGCACCTTGTCCAGGTTGACTCTCCACCCAGATATTCCCCCGGTGCAGCTTGACAATCTCCCGGGCGATGGCCAGGCCCAGTCCTGTACCCGTACCGGAACGGGTACGGGCCTTGTCCACCTTGTAAAACCTTTCCCATATCAATGGCAGGTGTTCGGCAGGGATACCCACACCCTGGTCTGTAACGGACAACCATACTTCCTCTAACTTTTCTTCCGCCCCAACAATCACTAGTCCGCCAGGTGGAGAGAATTGGATGGCGTTGTCCAGCAGGATAATCAACAACTGAGTCAGCCGGTCCTCATTCCCGATCACTTGGGGCAGGGTATCCGGAAGTCGCAGCTCTACTGAAATATCCCTGGCCTTGGCCGCTCCAGCCATTCTGGCGGCGATGGACTGCAGGACACCCTTGATATCCAATGGTACCATCTCCTCCTCCACCTTCCCGCTCTGCA
>DDKM01000033.1 GCA_002339345.1 Firmicutes bacterium UBA2598 | reverse complement strand
GCGAATGCCGAGAGCCTATTTGAGGAAAAGGAGGTATGCTATGCATTCAAGGGATATGATGATTAAGATCCTATATAGAATTGATGGCAAAGGCTATAAAGCATATCAGGATCTGAAGGGTGCCTTTGATTTCGGCGATTTTGTGCTATTTTTTGATCACATTCAAGGAGATCCCTTTGCCACACCCTCCCGGATCAGGGTGCGGGTGCCCCAAGACCAGGCCCGCTTTCCACAGGAATTGTTCAACTCACCCTCACGAAGGATAGCCCTTATCGATTATCTCGCCAGAAAATTGAACCAGGCCATCCGGCGCCACGTGCAGGGTAGGCGGGGTACAGGCAATAGCGGTATGGTGCATGTGGATAGCGGCGGTCAGGAAATAATCCTGCGCACCGCCGTAGTGGTTAACAAGGATTGGGTAGAGGGCCGCCTTTCCCTGGGACTGCCCGCTGCCGGACGAACGGTGCTAGCCCGTGAAGCGGAGGCCATGCTGCTGCAGGAACTGCCCCGGGTTGTGTCGGATGGCTTATACTATGCCCGGATCAACCGAGAACAGGTTGCCGCCCATGTCCGTCTGGCCGAAGACCAGGACTGGCTCCGGGCCAACTTAAAAAAACACGGTCTAGTGGCCTTTGTAGGCAACGGGGCAGTCCTGCCCCGGGCTAGTGGGGCCAGTGATGCGCCAATGACTACCGGGCGGGTGGTTCCCTTTCAATCCCCTCCCACCTTGGAAGTGGCGTTGGAAACACCCAACCATGGTGTGATCAAAGGAATGGGTATACCCCTAGGCATTACCCTAATCACCGGCGGCGGGTTCCACGGAAAATCCACTCTGCTACGGGCCCTGGAAAAGGGTGTTTATAACCATATTCCGGGTGATGGCCGGGAATGGGTCATCACAGCCGGAGATGGGGTAAAAATTCGGGCGGAAGATGGCCGGCGGGTGGAAAAAGTGGATATTAGCCCGTTTATCAATAACCTGCCCTTTAATATGGATACCACCAGGTTTGCCACAGATAACGCCAGTGGGAGCACTTCCCAGGCTGCCAACATCATGGAAGCGGTGGAAGTGGGATGCAGCTTGCTGTTGCTGGATGAAGACACCAGTGCTACCAACTTCCTGGTACGGGATGCCCGGATGCAAAGGCTGGTGAGCAAAAAAAAGGAGCCCATTACACCCTTCATTGACCGGGTACGAGAACTGTTCCAGAATTATGGCGTTTCCACCATCATGGCCATGGGCGGTTCCGGTGATTACTTCGATGTGGCGGATACCGTTATTATGATGGACGAGTATAGGTTGGTGGATGTCACCTCACAGGCCAAATCCATTGCGGCTGAGGTGGTCACCGGGCGCACCAGGGAAACTGCCAGCCCCATTGAAAAGTTGAAACCGCGCGTTCCCCTTCCTGCCAGCTTTGACCCTTCCCGCGGGGGCCGTACCAAGGTCAGCGCCCACGGGCTGGATGACGTGGTTTTTGGTTCATGGGAAGTGGACCTGCATGCCGTGGAGCAACTGGTGGATCCCAGCCAAACCAGAGGGGTGGCAGAAACTGTGCATTATGCTTTCCGGCACTACTTTGACGGCAAACGGGATCTCCCCACGGTAATTGAACTGATATTTAGTGATTTGGACCAAAAGGGGTTGGATGTCCTCTCTCGCTTTGCCGGACAACATCCTGGGGATCTTGCTTTACCAAGAAGGCATGAAGTGGCAGCCACCATCAACAGGCTCCGCAGCCTGAAGATACTGTAACAAAGGCCTGCAGGCCTTTTTCAAATGCTCCGGAAGACACCGGTTGAATGGAGTGCGCGGTAATTATGGAGTTAATGAGTTATGGATTTATCTCCTATGGTCGGTTATTATTTAACAAACGGTGATATGGAAGGGGAAATATTTAGTGTTACAGGGTAAAACTGCGTTGATCACCGGCGCCAGTTCCGGTATCGGTAAGGCAGCAGCCGTTCTCCTGGCCGACCGGGGGGCCCGGGTGGTCCTCAACTACAATACCAACAGGGAAGGTGCCGACCATACAAACTTCCCGTTATGCTTGATCATTTCGGTAGCCTGGTTGATGGACTGCTCGCTGCCAGCAGCCTCCACCACCACATCGGCACCGTGCCCCCTCGTCAATTCAGCCACAACCTGGACAGGATCCTGCTTGGCGGCATTGATAATTACGTCCGCACCCAATTTTTTGGCTATTTCCAGTTTACCGTCCAGCACATCCACCACCACCTAGGCGGCCCCTTTCTTCTTGCCCACCTGGGCGATGATCTGGCCAGCAAAGCCGCCTCCCATGACCACTATGGTATCCCCCAACTGGACACCGGAATGAAGACCGGAGTACATGGCACAGGCGATAGGTTCGCCAAGGCTCTGGACAATGACTTCATCCTCGTCGCAGACAAGCTCCCGCTCCACCAGTTCAATATCATTGGGTCCGTTCAGCAATGCTGCCTTTGTCTTAATCGTCAATGATTTTCCCTCCCCAATTTGCTCCCCAGCTTGATCAGGCGAAAGGTTCGTTCCGCCGCATCAGCCAGCAAATCCGCCGCCCTTTCCATGGCCTGGGACAGACCCATCGGCCCGTTAACCAGGGTTACCGCCGAATCAATGCCATAATTAAATACTTCCCTTGCCTCCGGTCCGATTTCCCCCACCATGGCAATGACCGGGATGCCCAGGCGGGAAGCCCGGGCCGCTACCCCAACCGGCACCTTGCCAAAAACCGACTGATGGTCAAGCCGTCCCTCCCCGGTGATCACAAGGTCAACTCCCATCAGGTGGTCATCAAACCCGATGGTGTCCAGCACCGTTTCCACACCGGATCGCAATTGGGCTCCGGCAAAGGCAATTAACCCCGCCCCTAGTCCTCCGGCAGCTCCGGCCCCGGGGATGTCTTGTACGTCCAGGCCCAACTGGTCCCGGATAATCCCGGCCAAATGCCGGAGATTATCATCTAACAGCCTGATCATTTCCGGTGTGGCCCCCTTTTGGGGACCGTAGATATGGGAAGCCCCATTGGGACCATACAGGGGGTTTTTCACATCACACGCCACGGTGATAGGCACGCCTTTCACCCGTGGATCCAAACCCGATAGGTCAATAACGGCCAGATTACCCAAAGCGCCTCCGCCAAAGGGCAACTCCCGACCCTGGGCATCCTTCAGGCTAACGCCTAAAGCCTGGGCCATCCCCGCTCCACCATCATTGGTGGCACTGCCGCCGATGCCAATAACCATCCTGGCCGCTCCCATATCCAGGGCCTTCAACATCAGCTCACCTGTGCCATAAGTGGTGGTACGGGTGGGATCCCTTAAACCTTCTGGCACCAGGGTAAGACCGGAAGCCTCTGCCATTTCCAGCACCGCAGTGCCGTCCGGCAACAATCCGAAGCGGGCCTGAACCGGATCCCCCAGGGGTCCTGTCACCTGAACCGTCACCAGCTTTCCGCCGGTGGCGGCAACCAAAGCCTGAACCGTCCCTTCACCACCATCGGCAATGGGTAAAACCTTTACCTGGGCCTCGGGAATAACCCGCCGGATACCTTCCATGACACTGGTACCCACCTGCTGGCTGGTGAGACTGCCCTTGAATGAATCCGATGCCACCAAAATTCTCATGATCCACCTCCCTGCCTGTTCACTATCCTTAAGTCTTGGCATTGACAAAATAAAGTTTGGTGGGCCTCCCTTTGGTGCCGTACTCAAGTTCAACGGCCACCTTATTTTGTTCCACCAGGTATTCCAGATAACGCCATACGGTTATTTTGGACATACTCAGATAACCCGCAATTTGCTGGCAGCTTAAGGGCTGCTCCTGTTTCAACAAAAAACATATTATTTGATCAAGGGTGAGGGAATGGACCCCCTTGGGTAATTGCCCTGGAGGTCTGGAGTGTTCAGAGGAGGATTCTACGGAAGATTCTACTTGTAACTGGTTGAGCCGGTCCAGGTCTTCCTGACTGATGTCTTTGTCCTTGGCCAGCACGTTTCGTAAAGCCAAGTAGTTTTTCAGCGATTTTTCCAGCCGCTCCAGGTCGAAGGGTTTGATGATGTAATCGATGGCGCCGTAGCGCAATGTCTGGTAGATGGTATTGGTATCCTTGGCCGCAGTAATCAGAATGACATCCGCCGGAATCTCTTCTTGGCGCAATTTTTGCAAAAAACTGATCCCATTGCCGGACGGAAGGTAAATGTCAAGGAGGATTAAGTCCGGCTTGTATTTAGCCACCGCCTGTAACGCATCATCCTCTGTCATGCTCACATCAACCACCTTAAAGGGTTCCACCCTCTCCGTAAGCCGACGATTAATGTGGGCCACCATGGGATCGTCTTCCACGATCAAGACCCGAGGAAAATGTAAAAAACAGACATGGCCGCAAATAGGATCATCAAGCCAGCACAAGCGGCAGCGATGAACACCCTGTACTGCAGCGGGAGGGGAAATATCCTGGTCAGAGTGTCCTCCTCCTACCCCGGTAATTTTCATTCTCATGATAGCACATCGGGTTTTACCCTCTCAAAAGCAATTAATATTAAAAAATAAAATTAATTGAAAACAAATGGATTTGTCACCTACCTTCCGCACCCTGATTT
>DDKM01000020.1:11907-12173 GCA_002339345.1 Firmicutes bacterium UBA2598 | reverse complement strand
GTTGGTTGGTTGGTTGGTTGCAAATTTTATACCAGTCGGCACATTCCTCGCACCTTTCACAAATTAACTTGTTTATTTTTATTGGGCCTGCTCCTATTTAAACTTGTTACTTTTACTTTCTAAATACTTTTTTAGGAATCACAATATTCCTCTGTTACATTAGGTTCAATCTCCGGATTTTGCGCCTGTCTTTTCAAGCTCGATCTGCTTTAGCTGCTCCAGGAGGAATTCGATTTCTTCTTCAGTCAGGATTTCCCTGATGTCAT
>DDKM01000020.1:10807-11568 GCA_002339345.1 Firmicutes bacterium UBA2598 | reverse complement strand
TCAGCCACCATCTCTTTAGCCCCCTTTTCCCTCTTTCAAACTTGCACTTTTTTGAGTACAGCCAGCAATTGGTCTGGCGTGAAAGGTTTGACGATCCAGCCGGTGGCACCGGCCTTTTTCCCTTCTTCCTTTTTGGCCACAGCACCTTCAGTAGTAAGCATTAAAATCGGCGTAAAACGGTATGCGGGTAGTCCCCTCACCTCTTTAATCAAGCTGATCCCATCCATGCGGGGCATGTTCAGGTCCGTAATTACGGCGTTAAACTTAGGCAAGGCCTTAATTTTTTGGATAGCTTCCTCTCCATCCCTGGCCTCCTCGACTGTATACCCGGCCTGTGTCAACACTGCCTGCAGGGTTAAACGCACGGTGTTGGAGTCATCTACCACAAGAATACTTGGCATACTGATCTCCCCCCTAAAAAAGCCCTCCGTTAGAAAAGCTCTACGTTAGCGCCTAATTCAGTATGAACCTTTCCTACCCGTCCTTCCTGCTCCACCACCTCTCCAGTTACCGCCCCATGATTTCTTCTCTCTGCCATGGTGCTGTATTTATCAGTCAAGCTGTCCAGCAGTTGCAACAGGTAACCGTCTTCCTTCACTGTTTCCTCCCAATTGGAAAAGTAGTTCTTTAAATTGGTAAAGTAGTTCTTTAAATCTTCAAGAGCAGCTATTACGTGTTCCATCTGCTGCCGGACGAAATCCTGAAATTGGGCATTTACCATGGCATTGTTAATTTCGTTAATTGTCCCAGATAAAAGATCG
>DDKM01000020.1:0-10449 GCA_002339345.1 Firmicutes bacterium UBA2598 | reverse complement strand
ATATCTTGAGCAACTATCTGAAATCTCTCTTTTGAATATACCATGTTGGCTTCTAACCGCACTTGCTCATAGCCAATTTTCTCAATGTAACCTAAGAGCCGGACGGCGATGTTATTAATAGCAACAGAAACTTCTCTTGCAAGTTTCTCTACATTCTTGACCGTCTCTGTGGTAGTGTCTGAAAGTCGCCGAATTTCGCTAGCCACTACGGAAAATCCCCGCCCNNAAAGTAGTTCTTTAAATCTTCAAGACCAGCTATTACATGTTCCGTCTGCTGCCGGGTGTAATCCTGGAATTGGGCGTTCACCATGGCGTTGTTGATTTCGTCGGAAAGGAGATCCAGTAATACATGAGTAACCTGCAATACGTCTGCGGCCACTGCCTGTAATTTCTCTTTTGAATAAGTCATGTTAGCTTCAATTCGTTTTTGCTCACTGCAAATTTCCTCTATGTAACCTAAAAGCCGGGCAGCGATGTTATTAATGGCAACAGAAATCTCTCTTGCAAGTTTCTCTATCTTCTTGACCGTCTCGGTGGTAGTGTCTGAAAGTCTCCGGATTTCTCTGGCCACTACGGAAAATCCCCGCCCGTAACTACCGGCGCGAGCTGCTTCTATTGAAGCATTCAAGGCCAGGAGATTGGTTTGGTAAGCGATATCTTCAATTTGTTTGACAAAGGATGTAAGGCTTCCCTCCAATTTGTGCGACGCATCACGGAGATCGTCCGCCCCTAACTGCATGTCCCGTTTCAATTCCGTCAGGGCACTTATTGATTTAATTCCGGAATCCTTTAACTGCCGGAACGCCTCCGAAATTAGACCGTCATTATCTTCACCGGCAATATCACCCGAACCGCTGATCTTCTGTGCTAAGTTCTCTGCTTCCCTGGAGCTGTTCCGGCTTTTTTCACCCATCTTGTTAACTGTCTGGATGAGTGAAATAAAGGCGTTTTCGCTGGTTTCAAGTACACTGCCCATGTTTTTTTGTAAAATGGTAATTAAATCAGTAATTGCCCTGATTTCTTCCTTGCCAAGGGCTAAAACCCTTTGGCTCAATTTTTCCTCGTCTTGCCCGGCGGAATCGTCATTCCCCCCCAGATTTTCTTCTATTTCCTGGTTCGCTGCCAATTTAGGCCTGACGATCCTCTTTCCCACCAAAAAACCGGCAACAAAGCCTGTCACAATTACTAGAGCAACAAAAATAAAAGCAACCGGGGTCACAGTCCTACCCCTCTCCTCCCTTGAGCCCGATTAGTCCTAATAGCTTTATTACCTGGGTATTGGTGGGAAGTATTACCTGTATGCCCGGGCATTCCCGCAGCACCAGAAAAACGATCTGCGAACCGGCCAGGTCTATGCTGTTCAATTCCTTCAAGTGGAGCAAACGCAGTTCTTGCAGTCCGGTCGCCTTAAGATCAGACCAACACTCCTTAACCTGTTCGATGTTAAAGGAATCAGACAATACCAGTTCATTAGCTCTGACGGTAAAGGCCATGCCCCAGCCACCCCTTAAAGTACTTACTATCCAGCACCATTAAAACTTTTCCGTTCCCTCGCAGGGCCGCGCCCTTGTATAAGGGCAGCTCCCCGATCTCTCCAGGCAGTTTGCGAATTACCATATCCTCGTCGCCCAGGATGGCTTCCACCTGAACACCTATTCCGTTACGGAGCAGCACAACGCGGTACTCCTCGCCTGCTTCCACCCCAGGGAGCCCCAGAACCTCCGCCAGGCTAAGCACTGGAACAGTGCTGTTCTGGGTGTTGCCCAATTTCACTTTACCCATGCCAGTCAACTGCTCGCGGGTCAGGTAAACAATTTTTTCTACATCATCCATAGTGATGCCGGTTTCCACAGCGGCGGCCCTCACAATCAACACGCGGCTGGTAGCAACGGTAAGAGGCACCGATATTTTGATCCTGGTACCGCTTCCGGGTACGCTGTCCACGCTGACACTCCCACCCAGCCCGTGGGCGACTGATATGACAGCATCCATTCCCACACCGCGACCGGAAATCTCGGTGATATTGTCCGCTGTGCTCAGCCCCGGTCTAAAAATCAGTGCCAGGGCGTCCTGGCGGGACAGTTGGATGGCTTCTTCCACGGACAGCAGCCCCTGGGCAACCGCCTTCGCCTTAACCCGTTCCACATCAATGCCTCGCCCGTCGTCCTCTACTTCCACCGAAACCCGCGTACCCTCGTGGTAAGCCCGTAGCCAAAGGGTCCCCCGCAACGGTTTTCCCGCCTGCCCCCTTTCCTCCGGCGGTTCCATCCCGTGATCCAAGGAGTTTCTGACCAGGTGGAGCAAAGGCTCATACAGGCTTTCCACCACGTTCCTGTCAAGTTCGGTATCCTCCCCCTGGAAAACCAGGTCCACTTCCTTATTAAGGCACACAGAAGCATCCCGCACGAACCTGGTGAACTTGTGAAACACCTGGCCGATGGGGACCATCCGCACGCCGGCAACAGCCTCCTGGATTTCCCTGGTTACCTTGGCCAGCGCCAGTTGCTGTTCCTTCAAAGCCTGGGCCTGTTCCTGATCTTTAATGGCATTTTGAGCAAGACGCATCCAGTATGCCAAACTGTTCTTAATGATCACCAGCTCGCCGGCAAGTTCCATCAGCTTGTCTATTTTTTTACTGTCCACGCGCAGCATTTCCGACCGTAACAGTGCAGGCGAAGACGTTTTCCCGGCGGCTTCAGACAAAGGTCCTGCTTTCATTTCGCCGGTGGGTAGAACCACCCCTGGCTTCGGTTGAAGGCTATCGCCGGGAAAGAACAACCGTAACAAGTCTTCGGCTGCGGTTCGCGGGGGAAGGCTGGGGTAACAATCTGCGCCATGGCAGTCTAAATACTCGCAGATCAGGTTTTTAACGTCTTCTACTACCCGGTTTAAATCACTGCCAGCGCCCGGCGTCCCGCGTTCCAGGCATTGGCGCAGCAGACGGCCCAGTAGAATTGCCTCTTCAAAATAACAGGCCACCCCTCCTGAGCACGGCGACGCCCCCGCTACCACCAGCCCTACGTGGACTAATTCATCCAGCTTGGCGGTGAGGCTTTCCCTGTCTTCCGGCCATGGTGTACCTGCCACTAACTGCTTAACCCGCTCCAGTTGCCCTGCTTCCGTTACCGTTCTGCCAGTTACCAGGCCGGCCGCAAAGAGCATGGGGACGGAAACCGGGAAGACCTGGATGTCCGCATCATCCCGGATAAACTCCAGTTGTTCCAGAAGGCCACCTGGCTCCACAGGAAGTTGCAGGCAAGCCTCAATGGCCACGTAGCACCTTTCGGGGTCAAAGTCATCCGGTCCGGGAAGGTCCTCACCGCTGATCGCCAGGTGCAAGAACCGGGCACCTCCTGCCTCCACTGTCGACTGGAACAGGCGCAGGGGGTCGAGGCCACGGTAAAATATCTCCTGGCAGCATTTAACACGGATAAAAACCACCTGTCTCCCCTGAAGGACGGCCTGTAACAGGTCCAGGCGCACAGGAAGGGGCATGAGAGGCAAATCCCGGCACTCCCCGTCAGTCCCGTGCCATGCCGGTTCCCGGGGTGTGGTCCTGTCCTCCCCAGCAGCACCCTCACGCAAAGTGCAAAGCAGCCCGTCAATTTCCTCCGCCGCAGGTGCTTCGCCTGTCGCCGCGCCTGCCACTGCTTCCTTGAGCACATCCGTGGCCGAGAGCAAGCGGTTGATCAGCACGGTGTCGACCTGGCGCCTCCCGGAACGGATGTCATCTAACACATCCTCCAGCCCGTGGGATAACACCTTCACAGCCTCGCATCCCACTAAACCCGCCGAGCCCTTGAGCGTATGAAAGGCCCGGAAAAGGCTGTCAATGACCTCCGAATCCTGCGGCTGCTTTTCCAGCCTCAAGAGGTTGTCGCCGATCTGCTCCAGTAACTCCTCTGCTTCCGCAAGGAAAGTGTCCCGCAAGTCGTCCCCCATTCGTAAATACCCTTCCTCAAGGCGCCGTGTTTTCATAGCATTTTAACGCCTGTAAACGACAGCGGCGCCGATTTTTTCTGCCTTAAAAAGCGTGGAAAAACGGCCCATGGATTCGGAGTGACCCAGGAAAACGTAACCACCGGGCACGAGGGCATTGTAAATATTTTCAATTACCCTGGTGCGGCTTTGATCGTCAAAGTAGATGAGTACATTACGGCAAAACACGCTGTCAAAGCTCCCCGGCTGACCGGGAATATCCTGCAGCAGGTTCCCGGCCTCAAAGTTTATCTTTTCCTTGAGGGATGCCTTGACCAGAAACCTGCCGCCCTGGCGGGTAAAGTATTTGTCCAGGTAAACTTCGGGTACGTACTGGACCGCCCGGGTGTTGTAAACGCCTCGGCGGGCAAATGCCAGCACGTCGGTGTTAATGTCAGTGGCCGTGACTTTAAAGTCCAGGTTTTCTCCTTCCAGCATCTCCTTGAGGATAATGGCCAGGGTGTACGCCTCGTCTCCGGTGGAGCACCCGGCGCACCACACCCGGACGCAGCGGTCGCGGTTTCCCTTTTTTACCGCCACTATCAGGGGAAGGACTTTTTCGGCAAATAGTTGCAGCTGCTCGTACTCGCGGAAGAAGTACGTCTCGTTTACCGTCAGGGAATTGACCAAAACCTGAAGCTCCCCTGAACTGCGGTCATACCGCAACATCCAGATGTAGCTCTTGACATCGTCCAGCTGGTGGAATTCCATTCGCTCCCTTACCCGGCGCTCCACGTAGTACATCTTCTTGGTTTCAAAGAGCAACCCAGTTTTTTCATATATAGCGTCCCGCAGAACTGTAAAATCGGCTATATTCATGGCATCTTTACCTTTCGCTTCTACCCTTGTACCGCCCTCGTTATTTCCCCTGCTATCCGGTACGATGGAGCGACGATCCCCGCCCCGCCCCGCAGAATGGCTTCCCTGGGCATCCCCCAGACCACGGCTGTCTCTTCGGCCTCTGCAATGGTTATGCCACCCGCCTGTTTAATGTTTACCATGGCCTGGGCACCGTCGTCTCCCATTCCTGTGAGGAGGACTGCTACCAGCTTCTGCCCTCCGGCGGCCCTTAAGGCCGACTCCATGGCAATGGCCACCGACGGGCGGTAGAGGGCATCACTGGGCTCACTGGAAAGGCGAACCCTAAGAGTCTCGGTCCCAAGCCGCCTTTCTACTTTCAAATGATAATCCCCTGGTGCCACCAGTATCTGTCCCGCCTCGATGGCCTGTCCGTCCACAGCTTCCATCACCCGCATCTGGCAGAGGTTGTCAAGGCGGTCGGCGAAGCCACGGGTAAAACTGCCCGGCATGTGCTGGACAACCAGCACTGCAGCCGGCAGGTCCGGCGGCAGCGCCGGCAGGATTTCTACCAGGGTCTTGGGACCACCCGTAGACACCCCGATTACGACCAACTTTTTGGAACTCCGCGCAAGGTTTGACAAAGGGACTTTATGGCTTTTTGGGGGTTGCTCGATACGTTTTAAGGTGCGGGCGGCAGCCCGCGTGTTCGCGGATGCCGCCGCTTTCACCTTCATCCGGATCTCTTGCCCGATTTTGGCAATCCCAACGGATACCGTCCCGCCAGGCTTTTCGATACAGTCCACCGCCCCAAGTTCCAGGGCTTCATATGTCACCAGCTCCCCTTTTTTGGCCAGCGACGAGAGCACGATAACCGGGACGGGCCTGGTGTTCATGATGTACTGGAGGGCCGTAAGGCCATCCATCCGGGGCATGTTGATGTCCATGGTGATCACGTCCGGCTCCAGCTCGCCGGCTAACCTTACCGCCTCTTGCCCGTCTCTGGCACAGCCTACTACTTCAATTTCGGGATCCTCGGCCAGGATCTCCGTGATATACTTCCGCATCAGCGCCGAATCATCAACTATCAGCACCCGGATGGTCCGAAACTTGCGCATCATCTCCCTCCCTGTTCATAACCGAAAGAATCTTCCGTTCAAAACCGGTCAGGAGGCACTGCAGGTCCAGCACCATGGCGACCTGTCCTGCTTTGTTCAGTTTGGCGATCCCCACGATGTGTTCCAGATCAAGCCCAACCCCGCTAAGGACATCTGGCGGTTCAATATCGTCCGCGGAAATTCGCCGTACTTCCTTCACGGCATCCACGATAAACCCGGTTAAGTTGCCTCCCAGATCTCCTACCACGATCCTGTTTTGTTCTTCCCTTTGGGTGCATCCGATGTCGAGGCGTTTTCTCAGGTCAACCACCGGGATGATCCTGCCGCGGATGTTAATTACTCCCTCGACAAAGTCGGGGGCCTGGGGAACGGCAAAGATTTCCGGTACGTTCAAGATTTCCCGGACAGATGATATGTCGGTGACAAAGTCCTGCCCGCCTAATTTGAAGAGGATATACTGGCCGTCATTGGACCCGGTGCCACTGGTTTCTGTGCTTTGACTGCCGGCACCCGAACCATGCGCACCCACCATTCTGATTTCTTCCAAATTCAGCAGGAAACCGGGGTCCAGCAGGTAAACCAGCCGTTTCCCCTCTTCCAGCTTGCAAATGCCAGCCAGTTGCACGTTTCCCCTGCCGGCCAGGTATTCAGGCAACTCCCCCACGGCATCTTCCGGCACTCTCAATACTTCTGACACGCTGTCCACCGCCATGCCCAGCGCGGCAGTCCCCTTGCCCTGGCCTGTGAGGACAACGATCCTGCTCCGGGACCTGTCTGCAGATTCCCCCGCTCCCAGCAGTTTCGCCAGGCTGATCACCGGCAGCATGTTGTCCCGCAACACCATGATGCCTTCCGCGTAGTGGGGAAAGGTGGGCACCACGCTCAGGTGTTCCGGGTACCCCACAATTTCCCGGACATGGGTAAGGTCCAGGGCGTACTCTTCTGCCCCCACGGTGAAGCTTACAAGCTGTAGTTCCCTGGCCTTTGCTTCCCGGCTTACCTCCCTTGCCTGACGGGAAAGTTCCTTGCCAATGCCTTGCCGCTCACCCTGCCAACCAGACCGGTTAACCGGGGTGCCGACCACTTTTTCCGGGTCGAGGAGCATGACGACGCCCTGTCCGGCACGCACCAGCCCGGTCAGGTAACCCTGGTTAGGCAAATCATCCGGCACCTTCTCCATATCTTCCCGGGAGACCGAGATCACTTCCGAAATAGAATCCACAAGGTAGCCAGCCGTCCGGGAGTTCAGGGCAAGAATGAGCACCCGCGTAGCGTCATCGTGCTGCCGGGGAGGTAGTCCAAGTTTTCCACGACCATTAATAACAGTCACGATCATGCCCCTCAGGTTGGCCAGGCCCTCTACATAACCTGGTGCCTGGGGCACCCTGGTGATAGCCGGCAGGCGGATAATCTCCTGGACTTTTTGTACAGGAATGCCGTAACGCTCGCCGGCGAGGTTGAACGTTACGTATCGTTCTAAGCTGTTGGTATCTGTAAGCATCAGCGATCATCCTCTCCAGAGTATTAGAGCTGCTGGAGTTCGTCAGCCATGGCGGCGATTTCCTCAATGGCGCTGGCCAGTTCTTGCAGACCCTGCGCTTGTTGCTTGGCAGCGGCGGCAGCCTGCTCTGACGCGGCGGACGCCTCCTGAGCCGCTGAGGCTATTTGTTCGACGGCTTTCCTGGCCTGTTCCACCGCGCTTACCGCCTGGGCCGAACCCTCTTTTATTTCTCTGGACCCATCAGCCACCTCCGCAATTGATTGGGCGATGCGTTCCAGTTCGCCCACCACCAGTTTTGCCGCTTCTACTTCTCTCCCTGCACTGCCGGCGACGGTTTCCACTTCCCGCTGGACGACACTGATCTGGTCCTGGATGTTTCTTACCAGTTCTTTAATTTGTTCAGCGTTACGGCTGCTTTCCAGGGCCAGGTTCCTGATATCGGAAGCTACTACAGCAAATCCCTTGCCGAATTCCCCCGACCGGGCAGCTTCCACCGCCCCGGTAACGGCCAAAAGGTTGGTCTGAATTCCCACGGTTACAATGGAGTCCACTATCTTGTCAATTTGCCTGGCCTGCAGCTCCAGCTCCTTAACCTTCCTGGCATTTTCCAAACTGACGCGTAAGGCGTTGTTAATTCCCTGGATCAGTCCTTCAGTCTCCGTCCTGTTGGTCTGGAGCAAGTCACGCATCGTTCCAACAGCTCCCAAGCTGGCCTCCGCCTTTTCCGCGATTACCCGCATCTGCCTTAATACCTGCTCGGAGGCTGCCGAGGACCGTTCTGTAGCCTCCCCTTGGACCTGGGCACCCTTACTCAGTTGTCCGATGGCAGTCATAATCTGCTGTGCCGCAGAATTGGCTTCTTCCAGCACTGCGGACAATTCCTCAGCGGCCACAGCCAGGCTTTCTGATGATTTGGCTACATCGGTGGAGCTTCGCAGGTCGTCAGCTTTAGCCACCAGGTCGCCTACCGTGTTTCCGATGTCGTCCAGGGCCTTGGTCTGCTGTTCCAGCGATGCCAGCGCTTCGTTACTGGCGCTGGCCTGTTCGTCCGCTGCCTGGGCGATCGCCGTGGCCCCTTCCTGGAAAACGCGGACTGCTGTGGCGCACTCTTCTGACTGGCTGGCTATTTCCCTGGCTCCTTCCATTACCCGTACCATATCGCCGGTGATTTGAACCAGCCTTTCAGCGATTACGCGCCCCTTGTCGGCTTCACCCTTTGCCACGTCGGCAGCCTTGGAAATATCGGCGGCTATATCCCGCACCTGCGATTGAATCTTGTTGACCAGGCCACGAATGTCCTCTGCCGCCTTTTCGGAGGTTTCCGCCAAGGTGCGGACTTCATCAGCTACTACCGCAAACCCTTTCCCGTAGTCACCGGCCCTGGCCGCTTCAATGGCAGCATTTAAAGCCAGCAGGTTGGTCTGATCCGCGATCCGTACCACCGTGCGGACGATGGCCCCGATGTCTTCCGCCTGCTTTTCCAGTTCCCCAACTGTTTGTGCGGATTCCTGGTTCTTCCCCGCAGCGGCGATCACGCCGTCCACCAGTTTCTGGATGCTGATTGTTACTTCTTTGATCAGGTCCTGCAACATCTTTGCGACGTCCACGGAACCGTTGGCTCGCTTTAAGGCAACCTGAGCAGCTTTTTCTATTTGCTTGATAGTCGCAAGCGATTCTTGCGTCGCCCCAGCGGTTTCTTCTGCGCCGGAAACAATTTGTTCCATGGCTGCCCTCAGCTCGTCTGCAGCTGATGAGGCCTCCGCCACTCCAGCGGACAACTGCTCACTGGCCGTGGCGATGCGCTCCGCTAGTTGCTGTCTCTTAGCAAAGGTGCGCGCCTGCCGCCGCTGCAGTTCCAGCTTCTTTGCCATTTCCTGCCGGGATTCGTGTTCTGCAGTCTCCCTCGGAGCTTCTTTTGCTTTAACATTTTTCTTTTCAGGAGGCAAAGCAAGTTTCTTGTCCATTTTTGGTACCCCTTTCCATAACATTGGAATAAGACAAGTCAATTGTTCCTGCAACCGTTATTGTTTTGCATGCGGTTCATGAGACATTGGGTATTCCAACTTACTTATCACCGCCCTTTCAGTCATGAGAGGAGAGAGGCAACAAATACCAGCTAGCATTCATCCCACCTTTCATATATTTGTTCAGCTTTTTTACTTATGGTTAGTAAACGGATAAAGTCTTCCACTAGCGAAGGATCAAACTGGCTGCCCGCGCAGCGCTCCAATTCTTTTATAGCCCATCCTTTAGTGGCCTTTGGCTTGTAAACCCGCCCGGCGGTAATCGCTTCAAAAGCGTCAGCCAAGGCGATCACCCGGGCCAGGAAAGGAATTTTTGTGCCGCTCAAGCCCGCCGGGTAGCCGCTTCCGTCCCAGCGCTCATGGTGAAATAAAACTATCGGCCGGAGACTTTCAAGACCTGGCCTGAGTGCGACTATATCCGACCCCAGGTAGGAGTGTTCTCTTACAACGTCTATCTCCTCAGGGGTCAAGGAACCGGGTTTGTCCAGAATCGATAGGGGAATACCAAGTTTACCCACATCGTGCACCAGAGCGCTGTATCTTAGAAGCGTTACCTCATCCCTTGGCATGCCAATATATTCGGCCAACGCCGTTGACAGTTTCGCAACCATTAATGAGTGGTGGTATGTAAGCAGGTGATACTTGCCGAGCTTTGCCACAAGATTTTTTGCTTCCTCTTCAAGCCAATCTGGCTTGTTCTTATTTTCCGGGAGTGCTTTCATGCAACTTTCGTCAAGTAAAACCAATTTGCCGCCTCCCTCCCCCCTTGTCGGAACAGGTTTCTGTAAGTGAACCAGTTTTCCCGGTAACTTGCACCTCCTCTTTTTGTCAGGTTTACATAAAACACAGCTCAGGCGGGAATCAGTTGCATTCCAGCCTGAGCTGTGTTAACATGCAGCCTATTAAGTTGACAAGACAAAATATAAATAATACTACTAGTAACTAGTGTTGGTTGGTTGGTTGGTTGGGTGGATGGGTGGTTGGTTCGGTGGTTGGTTCGTTGGGTGGTTGGTTGGTTGGTTGGATGGTG
>DDKM01000013.1 GCA_002339345.1 Firmicutes bacterium UBA2598 | reverse complement strand
CCCTCCTCCGGGTTCATGGTCCCTACCAGGATAAACTCCGCCGGGTGGGCGAAGGCCACCCCTTCCCGCTCCACCACGTTTACCCCCGAAGCCGCCGCGTCCAGCAGCACGTCCACCAGGTGGTCGTCCAGGAGGTTGACTTCGTCCACATAGACGATGCCCCGGTTGGCCCGCGCCAGGATGCCCGGCTCGAAGCGCCGGCTGCCGTACCGGATGGCGTATTCAAAATCAAGGCTTCCCACCAACCGGTCCTCGGTGGCCGAGACCGGCAGGTCCACTACCGGCACGCGCCGGGTTACCGGCTTGAGTTCCTCTCCCGCTGCCAGGCGCTCCTGGCAGAAGGGGCACAGCCTTGCTGGGTCAAAGGGTTCACAGTTACAGGGACATCCGGCCGCCACCCGGATTTCGGGCAACAGCGCCGCCAGAGCCCTTACCGCCGTGGACTTGGCCGTACCCTTTTCCCCGCGTACCAGCACCCCTCCCACACGGGGGTTGACGGTATTCAAGATCAGGGCCAGCTTCATTTTTTCCTGTCCGATGATGGCTGTAAACGGGTATACGTACTGCCGGTAACCGCCCACCGGTTAATCTCCCTCCCTTTTTTGTCAACACGCTCCCGCTGGCAGAGACAGCCGCCCGGTAACCGGTCTTACGGGAAACACGTAAGGGCCGAACTCGCCGTCGGCCACCACCGCCTCTACACCGTAAACAATTGCGATGTTTTCCGTGTTAAGTACCGTTTTCGGCCTGCCGGCGGCAAAGATGCAGCCGTCTTTGAGGATGATGATCTGATCCGAAAACCTGGCGGCAAGGTTTAAGTCGTGCATTACCATCACCACCGTACTTTTTTCCCGCTGCACCCGGTGTTTAACCAGTTCCAGCACCTCCAGCTGATGTTTGATGTCCAGGCTGGAAGTGGGTTCATCCAGCAGCAGTACTTCCGGTTCCTGGGCCAGGGCGCGGGCCAGGAGCACCTTCTGCCGCTGTCCGCCGCTAAGCTGGTCCAGGTACCGCTCTGCCAGGTCCTCGATGCCCATATACTTAAGCGCTTGACCCACAACTTCCAAATCCCGCTTGGTTACCCCCCACTTCAGGTAGGGCTTCCTCCCCATCAGCACCGTTTCCAGCACGGTAAAGGGGAATGCCTCTGCCGCCGCCTGGGGCACATAGCCCAATTTCCTGGCCAGCTCCCCGGGGCTCATGCCCGCCGCCTTTTTTCCGTCCAGGAAAATAACGCCCTGCCGGGGTTTGAGCACCCGGGCCAGACAGCGAAGCAGCGTGCTCTTCCCCGAGCCATTGGGTCCCACAATGCCGGCTATTTCGCCTTCACCTACCTCCAACGTCAATCCCTGCAGCACCGGGCAGCTCCCATAGGAAAAGGAGAGTTCTTTAATCATTAACTTCACTGATAACCCACCCCCTGCGGTGTTACTTTTGTGTCGTATTCACGACCACAACTGTCTCCTTCGCCTGAGGAGCAGGTAGATGAAAAAGGGCGCCCCGATGAGCGAGGTGATGATGCCCACCGGGATTTCCGTGGGAGCGATGACGGTCCTGGCCAGGGTGTCGGAAACCAGTAAAAGCAACGCCCCCGAAAGGCATGAGCAGGGAATGAGAAACCGGTGGTCCCCCCCGATAAGGATACGGCAGATGTGGGGAGCCACCAGGCCGATAAACCCGATGATCCCGGTGAAAGCCACGGTGGCGGAAACCGCCAGCGAGGCTATGGCCAGGCTGATCAGCCGCAGTTGGTGAACCTTTACCCCCAGGCTTGCCGCCGCCTCCTCCCCCGCGCTGAGGACGTTCAGGTCCCAGGCGTAACGCCATAAAACGGCCATGCAGACCAGCACCAGGGGCATGAGCAGCCAAACCGTATGCCACATGGCGCCCCACAGCCCGCCCATCAGCCAGACCGTTAACTCCCTCAACGCTTCATCGTTGGAAACATATCTTAACGCCGACACGCCGGCTGAAAACAGGTAACCAATAGCCACCCCCCCCAAGATCAGGGTTTCCCGGTCAGCGCCCTTAAGCCTGGCGATACTGTACACCAGGAACACAGTCAGGAGACCCAGGATAAAGGCATTGGCGATAATCAAAAACCTGCCGCCAATCCCCATAATAAATGCGGTTCCAAGTACTCCCCGCCCCAGAACGATGGCCAGGGCCGCCCCGAAGGCGGCCCCTCCGGATAATCCCATGGTAAATGGGTCCACCAGGGGATTACGCAAGATACCCTGCATCACCGCGCCCGCCCCCGCCAGGCTTACCCCGGTAAGAACAGCCAGGAAAATCCGGGGCAGCCGCAGTTCCATGACCACGATTTCCGCCAGTTCCCCGCTGGCTGCCGAAGCTACACCCGGGAAAACCTTAGCAGCCATCACCCGCACCACATCCTCCACCCTTACCGCTGCGGCCCCGGTAGCGGTGGAAAACAGCGCCACCGCTACCAAAAGCACCGCCAGGCCCCCCAGCAACAATATCTTCCGCGCGGTATGTCGGGAATACAGGTCACGAATTTCAGCCAGTTCCCCCGTTGGTTTAGTTGAAGATATATGCATCTTTCCCGTAACTCCCGTTATCAAGAATATTTTTCCAGTCACCTTTACTTTTCAGGGTAAACCCAGGCCCCTTCCGGTTTCAGGCCATGGAATTTCTGCAGGTATTCCCTGTGCATGGATTCCGGGTCAAGGTCGGCAAAAAGCTGGGGGTGAAGCCATTTGGCAAAGTAGGCGATCCCTATCGCCGCCCTGGGGCCGGTATAAATTTCACTGGAGATAAGATAGGTCCGGTTATGCTTGACCGCAGCAATCCCTTTCCATCCGGGCCTTGAGATGATCTCATCTCTTTTTTTCCGCATCGCTTCGTCACTGTTCAGGTAACCAGAAGGTATGGAACTTCCGGCTGCCTTGATGATCACCTGGGGGTTTTTGCTCAACACCCATTCGGGGCTGACTTTGGGAAAAGGCACGGGTTCTCCGGCAGCGATGTTCCTGGCTCCGGCCAGTTCCAGCAGTTCGGCCCCCCCTGAACCGCCCGCCACCGTAACATAGTCGCTATACCCTTCCAGGTATACCAGAGGTTTGTCCTCAGGCTTCAATTTGGCGATGCGGCCCTGAAGCATTTGCATATTTCTATTGAAAAAGTCCACATACTCCCTGGCCTCTTTTTCCTTGCCCAAAATGACGCCCAGGGTTAGCACATCCTGACCCAGGGTATTAGCTTTATAGCCGTCCAGGTAGACCAGCGGAATACCGGCCGCCTCAATCTGCTGGGCCAGCTCGGGTTTAAGGAATTTGCCGTAGCCGAAAACCACGTCGGGCCTGAGTTCCACTATCCGCTCCACACTGGGCGTGAAAGCCTTGCCTACTTTCGGTTTATCCTTTAATAGGGGTGGAAACTCGGTGGTATCGGAAACTCCCACCACCCTGTCTGCGGCGCCTAGGGCGCTAATTACCTCAGCCACATCCGAGTTAATTACCACTATTCGCCGGGGCGGAGAAGGCACCTGCACCTGTCTGCCCATGGAATCGGTGATGGTTATAAGCTGTGTTTTTCTGGTAATGGCCACCGTGGCAGCAGAGGCACGCCACTCCACCTCCGCCCCCAGGGCTTCACTGACAAAACGCAGGGGCACCAGGGTGCGGCCGTCAATAATCCTGGCCGGTACATCCAACGTGACTCTGGCACCGTCTTTCAGGGCAGTGGTATTCCCGATCACCAGCTGGATCCGGTTATTACCCCTGGCCGCCGTCACCGTCCTGGTTTTGTCGTCCCACCCCACTTCAGCACCCAGGGCTTCAAAGATAGCCCGCAGGGGCACCAGCACCCGGTTGGCTTCCAGCACCGGTTTGACATCCATGGTTAACGCCTTCCCGTCCACCAGCACTTTCACCTCGGTGGCTTGTGCCGGTTGGGCCAAACCAACTGTGAAAATTAAACAGGCCAGCAAAAAGATAGCGCCAACCCTGGTAACAAATCTGTTTTTAGACATACGCATCTCTCCCTTTCCCATGTGTTTAGTTTTAACTCACCCGCCGGGAAG
>DDKM01000045.1 GCA_002339345.1 Firmicutes bacterium UBA2598 | reverse complement strand
GTTGAATACACGGAGCAGCTGGATGACAGGACTAACCTGGTGGTCAGGCCTGTAGCCCCCGGGGAAAATGTGATCCGGCGGGGGGAGGACGTGGCGCGGGGTACCCTGGTACTGACAGCCGGCCGACGGTTGCGCCCGGCTGACCTCGGGGTGCTGGCCGCCCTAGGGCAACCGGAAGTGGCAGTGCGAAAGCCCTTAAGGGTGGCGGTGATCTCCACCGGCAGCGAATTGGTGACACCTGGGGAAAGCCCCCTTCCCGGCCAGGTACGGGATATCAATACATATATGTTACAAGCCTTGATCCGGCAGGCTGGCGGCCAGGTAACTGCTTGTGAGTTGGTGGGAGATGATCATGTAGTGCTACAAAGGGCCATTACCAATAAAGCTGCGGAGGCTGATATTGTGCTGATTTCCGGCGGCAGCTCGGTGGGGGCAAGGGATTATACCCTGAAAGTGCTGAACGAATTGGGTTCCCCTGGGCTGCTGTTCCACGGCCTCGCCCTACGGCCGGGTAAGCCCACGGCAGCCGCCGTGGCGGACGGCCGGATCTATTTTGCCCTGCCGGGCCACCCGGTGTCCGCGGCGGTGGTATGCAAGCTGCTTGTATTGCCCCTGGTTGAAATGGGAGGGTATACCGGGGAACCTTCCCCGGTCCGGGTCAGGGCCCGGTTGACCCGCAGCATCCCGTCCGGTGCCGGCCGGGAGGAACATGTGCGGGTCAGGTTGGTGGACGAGGAGGGTGAAACCTGGGCGATACCGGTGTTGGGCAAATCCGGGTTGGTTTCCACCCTGGTGCAGGCGGACGGAGAAGTGGTGATTCCCCTCAATCTGGAGGGTTTGCCGGCAGGTGCCGTGGTGGATGTGGAATTGTACGGGGACTGATATTTGGTGAATGAAGGGGTGAAGGGGATGCCCGGTCGCAAGGTATACCTGGCCAATACACCCCGGGCAGAGGCCCTGGCTATTTTTCTAAAAGCTTTGGCAGAACAGGGGGCTTTGGTTCCTGGTAAGCCAGAACGGGTACCGGTTGATGCCGCACTGGGGAGGGTTACGGCCGGCACGGTCTATGCAAGGCGGTCCGTTCCCCACTATCCTGCGGCGGCCATGGATGGGGTGGCTCTGGCGGCACGGGAGACCTTTTTTGCGTCGGAAACCAGCCCTCGCCGTCTTGTGTTGGGTGTACAGGCCTGGGAGGTGGACACCGGTGACGCCCTGCCGCCCGGTACCGATGCGGTGGTGATGGCAGAAGAACTGCATTACACCGGGGAGGGAACGGTGGAGGTGCTGGCACCGGTAGCACCGGGGGATCATGTACGGCAGGTGGGCGAAGATGTGGTGGCAGCGGAGATGCTGTTACCTGCTAATCATCGTATCACGCCCTATGATTTGGGAGGGTTGCTGGCCGGGGGGGTGATGGCGGTGGATGTCCATCCCCAACCCATTGTGGGGGTCATCCCAACAGGGGATGAACTGGTTTCCCCGGAGGGGGAGCCGGGCACCGGCGAGATCCCGGAATTTAACAGCCGTGTGATCGGTGGGCTGGTATCCCAGTGGGGCGGCCGGGTCAAAGTGTACCCCATCACGCCGGACCGGCTGGAGGTACTGAAGGAAACGGTGGAGCGGGCTGTGGCGGAATGCCATGTGGTGATCATCAATGCCGGGTCCTCAGCAGGACGGGAGGATTATACCGCCCGGGTGATCGGGGAACTGGGCACCCTGCTGGTACACGGGGTGGGCATTAAACCGGGTAAACCGGTGGCCCTGGGGATCATCGGTACCCGGGGGGTGGTAGGTATACCTGGGTATCCGGTTTCCGCCGCCCTTACCACGGAATTGTTTGTGCGCCCGGTGGTATACCGGCTACAGGGGCTGCTACCCCCGGAACCGCCCACCATAGCCGCCACCCTGGCCCGCAAAGTCTTTTCCGCCTTGGGGAAGGAGGAGTATATCAGGGTAAAACTGGGCCAGGTAGGTGAGCGGTTGTTGGCCACCCCCATTTCCCGTGGGGCGGGGGTCATTACCTCCCTGATGCGGGCGGACGGCCTTTTGGTGGTGCCGGGCGAACGGGAGGGCCTGGCGGCGGGTGAACGGGTTGAGGTGACCCTTTTGCGGCCTTTGGGGGAAGTGGGCCGGGCGGTAATCATTACCGGCAGCCACGATCTCTCCCTGGATGTGCTGGCTAGCCGCCTGCAGTGCACCATACCGGGTACAATCCTCAGTTCTGCCAATGTGGGAAGCTTGGGCGGTCTGCTGGCCCTGCGGCGGGGCGAGGCCCATGGGGCGGGCATCCACCTCCTGGATCCCGAGACCGGGGATTACAACACCCATTATGTGCGGAAATATCTGCCTGGGATAGCGGTTTGCCTGGTGCATGTGGCCTACCGGCAGCAGGGCTTGATGGTCCCTAAGGGTAATCCCCTGGGCATTACGGGTCTGGCGGATTTGGCCCGGCCCGGGATACGGTTCGTCAATAGGCAGGCGGGTGCAGGCACCCGTATCCTTTTGGACTACCTGCTCAACAAAATGGGATTGGCGGCTGGGCAGATCCACGGTTACAACCGGGAGGAGTATACCCACCTGGCGGTGGCGGTTGCAGTACAGAGCGGCAGTGCCGATGCCGGCATGGGTATCTTTGCCGCCGCCAAAGCCCTGGGTCTGGATTTCATTCCACTGGCGGAGGAACGTTATGATCTGTGTATACCCCAGGCCCACTGGGATCACCCGGGTGTGGCGGCACTGCGGCAGGTGCTTTTAGATCCCGCCTTCCAGGCTGAGGTGGCCGCCCTGGGCGGGTATGATTTACGCCACTGTGGACAACTGTGGATAATCCAAGACAACAGTTAATGGGAGGTGGTGGTGTGGAAAGGTTAACCCATTTCGACCAGCAGGGGAAGGCCAGGATGGTGGATGTGGGGCAAAAGGTGGATACCCTGCGGGAGGCGGTGGCCCGGGCCAGGGTTAACATGGAGGGCAGTACCCTGGCGATGATCGCTGCCGGCACTGCCGCCAAGGGGGATGTGCTGGGTGTGGCGAGGGTGGCCGGGATTATGGCGGCCAAGCGCACCGGTGACCTGATCCCCATGTGCCATCCCCTGGCTATTACGTCGGCAACGGTGGATTTCCTGCTGGATGAACGACAGCCGGCGGTGCATATTGAGGCCAGGGTTACCACTACTGGCAAGACTGGTGTGGAAATGGAGGCCCTCACTGCTGCCAGCGTGGCCGCCCTGACCATCTATGACATGGTTAAGGCGGTGGATCGGGCCATGGTTATCGATGGGCTCCGGCTGGTGAGCAAAAGGGGCGGCAAGAGCGGTGATTGGGTCAGGGAGGGGGAGGACAGGTGGCCGGTGGAAGCTTTACGGTAGGAATTATCACCGCCAGTGACAAGGGTTCCCGGGGCGAACGGGAGGACAAAAGCGGTGAGACCATCAGGGAGATTATCGGGGAGATTGGGGGTACCGTGTCCGCCTATGTGGTGGTGCCGGATGAGCGGGCACTCCTGGAAGAGAAGTTAAAGGAATATGCCGATATCCTGCAGTTGAATCTGGTATTGACCACCGGCGGTACGGGTTTTTCACCCCGGGATGTCACCCCGGAGGCCACCATGGCGGTGGTGGATCGCCCCGCCCCGGGACTGGCGGAAGCCATGCGGCTGGAAAGCCTGAAAATAACTCCCCAGGCCATGCTATCCAGGGCGGTGGCCGGGATCCGGGGCCGTACCTTGATTGTCAACCTGCCGGGCAGTCCAAAGGCCGTGCGGGAATGCCTGCATGCCATTTTACCCGCATTGCCCCACGGCCTGGCCATTTTACAAGGGTCGGCCTTGGAATGCGGCAACCTCCCGCAAGGGGGCTAGGCCGGTCGGGTAAATTGTTGGACTAGTTCAACTAGTTTTCCTATTACAACATATTTTCCACCTGTTGCCCTCCCGTTCAAGGCGGTGCTATAATGACGGTGAGCGGTACTATATATGCGGTGAACGGTAAAAAACTGCCCGCGAATGGTGCCAAAGGAGGGAAACAAGGTGTGTAAGCATGCTTTGCTCGCAGTCCCCGTGGGTATTTCCAACCGTCATGTACACCTGTCCCAACAACACGTGGAAATCCTGTTCGGCCAGGGGTACCAGCTGACCAAGATGAAGGATCAGCGCCAGATCGGGCAGTTTGCTTGCAACGAGACGGTGACTGTCATTGGGCCGAAGGGTATCCTGGAGAACGTACGGGTGTTGGGGCCGGCCAGGGGGGAGACCCAGATTGAGGTATCCCTGACCGATTC
Organism: Firmicutes bacterium UBA2598; assembly: GCA_002339345.1. GTDB lineage: Bacteria > Bacillota > PH28-bin88 > PH28-bin88 > PH28-bin88 > UBA2598. The sequence goes on along the minus strand of DDKM01000045.1, from coordinate 2,152 downwards.
TTTCCGGCTTGGCATTACCCCACCTGTACGGGAATCGGGCAAGCTTGAGGATAGCCCCGGCTGTCACCTGGTAGGTCCCAAGGGTGCGGTGACCCTGTCCAGGGGCGTGATCATTGCGGAGCGACACATCCATATGAGTCCCAAGGATGCCCAGTTGGCTGGTCTGCGGGATAACGACCGGGTTACGGTACTGGCGGGTACGGTGCGGGAAGTGGTGTTCCACCATGTGCTGGTACGGGTACATCCCAGCTTTAACCTGGAAATACACCTGGATACCGATGAGGCCAATGCGGCAATGGTGAAAAACGATGAACTGGTCTATATCTTGAGCAAGGAGCCGTCCGCCCTGCATCTGGCCGGTTAGTCTCCTTAAGGACATCAAGGTGTCAAAAACCACCAAGGCAAAGCCCCCACGGGAAGCCTGGTGGTTTTTCTCATTGCACAGGTGCCGGCCTGTATAATTCTTCCCTTAGTTGGCAAATATTTTGCCGTGGGAATCATTACTGGAATGGAAAGCCCCTTCATTACATAGTTGGCAGAAAATGCGAGCTTTATGAAGCAATTTGATGTAATGGTGTTAAGACGTAGCATTTTTGGAGGTGGTGGGCCAAAAACCGTAAATTTTGGGGTTGCTGGCAATAAGGCTAGCGGTTATGATAATAATCGATGTTAGCACTCAAAAAAAATGAGTGCTAACAAACAGCCAGCCGATAAAACATATGTAAGGAGGTTGTCTGGTAGAAATGAAAATCCAACCAATGGGTGATCGGGTGGTTATCAAGGTGCTGGCCCAGGAGGAAAAAACAAAAAGCGGCATTGTCCTTCCTGATACAGCCAAGGAAAAGCCCCAGCAGGGTGAAGTGATGGCTGTCGGCGCCGGCCGGACCCTGGACAGCGGGGAAAAGGTGGCCCTGGATGTCAAGGTTGGGGACAAAGTCATTTATTCCAAATATGCCGGTACGGAAGTAAAGGTTGACGGGGAAGAATACCTGATCGTTAGTGAACGGGATATTCTGGCTGTCATCCAGTAGGAGGAAAGCACTTGCCGAAACAAATTACCTTTAAAGAGGATGCCCGGTATGCCCTGGAGAGGGGTGTGGCGGTACTGGCCGATGCGGTCCGCGTTACCCTGGGCCCCAAGGGGCGTAATGTGGTGCTGGACAAGAAGTTTGGTTCCCCCACCATTACCAATGATGGGGTGACCATCGCCCGGGAGGTGCAGGTGCCCGACCCGCTGGAGAACATGGGGGCCCAGCTGGCGCGGGAGGTGGCCACCAAGACCAATGATGTGGCGGGAGACGGTACCACCACTGCTACCGTACTGGCCCATGCCATTATTAAAGAGGGATTGCGCAACGTGGCAGCCGGGGCTAATCCCATGCTTTTGAAAAAGGGTATTGAAAAGGCCGTTGCGGTGGTAGTGGAAGAACTGAAAAAGGATGCCAAACCCATTGAAGGCAAGGAAGCCATTGCCCAGGTAGCGTCCATCTCCGCCAATGACCGGGAAATCGGCCAACTTGTGGCGGACGCCATGGAAAAGGTGGGCAAGGACGGTGTCATCACCGTGGAAGAGTCCCAGGGCTTTGGGACCTACCTGGAAGTGGTGGAGGGCATGCAGTTTGACCGCGGCTATATCTCTCCCTACATGATTACCGACACCGACAAGATGGAGGCGGTACTGAACGAACCCTATATCCTGATCACCGACCGTAAAATTTCCGCCATTGCCGATTTGCTGCCGGTGTTGGAAAAGGTGGTGCAAACGGGCAAACCCTTGCTGGTGATTGCCGAGGATGTGGAGGGAGAAGCCCTGGCCACCCTAGTGGTGAACAAGCTGCGGGGTACCTTTACGGCAGTGGCGGTAAAGGCTCCCGGTTTCGGCGACCGCCGTAAAGCGATGCTGGAGGATATCGCAGTACTGACCAACGGCCAGGTGATTTCCGAGGAAAAAGGGCTGAAGCTGGATAAGGTAACCCTGAATATGCTGGGACAGTGCCGCCAGGTCCGCCTCAAAAAGGATGAAACGGTGATTGTGGAAGGCCGCGGTTCCGCCGAAGCCATCCAGCAGCGGGTGGCCCAGATCCGGCGCCAGCACGAGGAATCAACCTCGGAATTTGACAGGGAAAAGCTGCAGGAGCGCCTGGCCAAGCTG
>DDKM01000034.1:5605-7297 GCA_002339345.1 Firmicutes bacterium UBA2598 | reverse complement strand
TTTTGCTGTTAAATATTTTCTCAATTAACCACCTCCCTCTGTTACCATTGTAACATATTTTGGTTAATAATGGCTATGATTAACTATCTTTGCACAAGTATTTTGGAAGTTGTTTTAACCTCCTGCAAGTGGCTGTTGATCAAGCTCAGGGAGGCAGGGTTGGTGAAAAAGGCGGGCGTTTCCCGGTGGTCCATTACCTGACCCCCTATCAGCAGGGTGGTGGTGTGGCCCACCCGTCGAGCCTGGGCCATGTCATGGGTCACCCATAACACGGTAAGCTTTTGCTCTGTAACAAGGCACCGGACGGTGTCCTCCACCTGTCCGGCAGAGGCCGGATCCAGGTTGGCGGTGGGTTCATCCAGCATCAGTACTTCCGGCCCTTTGACCAGGGTACGAGCCAGGGCCACCCGCTGCCGTTGTCCGGCGGAAAGCTCCTGGGGATCCCTGTCCAGCCAGGCGGTAGGTATGCCGACCAGGCCCAGGCACTGCCGTACCAGTGCATTGTCCGTCCTGCCCTGCAAGTAAAGGGGATAGGCGATGTTTTCACCCACAGTACCGGTGAAGAACACCGGCTGCTGAAAGACCAGGGCGATCCGCCGCCGCAAGCCCACCACTGGGAACTGGGAAAGGGATTGCCCCAGGTAGGTGAGGGTCCCTGAGGTGGGTTCCTCCAACCGGTTGATCAACCTCAACAGGGAAGTTTTACCCGCTCCGGAGGGGCCAATGATGGTATGTATTTGCTTCGGAGGCAGAGTCAGGGTGATGCCGTTTAATATGGTGGCATGTCCCTTGATCAGGCTAACATCCAGTAGGGTAATCACCTGCAACAGCCGCCTTTCGGATAGGGTTCTTCCTCCCCCAAGATTTCTGCAAAGAGTTCGCGGATTTTCGGCCGGGCCGCAAATAAAGCCTCCTTGCCGGTGGGTGTAATGGTATAGTACCGCCGGATCTTACCGCCGATATTTACCTGGTTGCTTTCCAGGTAACCCTCCCCTTCCAGGCTGTGCAGGGTCGGATAAAGGGTGCCGGGGCTGATGTCATACCCGTGTCTTTTCAACTCTTCCATCATGGCGGCACCATAGACGGGCTCGGTACTGGCGTGGTGCAGGATGTGCAACTTCACGAAGCCATTAAAGAAACTCCTGAGCATGATCTGGATCACCTCGGCAAGGGTGGTATTGATGATATCGCCATACGATAACGATCAATGATATAGTACCATTTGAGAAGGCCTTTGACAACGGAAAACCCCGTATCTGTGCGATTTTTGCACGATACGGGGTGTTATGTCCTGAAAAGGGAAGGTGCGATCTTTTCAGGCCGGGGTCAGGCCAGTTCCTGTTTTCCCCGGGCTTCCGGGTATGGATCTTCACCGGTGCGGCTGGCCGGAACTGCCCTAACAGCCCGGTCCGCCCTGACCAGTCCGGCCCCCTGGGCCGTCCAGGGCAATCCCTTCAACCTTTCGGCGGAGGCTTTCATGGCCAGGGCCACCGCATGGGGAGTGGGAGAGGGATGGATGCTCCAGACCAGGGCGGCCACACCGGTCACATGGGGTGCCGCCATGGAAGTTCCGCTAAGGTAGCGGTAGGTGCTCCCGGCATAGGTGGAAAGAATGTTCATTCCTGGTGCCAGGAGATCCAGTTCCTGGCCGCGGCTGGAAAAGGAAGCTACCTTGTTTTGCCTGGTCATGGC
>DDKM01000034.1:0-5195 GCA_002339345.1 Firmicutes bacterium UBA2598 | reverse complement strand
GCCACCACCAGGATACCAGCCTCATAGGCAGCCTTAACCGCCAGTTCCAGTGACCGCACATTTTCAGGGGTGCTGAGGCTCATGTTGATTACCTGCATGCCGTGGTCAAGGCACCACTGGATGCCTTCGATCACATTGGAAACGTAGCCGGAGCCCTGGGCATCCAGCACCTTTATGCCATACAGGCGGGCGGTGGCAGCTACTCCGATGACCCCTCTGCCCGTTGCCGTGGCGGCGATGGTTCCTGCCACATGGGTACCGTGGCCATTATCGTCCTCCGGTGATCGGCCGGGGTTGATAGTGTTGTAACCACCGGCATAATTACCCTGCAGGTCCGGATGGCTGCTTTGGATGCCGGTGTCAATAACCCCGATGTTGACACCGGAGCCGGTGGTCCAGCCCCAGGCGACCGGTGCCTGAATGCGGGAAACACCCCAGGGGATGGTTTCACCTGCCGGTACCGTGATGCTCCCTTTAATTGGTGACAACTGGACCCGGACATCTTCTTCCATTAGGAGGATGTCCTCCGAGGGAGGGAGAGCGCCCAGGGGCATCAGGCATTTCAGGCCGTGGATAGCCGGCAGGGTCTGGAGGGGTTGACCGCCCCCGGCGCGTACCAAATCCATACCTTGGTCCAAGGAACATGATTTCTTAAACAACATAATGGTTCGTTGCATGGGTTTAACACTACCCTTACCACACCCCACGGGTGCTGTCCTGCGCCGGTGACTTCACCCGCCAGACCGAACAAGGGTCATGGAAGCCATCTCCTTTTGTCAAAAAATTAATTCCTAAACCAGCATATGTTTTAAGCACTCGATGGGAACCTTTTGCCACTACAGGCAGTCTAACCATCAGGAAACAAGTTTGCGGAGGTGGATGGATGAACCGGCGGTTTGTGATCTTAATGTTGATGATGCTGATTTTCACCCAGATGGTTTCACCGGGATGGTCCGCTCCGGCCCAGCCCGTGGTGGAAATCAACGGGAAGGAGCTGAAACTGGATGTGGCACCGGTAATTCAACAGGGAACCACCCTGGTTTCCCTGCGGGGGGTACTGGAGGAATTGGGCTTACGGGTGGAATATTTTCCCGCCACCAGGACCGTGAAGGCCTGGCAGGAGGGAATGGATATTTCCCTGACCATAGGGGTGGCCGCAGCAAGGGTAAATGGTAGGGAGGTGCCGTTGTCCTTGGCGCCGCAGATTATCGCTGGACGCACCTTTGTGCCGGTTAGGTTTATTGCTGAGATCATTGGCGCAAAGGTGGATTGGGTGTCCACCACCAAGACCGTGCGGATCAGCCTTGACGCCCAGAGGGGGTTGTCCGGGCAGCCCGGTGGGGTAGTAGCCGGAAATGACGGCAGGGCCAGTGGGGAAAGGGAGATTCCCTTGGCCTGGTGGGGTTTTGTGCAACAGCCTGGCAGTGAAACGGGATGGTCTTTTATCCAGGAGCCCAGGCGCACCGGTGGGGAGTGGCATCTCCCGGGATTCCTCAATTACATGGACTTTGCAGTTGTTACGGGTGCGGATCAGGTTTTAAGCCAACCACCTTTGCAGACTATTGCCCCCATTTACCCGCCCCGTGTGGACTACAACCGCTATGTGGTGTTGTGGGCTTACTTGGGTGAGGCCAACACCGGTGGTTATGGCATCACCGTCGAAGGGGTGAAGGTAGTGGGTGACCAGGCGGTGGTCAGGGTCCGGATGAGCAGTCCTGCTCCCGGGGATATGGTGACCATGGCCTTTACCTACCCCACGGACATGGTCCGGCTGGACCGGCAGGATCTGGCCGGAGTGACCCGTTTCGTTTTTGTCAACCAGGCCGGTCAGGTGCTGAAGGAAATTGGTTTCTAGACCTTGGTGTCCCCCAGGGGCTACGAGACCGTCCAGTGATGGTTATATGGACAGTCGGCGGTGGAGGATTTCTTCCACCGTCCTTGTTTTTTTGGCCTTAAGCTTGTGTTTTTGTGATGTTTTTCGTATTTCCGGGGATTGATGGTCAAGGGGTTATATCTTAAAATATGGAATCGAAAAAAGAAAAAATAAAAGCGAGGGAGGAGGTCAACCATGGAACAGAAATTAAGGCGCACCTTTCTGATGGTGGTGGTGGCAGCCTTCTTCCTGGGCCTGGCCCTGGCGGGGGGAGCCCTTTTAGCCACCGGCAGTCAGGATGACCTGCCGAAGGATACGCCCGTCAATACCGCCGGGGCCCTGCTGCCTACCCTGCCGCCGGGCTTTGGTCCCAATACCATCGCCGACATGGTGGAGCTGGCTGGTCCTGCTGTGGTGAAGGTGGATACCATCACCGAAGTGCGTACCGGCCGGAACCTGGATCCCTTTTTCAGCGACCCCTTTTTCCGCCAGTTTTTCGGTGACAGCATGCCTTTCAACCAGGGGCCCCAGGAACGCCGGGGCATGGGGTCGGGATTTGTGATCTCCGAGGATGGTTATATCCTGACCAACCAGCACGTGGTCAACGGAGCCAAGGAGATCCGGATCACCCTGGCCAATGGTCAGGAAACCCTCCAGGCAAGGGTGGTGGGCTATGACTACGACATGGACCTGGCTCTTCTCAAGGTGGAGGCCAGTGGCCTGCCATTTTTGAAGCTGGGTGATTCCGATCATGTCAGGGTAGGAGAGTGGGTGATTGCCATTGGCAATCCATACGGTCTTGATCACACCGTCACGGTGGGGGTGATCAGCGCCAAGGGCCGCCAGGTGACGGTGGATGACCGGCGCTTCAATAACTTCCTGCAGACCGACGCCTCCATCAATCCAGGCAACAGCGGCGGTCCCCTGCTCAATCTGCGGGGTGAGGTCATCGGCATCAACACCGCCATCAACGCCCAGGCCCAGGGTATCGGTTTTGCCATTCCCAGCAACACCGTCAGGGGTATCCTGGCGGAGTTGAAGGAAAAGGGCAGGGTCATCAGGCCGTGGATGGGCGTTTCCCTCCAACCCCTGGACAAGGAACTGGCAGAGTATTTCGGTGTCCCCGACACCAAGGGTGCCATCATTGCCGAAGTGATGCAGGGCAGCCCGGCGGCCAGGGCGGGTCTCCGGCGGGGCGATATCATCCGGGAGATTGACGGCCAGGAGATTACCACCCCCGATGATGTGGTGAAGATTGTACAGTCCAGCAAGATCGGCCAAAGGTTGGCGATGGTCGTCCACCGCAACAAAAAGGCCCAATATATTACTGTAACCATTCAAGAAAAGGGGCAGGTCAGGTAGCGGCCCAATACATTATGGATTATCAAGCATCCCGGCTACACCGGTTAAGGTGGACCGGGATGCTTGTCTTTCCCCTGCTAGCTGTGGGTAAATAATTTCTATTGAGTTGTCCAGGGTTTTTCAGGTATGATGAGATATATGCCAACAGGTATTTTTGCAACTGGGGGAGGGGAATAGTCGCTTGGAAATTCTATTGGCCCTGGTAGCACTCATACCCATTCTTTTGACCATTATCCTGATGACCACCTTTGCCTGGCCAGCCAAAACGGTAATGCCACTGGCCTGGCTGGTGGCGGTGGTGATCGCCGTGGTGGGTTGGGGCATGCCCGGGGGCCGGGTGCTCGCCGCCACCATTTACGGCGCCCTGTCGGCGGTTAACATCCTGGTGATCATCTTCGGCGCCATCTTAATCCTCAATACCATGAAGTTGAGCGGCGGGATGGCCTCCATCAACCGTGGTTTCATGGGGATCACCCCTGACCGCCGGATCCAGGTCCTTATCGTGGGGTGGCTGTTCGGTGCCTTTATTGAGGGGGCGGCGGGTTTCGGCACCCCGGCCGCCCTGACCGGTCCGTTAATGGTGGGCCTGGGTTTTCCGCCCCTGGCCGCCGCCATGTTTGCCCTGGTATTCAACAGCACCCCGGTCACCTTTGGGGCGGTGGGTACCCCCATCATCGGCGGGGTGGGATCGGTGTTAAATGTGCCCCAGGTATTGGAAAACCTGCCGGCCGGAGTGGAGTTCCCCGTCTTTTTAAAGACGGTGGGGTTATGGACGGCGGTGATGAACGCCGTTGTGGGCACCTTCCTGCCGCTCATGGCGGTGGTGCTGATGACGGTGGTGTTCGGCGGGGAGAAGCGGTCGGTGCGGGCAGGACTGGAAGCGGCCCCCTTTGCCATTTTTGCCGGGCTTGCCTTTACTGTGCCCTACCTGGTTACCTCCTTTTTCAGTATTGAGTTCCCCTCCATCTTTGGGGGACTATTTGGTATGACAGTGGTCATCTTTGCCGCTTCCCGAGGATTTTTGGTGCCTAAGACCACTTGGGACTTTCCGGCCCAGGATAAATGGGAGCAGGATTGGTTGGGCTCGACCGTGGGGGGAACGGTGGATAAACAGATGTCCCTCCTGCGGGCTATGGTGCCTTACCTGCTCATCGCCCTGTTCCTGGTCATCACCAGGCTGCCGGCCCTGGGCATTGGGCCTATGTTAAAGACCGTATCCATCAGCTGGTATAATATCCTGGTATCAGGCATCAATTACCAGTGGGCCCCGCTATATTCACCCGGGGTAATGCCCTTTGTGCTGGTGGCGGTGATGACCATTTTCATCCACCGCATGGACGGCAGCGCGGTGCGCCGGGCCTGGGGCCAAACCCTAAAACAGCTGGTGCCGGCCACCATTACCCTGGTGTTTGCGGTGGCCATGGTGCAGGTGATGGTCCAGTCGGGGGTCAACGCCAAAAACTATGACAGTATGATGATCATGATGTCCAAGGCGGCAGCCATGACTGCCGGCAAGGCCTGGCCGCTGGTAGCCCCCTTCGTGGGCATCCTGGGCGCCTTCGTTTCAGGATCCAACACCGTGTCCAACATCCTCTTTTCCAATTTCCAGTATGGAGTTGCCCAGCAGTTGGGACTTTCCACCATTATCATCGTCTCCCTGCAGGTCATCGGCGGTGCCGTGGGCAACATGATCTGTGTCCTGAATGTGGTGGCTGCTTCCACCACCGTGGGCGTGGTGGGTGCGGAAGGTAAGATCATCAAAAACAACTTGATTCCGAGTATGGTCTATGGTCTGGTGGTGGGACTACTGGGACTGGCCATGGCCTACCTGATCATGCCGTCACTGTACTGAGAAGGCGCAGCAACCGGGGTTTAAAACAATTATTGGCAATAAAAGGGGGCAGTGCGAACATATGTGCTGTTCCCTTGTTTTTTGTGTTATAATGAAGGATGGATTTTA
>DDKM01000032.1 GCA_002339345.1 Firmicutes bacterium UBA2598 | reverse complement strand
ACACTGCCGCGCATGTCCGGGTGTGCCATGGGGGCGATAATACTGTAGGTCACTTCCCGGTGGTGCAACACCGCCCTGCCGCCGGTCAGGCGGCGCACCACCTGTACCCCTAAACGCTGGCACGCCGTCAGGTCAATTTCCTTCCTGGTTTCCTGGAAATAACCCAGGGTGAGGGTAGGGGAGGACCAGCCGTAAAAACGAAGGGTTGGCGGGGCTAGTCCGTTGCTGACGGCAGTGAGGATTGCCTCGTCCAGCGCCATGTTGGTAAACCCGTCCCGGCAGCCGGTATCCAGTAAACGCCACTGGTTACCCATTGGACTACTCCCGTTTCCACCGCACAACCGGTTTGCGGGCGGCGGTGGCCTCATCCAGGCGGGTAACGGGAGTGTGGTGGGGGGCGGATTTAACCAGTTCCGGGTTTTCCACGGCTTCCCGGGCGATGGCGATCATGGCCTTCGCAAAGCTCTCCAGGGTTTCCCTGCTCTCCGTTTCCGTCGGTTCCACCATCATGGCCTCCTCCACGATGAGGGGGAAGTAGGTGGTGGGGGGATGGAAACCGTAGTCCAATAGGCGTTTGGCGATGTGAATGGTCCGGATATCCAGATCCTTCAGCTTTCCGGGTGTAATGACAAACTCGTGTTTGCAGTGCCTGTCATAGGGGAGGTGGAAGTGGTCCCGTAACAGGCTAAGGAGGTAGTTGGCATTAAGTACTGCGTATGTACTGACATCCTTTAACCCTTGTCCCCCCTGGCTCAGGATATAAGCATAGGCCTTGACCACCACTGCAAAGTTACCGTAAAAGGACCTCACCCGCCCGATGGACAGGGGGCGGTCATGGTCCAGGTAATAGCCCTGTTCACCCCGCTCCACCGTCGGACGGGGCAAAAATGGGGCCAGGTTTGCCTTGACTCCTACCGGTCCGGCGCCGGGACCGCCACCACCGTGGGGGGTGGCAAAGGTTTTGTGCAGGTTGACGTGGATCACGTCAAAGCCCATGTCACCCGGGCGGCTGTAACCCATAATGGCATTCATGTTGGCCCCGTCATAATACAACAAACCGCCGGCTTCATGCACCAGCCGGGCAATTTCCACGATATTTTCATCGAACAGCCCCAGGGTGTTGGGGTTGGTAAGCATCAGGGCGGCCACATCCGGTCCCAGCGCCCCGCGCAGGGCTGCCAGGTCCACTCCCCCGCGGGCATCGGATTTCACTTCTACCACCTGCATGCCGCAGAGGGCTGCGGTGGCGGGGTTGGTGCCGTGGGCGGAATCTGGTACAATCACCTTGTTCCGGCCCATATCTCCCCTGTACCGGTGATAGGCCCGGATGATGAACAGTCCTGCCAGTTCCCCGTGGGCGCCGGCGGCAGGCTGGAGGGAAAACCGGTCCATACCGGTGATTTCCGCCAGAAAGGCTTCCATTTCCGCCATCAGCCGCAATGCCCCCTGGCACAGTTCTACCGGCTGGTAGGGGTGCAACTGGGCAAACCCTGGCAGGCGGGCCACCCTTTCATTCACCTTGGGGTTGTATTTCATGGTACACGAACCCAGGGGATAAAAGCCGGTGTCCACCCCGAAGTTCATACTGGAAAGGTGGGTAAAATGCCGGACCAGATCCAGCTCGGAGACTTCCGGCAGGTCCGGGGCCTGCCGGCGCAGGTACTCCTGGGGAAGAAGACTCTCAGCCAGCGGCATGCCGGTATCGTCGGCGGGGTACCGGCATGCCCGCCGGCCTGGTACGCTCATTTCAAAGATCAAAGGTTCCGTCATGCCAATCCCCCCAGTTCTGTCACCAGGCGCTGAATGTCCGATTTGGTGCGTTTTTCAGTAAAGGCAACCAGCATATGATCCGTATATTCGGGATACCAGCGGCCAATGGGCACCCCGGCCAGGATACCTTTTTGGGCCAGCCTGGTGATTACCTCTTCGGGCGGATGGTCCAGCTGCAGGACGAATTCCTTAAAGAAGGGCTGTCCAAAGGCGGGTTTGACCCCGTGGATGCCGGATAGCAGTTGGTGGGCGTAACTGGCCTTTTGCAGGCACATTTCCGCCACCTGGCGCAAGCCCCCGGGACCCAGGGCGGTCAGGTAGATGGTGGCGGCCAGGGCACACAGGGCCTGGTTGGAGCAGATGTTGGAAGTGGCCCTGTCCCGGCGGATATGCTGTTCCCTGGCTTGCAAAGTGAGCACGAAACCCCGCCGGTTTTGGGTATCCCTGGTCATCCCCACCAGCCGGCCAGGCAGCCGCCGCATGGATCGCTCGGTACATGCCAGGAACCCCAGGTGCGGCCCGCCGAAACTCATGGGGTTGCCCAGGGGCTGCCCGTCACCCACCACAATGTCCGCCCCGTATTCCGCCGGCGGTTGCAGCAGGCCCAGGGATAGGGGGTCCACCACTGTGATATACATGGCTCCGGCACCTTGCACCAGTTCACCAATCCGGGCGACCGGCTCCAGATGACCGAAGAAGTTGGGATGCTGCACCAGCACCGCCGCCACCACCGTTTGATCAAGCATGGTGGCCAGGCCAGCCATGGAACAACAGCCATCTGCCAGAGGAATTTCGTCTATTTCGATGCCCCGGGGATTGAGGTAGGTGGCCAGGGTTTCCCGGTATTCCGGGTGGACACTGCGGGCCACCAGTACCCGGTTGCGCCTGGTCAGGTCACAGGCCATCAACACACCCTCGGCGGCGGCACTGGCCCCATCGTACATGGAAGCATTGGAAACCTCCATGCCGGTCAACTGGCAGATCATGGTCTGGTATTCGAAAATGGCCTGCAGGGTGCCCTGGCTGATTTCCGCCTGGTAAGGGGTGTAGGCGGTATAGAACTCCGATCTGGACACCAGGTGATTTACCACTTCTGGGATATAGTGGTCGTACACGCCGCCCCCGAGGAAGCTCACGTACTCGCCGGTGTGAGCGTTTAGGGCAGCCAGGGTCTGCATGTGCTGCATTAGTTCCATCTCACTGAAGGGGCCGGGGATATTTAAGGGCCGGTCCAACCTGACGGAGTTTGGTACATCGGCAAAGAGTTCAGCCGGGTCGGTGATGCCGATGTTTTTCAACATGGTTTCCCGGTCGGCGGTGGTATGAGGCAAATAGGACACCCCTATGCACCTCCCTCTCGGACCAGCTCCTCATATTGGACGGCGGTCAGCAGCCCTTCCAGTTGGTCGGGATTAGCGATTTCAACCTCCATGATCCAGCCCCGGCCGTAGGGATCTTCGTTGATCAACTGGGGCGTATCCAGCAGTTCCTGGTTCACTGCGGTGACCGTCCCGGCTAACGGTGAGTAGCAGTCTGAGGCGGCTTTGACGGATTCCACCACCCCGAAGGCTTCCCCCCGTTCCAGTACCCTGCCGATCTCCGGCAGTTCCACAAACACCACATCCCCCAGGGACTGCTGGGCATAGTCGGTGATTCCCACCCGGCAAGTGTTCCCATTAACCTGCACCCATTCGTGTTCCCGGCTGTACTTCAATTCCTGCGGTATGTGCATCCTTACTGCCCCCTTTTATAAAATGGCCGCGGTACTACCCTGGCCTTGTGTCCCTTATCCCGGATCACCACTTCCACCCCTTGATCTACACCGGCATAGGCCTTTTCCACATATGCCATGGCCAGGTTCTGGCCCAGGGTGGGAGCAAAGGTACCGGAGGTAATGAAACCAATTTCCCTGTTCTCACACCTGACAGGATAGCCCGGCCGGGGTATGCCCCGGTCCACCATGGCCAATCCCACCAGTTTTCTGGTCAGGCCGGCCTCCCGCTGGGCCAGCAGGGCGGCCCGCCCGATAAAATCTTCCTTGTGCCAGGCAATAAACTTGTCCAGACCCGCTTCCAGGGGTGTTGTTCCTTCGGACAGTTCCTGACCGTACAGGGGGAGTGCTGCCTCAAAACGCAGGGTATCCCTTGCCCCAAGGCCCACGGGTTGTAGACCTTCCGCTGTGCCGGCAGTCAGCAGCCGTTCCCACAGACGGGGAGCCGCCTCCGGTGACAAATATATTTCGAACCCGTCCTCCCCGGTATACCCGGTGCGGGAAATCAGGCAATCCTCACCGGACACCCGGCCATGAACATAGCTGTAATACCTGATGGGGGTCAGGTCCACCGGGGTAAGCCGCTGCAAGATGGTTGCCGCCAGTGGTCCCTGGATGGCAAGCTGGGCAGTGGTGTCGGACTGGTCTTCGATTAAGACGGCGCCTCCATGGCTTCTGATCCATGCCAGGTCCTTGTCCTTGTTGGCGGCATTGACCACCAGCAGGAAGTCCAGTTCACCCATCCGGTACACCAAGAGGTCATCCACCAGCCCGCCATCCGGCTGGCACATGGGGGAGTACAATACCCTGCCATGGGGAAGGGAACAGGCGTCATTGGTGATCAAACGCTGGACAAGTTCCATGCTGCCCGGGCCGCTGATGCGGATTTCCCCCATATGGGAAACATCAAACAGTCCGGCTTGTTCCCTCACTGCCCGGTGTTCCTCTAGGATGCCCCTGTACTGGATAGGCATCATCCAGCCGGCAAAATCAACCATTTTGGCGCCTGCAGCAAGGTGTAAGGCATAAAGCGGGGTCTTTTTCACCTCCCCATTCACGGATCATCACCTCCATTAAGCAGTTTGCCCTGGATTTGCCCGCAGAATAAAACATCCGGGGTAAAGGGAATTAAAAAAACAGAGAAAAGGCTTGGTGCCTTCCTCTGTCCTCGAACCTGAGAGATTGAACCGGCCCCCTGGGCCGGATCCCCTTGGGTGTCCTCCCGCTGGAGGAACTCTCCAGAGACCCGTCTGCCGGCGGTTCGGGTACCTGAGAGTTTCCCCCGCGTGCCACCAACACCCAGGGTTACTCCTTCGGCGTCCTGGTTTGTTTCAGGAACTCTCCCACCGGAGTCATCCGGACGTATTCAGTTAATTTCATATTATCACAAAAAATTCCAGGGGAAAAGACCCTTGGCAAAAAAAAATCACCGTAATATACTTCGAGGTAGTTACTAATATTTCCCTGCCATTTTGGGGAACCCAGAAGTGGTAAAACTTCGGTGTGCTGTTTCGATAGAATGAAGGTCACAAGTATAGATTGGGACGGTACGTATGAAAGAGCCGGAATGGCGGGTAGCAGTCCAGTGATGAAGGGTGGCGGTTTGTAGTGGATCAGTTTGATCTAGTAGTGATCGGTGGTGGGCCGGGGGGTTATGTCTGTGCTATCCGGGCTGCCCAGCTTGGCCTAAGGGTGGCGGTGGTGGAAAGGGAAAAACTGGGTGGAACGTGCTTGAACTGGGGATGTATTCCCACCAAAACCATGGTGGCCGCTGTATCCCTCCTGGAGGCGGTAACCCGTGGTGGGGAATTCGGCCTGGAGACGTCAGAATGCCGCCTGGATTTCCAGCGACTGATCGCCAAAAGGGATGCGGTGATATCCCAGCTGGCCAAGGGGATCGGTTTCTTATTTAACAAGCACAAGATCCGGCTGATCCAGGGAATTGGGCGGCTTGACGGACCATGTCGGGTGGCCGTGGCCCTGGCGGAGGGTGGCAGCACTGTCCTGGCAGCCCGGCGGGTGGTCCTGGCACCGGGTTCCCAACCCTTGCAGCTACCCGGACTGCCGGTGGATGGCCGGTGGGTGGTAACCAGCAGGGAACTGCTGGCATCGGACCGGGTGCCGGAGAGCCTGCTGGTGGTGGGTGGAGGTGTGATTGGATGCGAGTTTGCCGGTATTTTTGCGGCACTGGGCACCCGGGTAACGGTGGTAGAGGCGCTACCTGTTATTTTACCGCCAGTTGAACCGGAGGTTGCCCGCCGGGTGCAGGCGGTTTTTCGCCAAAAGGGGATTGAGGTCCGCACCAACACCAAGGTGACCGGGTTACGGCAGGTGGACAGCGGTATTGCCGCCATGCTGGATACTGGCACGGAACTGGTGGTGGAGAAGGTGCTGGTGGCGGTGGGCCGCTCCTTTGACACATCTCAACTGGGCTTGGCGGAGGCAGGGGTGGTCACTGGACCGCGGGGAGAAATAATTGTTGACGATGGAATGCGTACCAGTATGGAGGGCATTTACGCCGTAGGTGATGTGACCAACCGCGGTTTGCTGGCCCATGTGGCATCCGCCCAGGGGCTGGTGGCTGCCGCCAATGCGGCGGGAGGACAGGCGGTGATGGATTACCGGGCGGTACCCAACTGTATATTTACCCTGCCGGAGGTGGCAGGTGTGGGTCTTACCTCCCAGCAGGCGGAAGCCCAGGGCATCAAACCCAGGGTTGGTCGCTTTCCCTTTGCGGCCAACGGCCGGGCCCTTTGCAGCGGGGAAGGGGAGGGTTTTGTCAAGGTGCTGGCCCACCCGGAAACCGACCGCCTGCTGGGTGTCCACATCATAGGTCCCCATGCCTCCGACCTCATCGCCGAGGCTGCCCTGGCGGTACGGTATGGCATGACCGCCGGGCATGTTGCCGCCGCCATCCACGCCCATCCCACCCTGCCGGAAGCCCTGGCGGAGGCGGCGGAGGCGGTACACGGAATGGCTATTCACAGCTGACCGCCCGGCCATGGGGTGGTAATAAGGGCTGGGGGCAAGACGGGATAAAACAGGTTCGGGGGTGGTGATGGGTTGGTTGGTAGACTGCCTGTTTGGTTACGTAAGAGATTTCCGGCCAGTGGAGATGTTGCCGGGACCAGGAAGCTGCTGAAGGATTTGAATTTACGCACCGTTTGCCAGGGGGCGGTATGCCCGAACCAGGGGGAGTGTTTTGCTCGCCGGACGGCTACCTTCATGATCCTGGGTGACACCTGTACCCGCGACTGCGCCTTTTGTGCCGTGCCGGGAGGTATTCCGTGCCAACCTGACGGGGAGGAACCCCTACGGGTGGCGGAGGCGGTGCATCGTTTGGGATTGCGCCATGTGGTGGTGACCTCGGTGACCCGGGACGACCTGCCGGACGGCGGGGCGGCGCACTTTGCCGCTACCATCCGGGCCATCCGGGAAATGGTGCCGGAGGCAGTGGTGGAGGTGCTTACCCCGGACTTTGGCGGATGCCGGGAGGCAGTAGGGGTGGTGGTGGAGGCTGCCCCAGCGGTATTCAATCATAACCTGGAGACGGTACCGCGGCTATACCCGGTGGTACGACCAGGCGCCGATTATCGCCGCAGTCTGGCGGTGCTGCACCAGGTGAAGACGGAGGCTCCCGGGATTTACACCAAATCGGGGCTGATGGTTGGCCTGGGGGAAACCTTCGCCGAAGTTGAACAGGTTATGGGTGACCTGCGGGAAGTGGGATGCGACATCATCACCATCGGCCAGTACCTCCAACCATCCGCCCGGCACCTCCCGGTAACGGAGTACGTGCACCCACAGGTTTTTGATCAGTACCGCCAGCGGGCAGCCGCAATGGGGTTCCTCCATGTGGCGGCGGGCCCCTTTGTGCGCAGTTCCTACCACGCCGATGATTTCCGGCCGCCTGTCCGGTGATTTGATACCATCTTTTTTTGTCTGCCGAAAGGATTTTTCCCGCAGAGGACGAATAATATATATGTACAAGAAGGTCATGAAGACCTCGATTGGCCTAGTCGGTCCCATCACCTGTTTCAAAACAGAAAAGACGCATAAAGCAGGACTAAACCATGGAGGTTTGCCGTCAAGGAACGGTATCCATGGTTTTTGTTTTGGTGACGGGGTAGCGGAAATCATTATCGGGGAGGTACTTAATAATGCATATTCCAGACGGCTTTTTGGATGCCAGGGTATGGGCGGGAGCGGCGGTAATGAGCGCTGGTGCGGTGGGTTATGCGGTGCGGCGGACCAAAGAAGTGTTGGATGACCGTCAGGTACCGGTGATGGGTGTGATGGCCGCCTTTATATTTGCGGCACAAATGATTAATTTTCCAGTGGCACCGGGAGCTTCCGGCCACCTCCTGGGGGGGGCCCTGGTAGCCATCCTGATGGGACCGTGGACAGCAACCCTATTGATGACCACCGTTTACACTATTCAGGCCCTGATCTTCCAGGATGGCGGTATCACAACCCTGGGGGCCAATATTTTGAACTCTGCGGTGATCGCCCCCTGGGTGGCTTTGTGGGGATACCGGGCTCTAAAAAGGGTCACCGGGGATGGAGCGGCGGTTTTTCTGTCCGCTTGGCTTTCCCTGGTTGTGGCCGCCGGGGCGGCGGGGGTACAACTGGCCCTTTCCGGCACTGTACCCTTAGGTGTGGTGCTGCCTGCCATCCTGGGCTGGCACATGCTCATTGGTATTGGTGAAGGATTAATTACCGGGGTGGCTGTGCGTTTTGCCAGGCAAAACCTACCGCCAGCCCTGGATGAAAGGTGGGTGTAGCAGGTGCCGGATCGTAAAACAATGGTTTGGCTGCTGGCGATTCTCCTTGTCGTTGTCCTGCTTTCCCCTTTGGCTTCCCAGGCGCCGGACGGCCTGGAAAGGGTGGCGGAGGACAAAGGGTTTATTGCTCTGGCCGAGGGGCAAGAGGTATGGCAAGCTCCCATGGCCGAGTACCTGTTCCCCGGGTTGACCCATGAGGGGTTGGCCACCGCCATGGCCGGGATTGCCGGCGTACTCCTGGTATTCCTGGTGGTTGTTGGGCTTGGAAAGGCAGTGGGGCGCAACAGGGGGAGGGATGGGCGATGTGCATGACCGCTGACCCCATGGTGCAAGGGGGCGGGGAGACCGTTTTGCACAGGGTTGAGGCAAGGATTAAAGTTGTAGCCATGGTGACCTTTGTCATCCTGACCGCAGGCATGTCCGCCACACCGTACCTGTTGGCCGCCCTGGGCATAATAGGGTTGCTGGCGGTCATTGCCAGAATGCCTGTCAGGCTGCTGGCCGGCCGTCTGGCATTGGTGGTTCCCTTTTCAGTCTTGATGCTGGTTGTACTTCCCTTTACCGTCCCCGGTGAGGGGGTGGCTTTGGCGGAATTGGGGCCACTGGCCCTAGTCGCCACCAGGGAGGGTTTACTGCAGGCTCAGGTACTGGCACTCCGCCTGGCCAATGGGGTGCTGGCTGCCAGTATCTTGACTTTTTTAACTCCCTTCCCAGTTTTGATGAATGCCTTGCGTGGCTTGCGGGTACCACCCATTCTGGTGACCCTGATGGAGTTTACCGTGCGCTATCTTTTTGTGCTGGCAGATGAAGCAAGGCGGATGCAGCTTTCCCGTCAAGCCCGGGATTTCCGTCCCAGGGGCTTTCTGTGGCATAGCTGGACCATGTCCACCCTGGCGCAAATGGTGGGGGTGCTTTTTATCCGCTCCTACACCAGAGCGGACAGGGTGTACCAGGCCATGTTGGCCAGGGGTTTTTCCGGCCACCAGCCGGTCCGGGCCGGTGCGCGGGTGAAGGCCTCTGACTTGTGCTGGGGAATCGGGATCACCGCAGCTGCTTTAACCTTGCGGATGATGGAGGTAGGGGGCGGGATGTGGCTGCAGTTATTGAAGTAGAGGATTTGTATTACCGCTACCGGGACGGTACCCAGGCGTTGCAGGGTCTTACCCTGACCATACCAACCGGCGCCAGGGTGGCTATCCTTGGCCCCAACGGTGCTGGTAAATCCACATTTTTGTTGCACCTGAACGGTATTTACCTGCCCCAACAGGGAAAGGTCCGGCTGCTTGGCCGCAGCCTGGACGGGAAAAACGCGAGATGGGCAAAAAGCCAGGTGGGCCTGGTGTTCCAGGATCCTGACGATCAGGTTTTTGCTGGTACCGTTTGGGAGGATGTCTGTTTTGGACCGGTCAACATGGGCCTGGACGCAGGTGAAGTGGAAAGGCGGGCCGGTCAGGCTTTGCGGGCGGTGGGGATGGAAGACCTTCGTACCAAAGCTCCCCACCATTTGAGTTACGGTCAAAAAAAACGGGTAGCCATTGCAGGGGTGCTGGCCATGTCACCTTCGGTAATTGTGCTGGATGAACCCATGGCTTACCTAGACCCCCGGGGGAAGGACAACCTGCTGGCCATCCTGACCAGGCTCCATAGGGATGGTACCACGGTAGTGGTAGCCACCCATGATGTGGATATGGCGGCAGAATGGGCGGAGAAGGTGATCATCATTAAGGAAGGGCGAACCCTGGCGGAAGGTTCTACCGATCTCCTAACCGATCCAGCGCTGGTGGAGGCGGCGGAATTGCGTTTCCCTGTGGTGACACAGATTTTCCGCCGGTTGGGGAATATGCTTCCACCCCCCCACCCCAAAAGGGTAGAGGAGGCTGCCCAATACCTGCGTACTCTCTTGGAAGGACACCACAAATAAATAGCTTTCTGGGGTTACTCGGCAGTCCCCAGAGACCTCCATAGATGTTGGCCCCCACCGATTTGGTGGGGGCCAACTGTTAGACTAATTTTTTATTTTTAGTTGAGTAAAGATCAACAAGATGGTACCCGTTAGATACCTATTCTTAAACATTACCTTTCTCACCCTTATTTTGACACTACTCAACCATTTATGTTAGGTTTTATGCATGGTTTACTTTTTGTTACCCGGCAATGCCATCGTTGACGTAAACGTAAAGCAATGATAGAATATTCATATATAATGCCGTTTTATTTGCAGGATAGGGGAGTAAGACAATGAGAGCGGTAAACGGACCAATTTACACCATTTCCGAACTGGCTGACGAATTTGGCATCACCACCCGAACCATTCGCTACTACGAGGAAGTGGGGTTGCTGCATCCTTTACGCCTAGACGAGATGCAGCAGCGCCTGTACACCCCCAGGGACCGGGCCCGCCTGAAACTTATCCTGCGGGGGAAACGCTTTGGTTTTTCTTTGAGTGAAATTAAAGAAATGCTGGACCTGTACGATGTGGATCCCACCCAAAAGGAGCAGCTTCGCCGCACCATCGAGTATGGTGATCGCCGGATTGCCGAAATTGACGAGATGATCCGGGATCTGACCATGATGAAGGAGGAGATGCTGGAGTTCAGGCGTAAGTTTGTGGCCATGCTGGCAGAAGGCGGGGAGGGGTAAAAAGCCGGGTGGAAATGCTCCGGCACCGGTGTCATTCAGTGGTGTAAAGGGGGTACCTAGACAAGGTTGGGTAGTGACGGGGAAGGGGAGGCGAGGCTGGTGTTTGAGTTTCTGCTGGATGAGCAGCAGCGGTTGTTGGGCCAGGAAGTGCGACGGTTTGTGCAGGAAAAGGTAGACCGGCAGTTGATTCTGGATATGGATGCGGACAAGGTGGTTTTTCCCCGGAGCTTTGTGGAGGCAGCCGCTGCCCAGGGACTGTTGGGGTTGAGATTCCCAACCCAATACGGTGGCCGGGGCCTGCAGTGGGCTGATGAGGTGGTAGCCCTGGAGGAAGTGGGGATACTGGGTACCAGCCTGGCCTGTGCCTATTCCATGCCCAGCATCGTGGGAGAAGCCATCAACGAGTTTGGCACTGCGGAGCAAAAGGAAAAATACCTGAAACCAACCCTGGCGGGAAAGCTGGTTAGCGCCGAGGCCCTCACCGAACCGCGGGGCGGTTCCGACTTTTTCGGAGCCACCACTATGGCCCGGCGGGAGGGTGACCATTATGTGCTAAACGGGCAAAAGCGCTTTATCGTCGGGGCGGAGGGGGCAGACTACTTCATGGTTTATGTCCGCACCGGTGAAAGCGCGGACCCCCACCATTCCATCAGCGCCCTGCTGGTTGATCGCGGACCGGGTGTGAAGGTGGAGCACCTCTACGGGTTGATGGGCACCAGGGGAGGAGGCACCGGCCGGGTGGTGTTCCGGGATGCCCGTGTGCCGGTGGATAACCTGTTGGGTAAAGAGAACGGGGCAGCGGAGATTTTCTACCGGATGATGATCCCGGAGCGGCTGACCAGTGCTGCCGGTTCTTTGGGAATGGCCCGGGCTGCCCTGGAGGTGGCGGCAAGGTACAGCACCAAACGAAAGGCCTTTGGCCGCAAGATTAAGGATTTCCAGGCAATATCCTTCAAGGTGGCGGACAGTGTCACCAAACTGGATGCCGCCCGCAGCCTGGTCTATACCACTGCCCGGGCGGTGGACAGCGGTGTTGACGCTAGTCTGGCCAGGCGCTTGGTGTCGGAGGCCAAGAAGTTTGCCACCAACACCACCTGGGAGGTGGTCAACCATGCCATGCAGATCCTGGGTGGCATTGGCTATACCAATGTCTACCCGGTGGAAAGGCTGTTGCGGGATACCCGCCTGATCATGATCTGGACTGGTACCAACGAGGTGATGGATCTGATCATCCAGAGCGAGTACTACCAGCAAATGAAGGAACAGCGCTGGACCGGGCGGGATGTGGAGGGCGATGCCCTAAACGCCCACCTGGCGGAAGAAAAAATTTATGAGTAAAAGTAAATGGGAAGGGCACCCGGGGGGTGCCCTTAAAAATTGGTCAAAAAGTCTTTCAACTTGGCTTCCGCCTCTTGGCGGGAGAGGACTGGCGGTGAGGTCTTGGACGGTTCACCGACAATGGATGGTAAGGGAATGACCTCTTCTTCCTTTGGGTGTTGCCCCATCTGTCCTGTAGTGCCGGCCGGTTCCTGGGCAGCTGCTAGGCGTGCTGCCTGAAGGGGAGATTTTAAGAGATCCACCGTGGGGATGGGATTGGTGGCTTCGCCGAACAAGATGTAGTCCTTTAACACTTCTTTCACCACCACTTCCCATCTTTCCGGCGGGAAGTCATTCAGCCACTGCAGGATGGGTTGGTCACGGCTTTGCCAGTTAAGCTTCAGCTGGTTTTGCAGCATTGATCAACCCTCCAGCGATTTTTTGACCGGCTTTCCAGAATCCTTTGGCATTGGCGAATTGGGCCTCAGCGGGCAGTACCTTTTGGGGGAAATCCAGGAAATCAAAGAGGGCAATCCCTCCTCCGCCGGCCACCAGGATGGTTTCCAGATCCGTTATGTTGAGCCATTTCCGGGCAATCTCATTTTTTAGGCGGTCGGTCAGGGCCTGGTAGGCGCTGTCCACCCACTGGTCGATGCGGCGGAAGTCCCGGTTGATGCGTATTTGCCGCTCTTCAAAAATTTCCTCCATTTCTTCTAGAGACTTGTGAATATCATAAGTGCTGCTCAAATGCCGCTGGACCTGTTCATAGGCCCAGGCCATACCCAGTTCAAGGGGAAAGGAGTTGCGATCCACCGGCTGCATGTCCTGCACGAAAACGATGTCCGAAGTTTTAAAACCGATATCCAATACCCCTGTGGGGCGTAGGTACTCCGTGTTAGCAATCCCACCCTGGTCATCCATCAGTTGGTCAAGATACGCGCCATATCCCTGGGGGAAAACCTTGGAGGATAGTATCCGGATTTGTTTGACCTTGCCCTGGAGGCGTCCACTTAAAAATTTGATGGTCAACCGCCTGCCTCGTAGGTGTTTTTCATAGTTTTCCCGCAGTTGGGTACCGAAATGGGCAATGGGCAGGCCGGTGATGAGATAAATGTCCTGCTTGTCGTTCTCTGCCACCAGGGCCAGGGAGGTGGCCATACATGCTACCGCCATTTCGTCCTGGACCTTATTCTTGGCCCAAACATAGGTGGGCTGCTCTCCTTCCCGGACGGCCAAATCCCCCAGGAAGTAGTGTTCCGTTCGACCGGTGTTTTCATCGGTAATCTCCACATCCAACACCAGCTGACCGGGGGTGAAGGTTTCCGTTACTCGGGCCAGGTTGCGGCTGTTTCCGCGGGCCACCACAGCCGGAAATTTGAATTGCTGGGGCCCCGACCACACCTTCATCCATCCGAATCCCATATCCAGTCCGACGGTCTGCATTGTGTTCAGCATGAAAACCCCTCCCGTTTCCCGCGGATGTTACACTAATATAGATAATTTTACTATTTTTTTGCATAGCCAGGCAACCTTTTCTGCAGCGAGAAAAAACCATTCCGCCCGGCAGTGCAAAGGTGTAAAATAGAGAAAACGATCAGGTATAACAAAATATTGATACGCGAAAGCGGGAGGAAGGAAGATGAGGGATGTGCTGGTAAAGGACCTGGCCCGCCTGTTGGGTGCGGACCGGGTCATCAGCCAGGTGGAGGACCGCCTGTGTTATTCCTACGACGGTACCTATAAGACAGGTATTCCCCGGCTGGTGGTGAAGCCCGGCAACACGGAACAGGTGGCCGCACTGGTGGAGTTTGCCTACCAGCGGGAGATTCCCCTGGTGCCGCGGGGAGCGGGGACCGGCCTGAGCGGCGGATCGGTACCCCTTGCCGACGGGGTGGTGGTGTCCCTGACCGCCTTAAACCGGGTGGTGGAACTGGACAGGGTGGATATGCTGGCGGTGGTGGAAGCTGGAGTGGTCACCGGCTCCCTGCACAAGGCGGCGGAGGCGGTACGGCTCTTTTATCCCCCTGACCCCGCCAGTTCAGCGGTGTCCACCATAGGTGGCAATGTGGCGGAATGTGCCGGCGGCCCCAGGGGGCTGAAATATGGTGTCACCCGGGATTATGTCCTGGGTTTGGAAGTGGTGCTGCCGGACGGTAGGGTGATCAATACCGGCGGCCGGACCATCAAGAATGTAACCGGGTACGATCTTACCAGGCTGATTACCGGATCGGAAGGAACCCTGGGCATTATCACCCGGGCGGTATTGAGGCTATTGCCATTGCCGGAACACAAGCAAACCATCCTTGCCGATTTCCTTGATCTCAATGCTGCCGCCACCGCCATCACCGCCATCCTGGCGGAGGGGATTGTGCCGGCGGCCCTGGAGATTATGGACGATGTGACCATCAGGTGTGTGGAAAAACATCGCTCTGCCGGTTTGCCCCTGGATGCAGCCGCCATCTTGCTCATGGACCTTGACGGTCCCAGGGAAACGGTTGGTCAACAGCTGAACAGGGTGGGGGAAATCTGCCGCCGCCACGGGGCCCGCAACATCCGGGTGGCTCACAGTACCGGCGAAAGCGCTGAACTGTGGCAGGCCCGGCGGGCGGTATCGCCGGCCCTGGTACAGGTCAAGCCCACCAAAATTTCCGAAGACGCTACGGTACCGCGTTCCCAGGTGCCGGCCATGATCCGCCGGCTGAAGGAAATCGCGGCCCGGCACAATCTGGATATCGCCATTTTCGGGCATGCCGGCGACGGCAACCTGCACCCCAATATCCTGGTGGACCGCCGCAATCCGGCGGAAATGGCCAGGGCGGAGAATGCCATCGCTGAGATTTTCGAGGCCGCCCTGGCGCTGGGCGGCACCCTTTCCGGCGAGCACGGGATTGGACTGCTGAAACGGCCTTACCTGAAACAGGAGGTGGGCAGCGCCGGGATGGAGTACATGACCAGGTTAAAGCAGGCCTTTGACCCGAAGGGGATCATGAATCCCGGCAAGATCCTGGGGAGGTGTGCCAGTGATCAAAACTAAAGAAACCCTCCTGGCCCAGGTGGACCGGTGCAGCAAATGCGGCGCCTGCCGGGAGGTGTGCCCGGTGTTCCTGGCCAAGGGTTCGGAACCATATGTGG
Source organism: Firmicutes bacterium UBA2598 (assembly GCA_002339345.1). GTDB lineage: Bacteria > Bacillota > PH28-bin88 > PH28-bin88 > PH28-bin88 > UBA2598. Next base: position 127,144 of record DDKM01000032.1, on the reverse strand, counting down.
CCAGGGCCAAGGTGCAGCTGGCCGGAGCCTGGCTGGACGGCAACCTGTCCCCTTCCCGCCGCTTGCAGGAGTTGATGGGATATTGCCTGCTGTGCAAGACATGTACCCACCACTGTCCCAACGGGGTACAGGTGGACAGGCTGGTGTTGGCGGCCCGGGCGGAGGCGGGGCCGGCCCGGCGGTCCCTGGTGCGTTTAGCTGCCACCGGGATTCTGCCCCATCCCCGCCGGATGTGGGTGGCCCATGGGGTTTTCCGGCTGACCCAGGGAACACTCACCAGACTCCGGCCGGCATTGCAGGGGTTGCCGCAGGTGCCTCGAAAGCCCTTTACCCAGCATTATCCCGCAGTTCTGCCGGTGGCCAGGCCCCGCCGCCGGGTGGGTTACTTTTTGGGCTGTATGATCCAGTATTTCTGGCACCGGGTCGGAGATGCGGCTATCCATGTTTTGCGGGAACATGATGGGGAGGTGGTATTGCTGCCAGGTTGTTGTGGTATGCCTGCGGCTGCGCAGGGTGCTGCCGGTATCGCCCGGCAACAGGCGGAAATGGTGGTCAGGCAAGCGGAACAGGCCCGGGTGGAAGCGGTGGTCACCACCTGTGCTTCCTGCGGCCTGGCGCTGGCCGGCTATGGTGATGAACTTTCCACCCCCGCCGCCAGGGCGTTCAGCCAAAGGGTCCGGGATATTTCCGCCTTCCTCATGGAAACCGGTCTTAACCGGGATCTGGGGGTGGTGGAGACGGTGGTGACCTATCACGATCCCTGCCACCTGCGGCGGGGCCAGGGGGTCTGGCAGCAGCCGCGGGAGATCCTCCGTTGCATTCCTGGTGTGGATTTGCGGGAAATGGAGCAGCCTGATCGCTGTTGCGGCGGTTCCGGTACCTTTGCCTTTTCTCACCCGGAAGTGGCTGCTGCCATCGGAGGACTGAAGGCGGAAATGGCGGCCCGGACCGGGGCGGCGGTGGTGGCCACTGGCTGCCCATCCTGCCAGTTGCAGCTGGCGGGGGTTTTGGACCGGGCCGGGCAGGCTGTCCGGGTGGCCCATACTGTGGAAATTCTCAGCCAAGCCTATGCGGCCAGGCTGACTCCTTAGGTGATTCCTTTGGCAAAACTGGTTTATTACCATATCAAACCCCTGCCGGTAACCCCGGGCTGGCTGGATACCTCCCGCCGGTTCGCCGTTCTGGCCCTGGCTCTGCTAGGTCTCGCCGGTTCCCTGTTTGACTTGCCGGTCAGGAGTGTCATCAATCCCCTGGCACTGGTGACCATGCTGCTATGCATGCCGGTGGCCGCCAAGGCTACCCGTTATACCGGGGTTGCCCTGCTGGGGGTGGGCTCCATCCTGTTGTTTATCTCCGGTGCGGGTTGGCAGGTGTGGTTGAGCGGTTTTGGTGAAAACAGGGCGCTGTTGTCCCTGATTATTCTGGTACCCCTGCTGGGTCTTCCCCTTTCTTATGGAGGCTACCTGGAAGCCATTGATGCCTTTTCCCGCCGGTATATGGCGGCGGAAAGGCCCCTGATGGGGGTGGCCATGGCTTCCACCCACTTTTTAGGTTCACTGCTTAATGTGGGGGCACTGCCCATCATCTACCAGATGCTGGTTCAGCGACGGGGCGACGGGGATCCCCGTTTGGCCATGGCCCTGGCCCGTGGCTACAGCACGGCAGTGGTCTGGTCCCCCAACATGGCGGCCATCCCGCTGATCATTCACTATTTTGACGTCAAATACTGGGAGATAGGACCGGTGGCCTTTATCATGGCGGTGCTCATTTCCCTGTTCGGCATGGTGACACTACGTCCCCGCCCCCGGCAGCCGGGAGAAGACCAGGATGACATGCCCCTTGACCGGGGAAGCAGGCGCAAACTGCTGGAACTGGTGACTGTGGGGGCGGCCCTGATTGCCTTCCTGCTGGTGCTGGAGGGGCAGACGGGCTTAAGCATCTTCAGCATCGTTCCCCTGGTGAGTATCCTCTTTCCCCTGTGCTGGTCCCTTTACCTGGGCAAACTGGCGGAGTGGCGGCAGGCGGTAAGGAGTGAATACGGCATCAACATCCTCACCCGGATGAAAAACGAGGTGGTGTTGTTCACCTGTGCCGGTTTCCTGGCGGTGGCGGTGAAATCTTCGGGACTGGATGGCTACATCCCGCTGCTGGTCCATACCCTGTCCGGCGGTAATGCCTTGGGCATCTCCCTGGTGGTGGCCGCCCTGGTGCTGGGAATTTCCCTTTTGGGGGTCCACCCCATTGTTACCGGGGTGGCGGTACTGGCTACCCTGGATCCCGTGGTGTTGGGAGTTTCACCCCGTTTCCTGGGGGTGGTGGTGGCCTGTACCTGGGCCGTTACCATCAATATCACCCCCTTTTCCGCCACCAATGTGATGATGTCCGGCATCACAGGGCGTTCCCCCCTTGAGGTGGGGCCGCGGTGGCACCTGAAGTACGGGGTGCCGGCCCTGCTAATGGTGATTTTACTTTTAAACGGTTTGCGGCTTGTGGGCTATTAGCCCGGCGGTTTGTTAACAGGTGGATTTACCCCTGAACCGGCCAGATCTGCCGGGCCAGGAGGCTGACTCCCTTGCCCCGGCGGGAGACAATGCCCTTCACCCCCAGGAGGGGACTTTGCCGGTCGAAGATAAACCGGCCGTATCTGTGGTATATATTCTCAAACACCGTAACATCCACCAGGCCAAACTCATCCTCCAGAGAAAGGAACACCACCACCCGCCCGCTGCGGGTGGGGGGGCGGTGGGGCCGCAGTACGGTACCGGCAGTTTTGGCAGGGGCGCCGTCCGGCAGGGCGGCCACCTCCCTGCTGGACAGGTACTTCCGGCGGTCCAGCCACGGCCGCAGGCGGCCTGCCAGGTGCTGGTGCAGGTCCAGACCCAGCAGGTGGTATTCCTCCGCCCGTTTCTGGGCGGGGGTGAAGTCCGGTACCGGTGTGCGGCCGAATTCTGGTGGGCAGTCCCAAAACGGTTCGGCGGAGTCGCGGACTCCGGTGAGCCGTTTTTTTTCGCCATGGCAGAGATACCCCAGCTGCCATAATAGTTCCCGCCGGTTGGAATTGAGGTTATCCAGGGCGCCGCAGCGGATCAGGTTTTCCAGTTCATCCCGGCTGGCGATGGTGCGGTGGTACAGATCCGCCAGGGAGGAAAAGGGACGCTCCGACCGGGCAGCCAGAATGGAACGGAGGGAGGACTGGCTGAGACCCTTGATCTGGGTCAGGGAAGTGCGGATGCCCCTCCCTTCCACCACAAAATCCCTCCCGCTCCGGTTAACATCAGGTGGTAGGAGGGGAATCCCCCGCCGCCTGGCTTCCATGGCCAGGGTGTTGGGAGGGTAGTAGCCCATGGGCTGGTGACTGAGCAGGGCGGCATAGTATTCCGCCGGGTGATGGGCAAGCAAATAGGCGGTTTTATAGGCGGTGCCGGCGAAGGCAGCGGCATGGGCCTCACAAAAACCGTAACTGGCATAGCTCTGGATATAGGAAAAGACGGTGGCGGCAATGTCCGGCGGGATACCCCGGCCGATGGCCTTCTGGATGAAGTGTTCGCCGATCTCCGCCATCTCCCGGTGGGAGCGGGCACTGGTCATCACCCGCCGCAAGCGGTCCGCCTCCCCGGGGGTAAAACCGGCGATGACGGTGGCGATTTCAATCACCTGTTCCTGGAACAGCACCACCCCGTAAGTTTTGGCCAGGATCGGCTCCAGCAGGGGATGGATGTAGCTGATGGGTTCCTTGCCGTGGCGGCGGGCAATATAGGGTTCCACCATGTTTCCTTTGATGGGGCCGGGGCGGATTAATCCCAGGCTGGCGATGACATCTTCCATATCGGATGCGCCCAGCCTTGCCTGTAACGCCCGCTGGGCCGGGCTTTCCAACTGGAACACCCCGATGGTATGGCCACTGCTCAACAAGGCAAAGGTGTCCGGGTCATTTTCCGGAATGCTGTCATAATTAAAACCGGGATTGCGCAGGCAAATGGTTTCCACTGCATCATCCACCGCCGACATGGTGCGCAGGGACAGCAGGTCCAGTTTGATGAGGCCCAGATCCTCCACATCATCCTTGTCAAACTGGGTGACCACCACCCCCTTGGCGGCCATCTGCAAGGGGGTGATGGTTGCCAGGGGCTTTCCGGCCACCACCAGGCCGCCCAGGTGTGTACCCAGAAAGCGGGGAAAACCTGCCAGCGCCGCACAGGCCTGCAGCAGCATGCGGTAATCCCTGCCGGGCGGCAGGGGATTGGTCTGCAGTTCCGGCAAACAGGCCATCATGTGTTCAATACGGTCGGCGTGGAGGTGGGATGGCAGCAGTTTGGCCAGCCGGCCGATAATATCACCGGGCAGTCCCATGGCCTTGCCCATGTCCCGCACCGCCCCCCGGGCCTGGTAGGTGTTATAGGTGGCCACACTGGCCACACAGTCCTCCCCGTATTTTTTATAGAGGTATGCCGCCATCCGGTCCCGGTAGCGGGCGTCGAAGTCGATGTCAATATCCGGTTTTTCCGCCCTTTCCAGGCTCATGAACCGCTCGAACAGCAGGCGGCGGGCGATGGGATCCACATCGGTGATGTACAGGCAATAGGCTACCGCCGAATCCGCCGCAGAGCCCCGGCCGGCGTAGCGGATGCGCTGTTCCCGGGCGTGACGGGCCACGTCCCATACCAGCAGGAAATAATCGGTAAACCCGAGGGTATTGATGATATGTAATTCGTGCTCCAAACGGGCCTTGACCGCGGGGTTCAGGCTGGTGTAACGCTGGCTGGCTCCTTCCATCACCAAACGGTACAGGTAACCTGTGGGAGTAACACCCGGCGGGAGGGGGAACCGGGGGTGCAGTGGCTGCCCTTCCGGCAGGGCGGCAACACACTTTTCCGCCACCGCCAGGGTGTTGGCCAGGGCCTGGGGGTAATCCGCCAGTCCTTTGGCCATTTCTGCCGGGGATTTCAAGAAGTTTTCTCCGTTTAACCGCCGTTCCGGGTGAGCCTCATCCAGGCGGCTGAGGGTGCGTACACAGGTCAGAAGATCGTGGTAGGGGAACTCCTGGCGGGAGGTAAAATGGACATTGTTGGTGACAACCAGGGGGATCGCCAGGGTTTCCCCTAGCTCCGCCAGCCGCCGGTTCAGGTACAGGTCGCCGGGCAGTGACGGCGGGGACAATTCCAGGTAAAAGTTCCGGCCAAAGATGGAACGGTAAGTTTCCGCCGCCCGGCGGGCACTCTGGTACCGCCTTTGCATAATCAAGGACGGGATTTCCCCCCGGCGGCAGCCGGACATGGCCACCAGGTGCTCCCGGTACCGGCACAGGGAAGCTATGGTGACCATGGGTTTACCCCGTGGGTGATCCAGGTGGGCGCGGGTCAAAAGGCGGCAAAGGTTGGCATAGCCGGACGGGTTTTGAGCCAGCAGCACCAGGTGGTAGCCTCCCTCGGTGGTAACCTCCGCCCCCAGCAAGGGTTTGATCCCCGCCTGCCGGCAGGCCTTTTGGAACTTGACAGCCCCGCTCAGGTTATGGTGATCGGTGATGGCCAGGGCAGGCATGCCCATTTCCGCCGCCTTGGTTACCAGGGAATGGATGGTGCTCGCGCCGTCCAGGAAGGAAAAGGGTGAATGGACATGCAGGTGGACAAACACGATGGATATCATCCCTTCCTGAAAGCTAATCGTAAATGCGATAAAGGAACCACCTTCCCGCAGGGTGCAGCCTGATGGGTGAAGGGCGGCCTGGATGTTGCCCACCGCATTCCGGTGGGAGGGTTTGTTCGTAATACAGTTCAAAAAGGCCGCCATCCTCCGACTGGACCCGGTAAAACACCTTTTCCGGTTCCCCTTTCCACCACGCCCCGGTATCCCGCCACTCCTCCAGGAGGGAAATCCTGATCCGCTGGCCGTAACGGTGAAAGGCCAGGGGCCTGTTGCAACCGTCCGTCTCCACCCATACCGGCTTATTGACCAGTCTGGTCAAAGGAGAACCCTCCCTTCCCGGCAGGCTGGGCTGGGGCGTTGTCGGTTACTGCAGGACGGTAGGGATCGAGACGGGCCAGTATTTTTTCCCGCCGGGTAACCGGCAGATCCTTTCCCCACTGCAGGTGGGGGTAGCGCTCCTTCAGCCCGACTAAAGGAAGATGGGCAACATTGTCGATACCGACAAAACCGTCCCGCCTGGCCGTAAAAAGGGCCAGCTGGCGGCGGGGGACCGGGATCAGGTCCGTTAACCCGGCACTGATGGCGGTGATGGGGGCGGTGATGGGCGGTAAAAGGATTTCCAGGGCACCCAGCAGGGCGGGAATTTCCGTCTGGGGTTGGCTGAAACGCCGCTCCCGTCCCGCAGGAGGAGCGCCAGCAAAGGACAGGCGGACTACCAGACGTCCTGCCGCCAGGTTATGGCAGGCTAGCCGGGCTGCCATGTCTTGCGCCATATGGGACATGGCTGGCCTGAGCCCCCGCCGGCCGGTGATGTCCGGCAGGGGCAGCCGGCAGAACAACCACCGGGGAGGGTAGAGGGGACGCACCGGGTCAAGATCGATACCCCGGACCAGGCGATGGATGATTAGACCTTCCGGACCAAACTGCTGGCCCATCCTTTCCGCCGGTATGGCCGCAATGTGGCCAAAGGTGGTCAGGCCAAGGAGCGCCAGCCGCCGCCGGGTTTGGGGCTGCAGGCAGGTCAGGTAATTGATGGAGAGGGGGGCCAGAACCCATGGGGTGTTTTCCGGCGGCAATACCACTATTTGGCCCGGGGGGCAGGGATGGATGTGCAGCATTTTTTGCGGCAAGGCCGGGTCCTTCCCCTCCATGGCGGCGGTGATGACCCTGGCGCACAGCTTACTGGATCCCAGGCCCATGATGAAGGATGAACGGAAGGGGGCCAGGTTTTCCGCCAGTACCCGGGCGGGTCCGGCTGGTACCTGCTTGCCGGGGAAGCCCAAAAAAACCCCGTTTGGCCCGGCGGGCTCCACCAGGTGGGTAGCCCTGGTACAGGCGGCCAGCACCCCCTCCCGTTGGGGATGTCTGGGTGTTGAAAGGTAGGCGATCCACATCCATTGGCCATCTCCTATCGAACAAATGTTCGATTATAATTATAGAGAGGGATAATCCCCCATGTCAACCTCAAAGGCGAAAAGGGTGTGGCGGGAAACGGAGGGGGGAAAAGAGGGGGGTTTGGTAAAGCGTGCAGAAGGGGTAGAAAAAATAAAAGGGTTGCTGGTTACGGCAACCCCCCTTGGGGAACGTCTATGGTCAGACCATCAAAATTGATGGACAGCAACCTGGGCAATTTCGGCAATTGAATTGATTACAGGACAGGGGAACTGCCCGTGGTTACCCGCTGGGGTGTGGCTATGCCAGGTTCCGCTTGTGCTTGTATAGCTCCAACATCTGGTTACCGTGTTCCGGGTGGGTGCGGCTGACCGCCATGAGGTACTGTAAAGCCGACCCGGTAAAAAGTAGGTTATCGCCCAGCAGAGCCAGTTCCAGGGCCAGCCGGGTGACGTTGATCACACACTCCTCATCGTGACTGTCCTGGCAGCTCTGGCACTGGCACAGGATTTCTGCCAGTGCATGGGCCAGGTTATTTTGGTAGTAAACCCGGGTGTCATTTTGCGGCACCAACTGGTTACCTTTGGGAATACGGTAGGTTCTCTTCTGGACGGCATAATCGATGGCCATCTGGGCAAACCCGATCAGGCATTTGCCCTTTTCACAGCTGCCGCATTCCTCCTCGGTTTTGCAGCACTGGTCCACAGCCGCCCGGATGGGCTGGAAATTAACACTGGTTACACTCACCGTGCATCCCCCTTTTATGATTGGCCGATAAAAGCCATAAAGTCATCCTCCGCCGGTGCGGACCAGGCGGCCATCGCTTCCGGTAGCGGCAGAAGCTCTGCCAGACCGACCCGGGCCATGGTGTGACACAGCCTTTCACCCGGTAAGCCGAGGTTCCTGTATCTTTGCAATACGTGATCCGCCAGTCTTTCCACTCCCTGGGCGGTCAGGTCCGTGGCCACCCGTTGGCCATGGAGGGGTTTTCTGCTGCCGCCCCGGCCACCCAGGTAAACTGTGAAGCGGTCTTCCCCGGTGGCCACCGCGCCCAGGTCTGCGCACCATGGGTCGGTGCAGCCCCGGAAACAACCGGCCACCGACATCTTGAAGTCCCGCGGCACCGGCTGGTCCATGAACACTTCCTGCAACCGGGCTCCCAGGCCAAAGGCGTTGCCCTGGGCCCGCATGCAAAAATCCGGGCCGCCGGCACAGGCCTTTACGTTGCGCACAATTTCGCCAAACCTGCCCATTTTCAGCCCCAGTTCGGCGATGCCCCTTTGCAGGTCTGCCAGCCTGTTTTCCGGGATGATCAGTACCAGGGTTTGGCGGGTGGTCATCTTGCATGCGGTAGCCTCCAGATTCACCGCCAGTTGACCCAGGCCAAGGAGTTGGGTGGGGGTGATTACACCACAGGGCGCCACCAGGCCTACACCCAGGAAACCGTTACGCTGCGGGAAAATAGCATCACCCATGCAAAAATCCTCCTGTGCATTTTCCCCCCCATCATTCGACACAACCAGTCGGCGTTCCTCCTGTTGAGGATTTATTATTTAGTAATTATTTTTATTCCGAAAGAGGCATGGCGGCTGTTTGCAACAGACCGCCGGGCAATGGCAGTGCTGTACCGGCAGGAAATAGGTGGTACTGCCAAGAATAGAATAAATACTGTCATTTGCTGATTACGGCCAAGCCAAAAGGGGTAGGGGGTGTTTGAGGATGCTGGTGGAGGAAATGATGCAAAGGGAACTGATCACCATTGGCTTGCACGATACGGTGTTGGCTGCCCTGACGGTGGCCAAGGCGAACCGGATCAGGCACCTGCCGGTTGTGGAGGGGGAGACCCTGCTTGGGATTGTGTCCGACCGGGATTTGCGGGATGTTTCCCCTTCGGTGCTCTGCCCGTCCAATCCCGACGTGCTGGAGAAAACCCCTGTCAGCCGGATTATGAAGACAGATGTAATCACTGTTCACCCCCTGGATACCATGGACGAAGCGGCCAGACTGATGTACCAGCATCACATCGGTTGCCTGCCGGTGGTTAGTGAGGGCAAACTGGTCGGTTTGATCACCGAGCGTGATTTGCTGCATACCCTGGTGGAAATGATGGGGGGCACTGAACCAGGTTCAACCCTCCGGGTGGCCATTCCCCACCGGCCGGGAACCCTGGCGGATGTAGCTGGAATCATTCGGGCGCGGGGAGTTAATATCCTGGGTGTGCTGATCGCTCCGGCCAGGGAGGAGGACAGGCGGGTGCTGGTCATCCGGGTACAGACCATCCATCCTTTGGGAGTGGCCCGGGATATTGCCGCTGCCGGTTACCAGGTGTTGTGGCCGGTGCTGCCGGAGGAGGGCCTATGAACAGCTTGTGTGTTTTTACGGAGGATTTTTTTAATTACCGCTTTGGTCCGGAACATCCCTTCAACCCCTTGCGCCTGCAGTTGTGGCTGGAACTGTTGCAGGATGCGGGCCTGCTGGAAAAGCACCAGATGGTGCATCCCAGGCCGGCCACCATGGCGGAACTGCTAGCCGTACATAGTGAGGATTATCTAAGGGCTGTCCAGCAAGCCGGTGCGGGTGTGGAACCGGTTCCTGGTTTGGAGCGGTATGGTCTGGGTACCGATGATAACCCGGTTTTTCCCCATATGCATGAAGCCGCCGCCCTCATTACTGGGGCCACCCTTGTGGCGGCGGAATTGGTAATGGAGGGCAAGGCGGAACATGCCCTGAATATGGCTGGAGGGTTGCACCATGCCCATCGTGGCCGGGCTTCCGGTTTTTGCATTTATAATGATGCGGCGGTGGCCATCGCCTGGCTCCAGCGTCGCTATGGAATCCGGGTGGCCTATATCGATACCGATGCCCATCACGGGGACGGGGTGCAGGCCATTTTTTACGATGACCCCGATGTGCTGACCATTTCCTTCCATGAGGATGGCCGTTATCTTTTTCCCGGTACCGGCAGTGTTGGGGAAATGGGCAAGGGGGACGGGCTGGGCTATTGCCTGAACTTTCCCCTGGAACCCTTTACCGAGGATGATTCCCTTCTGGAGGTGATGGATGCCGTTTTGCCGCAGGTATTGCGGGCTTTCCGGCCAGACCTCATTATCAGCCAGCATGGCTGTGACGGCCACCGCCTGGATCCCCTGACCCACCTGGCCCTCACCGGGCGATCCTACCGTGAGATACCGAGGTTGGTGCACCGCCTGGCTCACCAGTTTGCCGGTGGCAGGTGGGTGGCATTGGGCGGCGGTGGGTATGACATCTGGCGGGTAGTGCCCGTGGCATGGGCGATGCTGTGGGCGGAAATGGCAGACAGGCAGCTTCCTTCTTCCATCCCACAGCGGTGGCTGAATCGCTGGCAGTCCAGAAGTCCGGAGAAATTACCCTTAGTCTTTACAGGGAACATCGAGGAGGATCCCCCCATTCCCCGCCGGGCGGAGATTTCGGACAAAAACACGGCCACTTTGAACCGGCTCTGCCAGAACCACCTGCTGATGTATACCGTTTTTCCGGCAGCGAGAGGTGGTCTTTGGGGCTATTAACACAAAAGTTGAAAAAGTGTTAAGATTTAATCTTCTTTGTGAACTATTGCACAAGATCAGCCTGCCCTCTATAATGGAATAGGGAATACCGATTAGTGGAGGGCATGGTTATGTTGACCAGCCGGATGGCGGAAAAAACCGAATACCCCCTGGTTACCTGTGGCAGGGCCAAGGTATTGGTTACCGAACAAGGTCCCCTGATGGTATGGGGTCCGGTTACACCTGCCGAACTGGATCGCTTGGAAATGGATGAAGGTTTACATATCTTTCGTCCGCCTGCCAAACAAAAACAGGCTTTGCGGGAAATCGCCGACTCCGCCGACGGCCGGGTGTTTGTGGCCCGCAACGGTGGGCGGATCGTAGCGTATATTACCTTTCACTACCCGGAACCCTTTGAACGGTGGGGGAAGTCCGGAAGGCCGGAGATCTTGGAACTGGGAGCCATTGAGGTCAGCCTTGGCTGGCGCCGGTGTGGCACCGGCTCCGCGTTACTGGAGGTGGCCTTTGGGGACTGGGTGGAGGACTACATTATTATCGGTTGTGAGTATTGCTGGCACTGGGATTTGAAGGGCACCGGGATGTCCGTCTGGGGCTATCGCAAGATGATGCAGCGGTTTTTTGAACGGGTAGGCATGAATCCTGTGGATACCGATGACCCGGAAATTTGTGATCACCCAGCTAATATGCTGGTGGCCAGGATAGGCTGCCGGGTGCCGGAAAAGGCGGTTCAGGTTTTTAACGGGCTCCGCTTTTGCGGCCGGCGGATATTGCTGTAAGAATTAAAATTTCAAAGGGGCTGGCCGTTCAGTAACATAACCGGCTCTTTTCCATATCGTGATAGTGCGGGAAACTTTTTATGGAAAGGAGAAAAAATGATGCCTGAAGTACAAGGTTTTGGGCCCGGTTATGGACCTGGTTGCGGTCCCGGTTACGGCCCCGGATTTGGCGGGATATTTGGCGGTAGCCGGATCCTGTTGATTTTCCTGCTGGTCCTGTTCTTGTTTGACTTCCGGTACTAGAACTTGCCAACCGCCATTGCTCTAAAACCCCGGCCTGCCGGGGTTTATATTTTGGGTGGGCCGGGGAAGTAGTGCTGGGAATAGGCTGGCTTGGCCGGAGGTAGGATAAAGAGGGAAAAATCCATTGGGGGCGGTTTCAATTGACTAGATCTATGGCGGATAATGCCAAACAGAGTTTCAAGTGTCGTAACTGCGGCCGGATGTTTGCAGTGGAAGAAAGCAGCGGCATCTGTCCCGGTTGTGGTCAGTACTGTACTGTTGACAGTTGTCGGGTTGTGGATGCTTCGGATGAAGGTTTTTAACGGTGGGGGAACGGGTGTGCCCTGCCTGCAATGGGCTAGCCGGCATTACCGTGGCCTGCCCGGTATGCGGTGGAATGATGACGGACCGGGGTCCGGTCAGCGGATTTTTCGGCCCCTATAGCCCCTATGACGAGGCGGATCTGTTGCCGGCACCGGTGGGGGAAACCGGCCTGAGACCTGCCCAGACGCACCGGGACGGGCTTTGCCAGCATTTGTTGGCTTGTCCCATGTGTGGGCGGGATCAGCGGGTGGAGGTCGCCCTGGTGGAACCATGATCTGCTCTGATCTTACTTTTTCTTGTGGATCTGCTGTAAGAAAAGCCGGTTATCTTCCGCTACCGGATGGATATACCGGCCGGATGGGGCCACCTTCCAGTTTTCCCTGGCCGAAATCCATTTCCACCAGGTCATGGATGAGGGGGTGCCGCAGCAAAATCTGTCAGGCTTCATATTAAACCCGTGATGTAAGCCTCCCACAGGGGGAGGTTTTTTTGTTTGATGGTACAGATATAAGGCAGGTCGGTTGTCATCAGTAACTATTCTTGTCTTGCCCTTTCCACTAATGCCTGTCAAGCTCTTCTAAAAGGAAACCCTTACGGGCTGTCGAATATTTATGTAAACGGCACCCAATGGATTTCAGCAGGGAAGAGGGGGTCTGTTTGGCCAGGCGAGCAAAACCGATGCGGATTCAGACTAAGATCACCCTCCTGTCCTTTGGCCTAGTGTTCATCGCCGTACTCATCGGCGGCACCTTTTTGGTGGAGAGCTTTGTCCGGGATACCGAGGCGGAAATAGGGGCCAGGGCCATGGCCATTGCCCGGACCCTGGCCCAAATGGAAGAGATTCAAAATGCGGTGGGAAAACCCGGTGGGGCGGAGGTTATTCAGCCCATCGCCGAACGGATTAGGCTGGCTACTAATGTGGAATATATTGTGATTTTCGATATGCAAAGGATTCGCTACTCCCATCCGGTGCAACAATACATCGGACAAGTCTTTGAGGGTGGGGATGAATACCGGGCACTGGCTAACCATGAATACATCTCCCGGGCGGAAGGGGTGTTGGGCCCATCGGTACGGGCCTTTGTCCCCATCAAGACCAATGAGGGAACAAAGCAGGTGGGTGTTGTGGTGGTGGGCATCCTTACCCCCACCTATTACCGCATGGTTTTTGATGTGCGTATGCAGCTCTATCTTTCCCTGCTGGCCGGTCTGGTGGTGGGTTTACTGGGATCGGTCTTTTTGGCCAGGAACATCAAGCGGACCATGTTCAACATGGAGCCGGAAGAGATTGCCCGCATGCTGGAGGAGCGAGCGGCGGTTTTTCAATCCATCGGGGAGGGCATTATTGCCATCGACCGGGAACATCGCATTACCATTGTCAATGATGTGGCCAAACGGATCCTGGAGGTGGGGGATGATGTCATCGGGCGTCCCATTCATACGGTGGACCCGGATACCAGGCTGCCCCACACCGCTACTACCGGTACCGCCGAATACGACCGGGAGCGGATTCTGAACCGGACGGCGGTACTGGTCAATCGCTTTCCCATCATGGTGGGCAAGGAGATAGTGGGTGCGGTGGCTATCTTCCGTGATAAAACGGACATGTCCAAGCTGGCGGAGGAGTTGACGGGGGTAAAAAAATTCATTGAGGCCTTAAGGGTGCAAAGCCACGAGCATATGAACAAAATGCACACCATTGCGGGATTGATCCAGCTAAAGAGGTATGACCAGGCCCTGGACTATATATTTGAGGTGACTGAGGAACAGGAAGAATTGACCAGGTTTTTATCCGGGCGGATCAAAGACTACAGCGTGGCGGGGATCCTCCTGGGGAAATATAGCAGGGCTAAGGAATTGCATATCGAGATGGAAATTGACCGGAACAGCAGGCTGACCACCTTGCCCAGCAACTTGGACAGCAACGCCATGGTGCTCATTTTGGGGAATTTGTTGGAGAACGCCATGGAGGAGGTGCAGGGGCTACCGGCAGACCGGCGGAAAATTCGTTGTGCGATTATGCAGGATGGCACCAGCATCAGGATCATGGTGGCGGATTCCGGGAGGGGTATTTTACCGGAAATTCGGCATAGGGTTTTTCAGCGGGGTTTTTCCACCAAGGGGAGTGGCCGGGGTTTTGGCATGTCGCTGGTCCGGGAGTATGTGGAAATGGCCGGGGGGACCATTACCCTGCAAACCGGGCAAGACGGTACCACAGTGGAAATTGTTCTACCGGTACAGTTTGGAGGAGGTGAGACAGATGCAGTCCATTAGGACTGTGGTAGTGGAAGATGATCCCATGGTAATGGATGTCAATTGTCAATATATTGAGGATGTTGGAGGCTTTACCATTGTGGGCAGGGCGGAAACCGGCTTTGCTGCCCTGAAGATGGTGGAGGATTTGGTCCCTGACCTGGTGGTGTTGGATGTTTTCTTGCCGGATTTGGATGGTCTGGCCACTCTACAGGAAATTCGCCGCCGCCACCTGCCGGCTGACGTAATTGTAGTTACGGCGGCCCGGGATGTGGATAGTATTAGGGAAGCTTTCCGCTATGGGGCGGTGGACTATGTTGTGAAACCATTTCGGTTTGAAAGGATCAAAAACGCCCTGGAAAATTACCGTAGCCTGCGGGACAAATTCCGGGGCAAAGCATCCCTGGAACAGGAGGATATTGATGCTATCGGACCTGCCAAGATGAGGGGGATCAGTATCCTGCCCAAGGGTCTGACGGAGGTAACCATGAAACAGGTGCTGCTTTTTCTCTCGAAAGATAAACAGCGGGGTTTTTCCGCCGAAGAGGTGGCTGAAGGGGTGGGGCTGTCGCGGGTAACTGCCCGGCGCTACCTTGATTATCTAGAAAAAACTAACCAAATCCGGTTGGAGGTCCAGTATGGGTCGGTGGGCAGACCGGTTAACCGTTATTTTTGGCACTAGAGACAGGGTGGGAACATCATTGCACTGGAAAAACGGCATTTTTCGAATGCTCAGATATCACATGAAATACTCAGTGGCAATATTATTGCTGCTGGCCTTATTGGCGCTGCTGGGGGTCGGGTGCGGGGGGCGGGCCTGGGATTATGAACAGGTTAGTAAGGAGGAGCGCATTGTCATCAAATTTTCCCATGTGGTGGCGGAAAACACGCCCAAGGGTTTGGCTGCCCAGCGGTATGCCAAACTGGTGAAGGAGCGCACCGGCGGCAGGGTGGAGGTGCAGGTGTACCCAAATTCTGTCCTGTACAAGGACGGGGAGGAAATGGATGCCCTGCTGGAGGGCAATGTGCAGATGATTGCCCCCGCCACATCCAAGATCAGTGACCTGTTCCCCCAATGGCAGTTGCTGGACCTCCCTTTTTTATTCAATAACTACGAAGATGTGCGGCGAACCTTTGACGGGCCGGTGGGTACCCAGCTGTTAGCCCTGCTGGAAAGCAAGAACATGCTGGGTTTGGCGATCTGGGAAAATGGTTTTAAGGTAATGAGCGCCAATAAACCCCTGCGCAGGGTGGAGGACTTCCGCGGGTTAAGGTTTAGGATTATGCCCAGCAAGGTGCTGGCGGCCCAGTTTTCCAGGTTGGGCGCTGTACCCATCGTCTTTTCCTTTGACCAGGTTTACGGTGCACTGGAACAGGGTCTGGTGGATGGGCTGGAAAACCCGCCCTCCAATCTGTTCAGTAAGAGATTCCACGAGCGCCAGTCCCATATCACCGTCAGCAATCACGGCTACATTGGCTATGTGGTACTGGTCAACCGTTCCTTTTGGGAAAGCCTGCCGAGGGATATCAGGGTTATCCTGGAGGAAACCATGGCCGAGGTCACCCAGTGGGAACGGGAGGTGGCCAGGGAATACAACCAGCAAGATTTGGAATGGATCCGGCGGGAAGGCACCAGCGTCATTTACCATTTGACTCCCCGGGAGAGGGATGAATGGCGCAGGGCTTTGATGCCGGTATGGCGGGACTTTGAGCGGGTAATTGGTACCGACTTGATTCAAGGGGTGCTTAAAGCCCGCATGGAGACGGAGCTTTAGGAGCACCCTTTGGGTGCTATCTTTTTCATCGGGGGGTAGAACAGGTGTCCTTCACCAGGAGGTTGAAGGAATATGCCCGACAGCAGGGTATACCGCTGGTTGGGGCGACCGCCGCCCATCCCTTCACGGAAGCGATAGAGACGGTGGAAGACTATCAAAAAAGAGGGCTAATGGTGCCCTTTGTGCAGGTGGATGACCCTGCCCGCTATGACCCCCGGCTGATCCTGCCAGGGGCAAAAACGGTGGTGGCAGTGGGCCTTTGGCAACCCCCGCCGGACGCGCCGGGCAGCGGTGTGGCCCGTTTTGCCCACGGCTACGACTATCATCACAGGGTAACGGGAGCCCTGGAAAAGCTCGGCCACTTCATCACCAAGCACTATCCCAATGCCGGATGGAAGGCCATGGCGGATACTGGACCATTGGTGGACAGGACGGCGGCATGGCGGGCTGGTCTGGGTTGGGTGGGGCATAATTGCCTACTGCATGCCCCCGGCCTGGGATCCTGGGTATCACTGGGTGAACTGGTGACCGATGTGGAACTGGAACCTGATGTGCCTGTCCCTTCAGAATGTCACGGGTGTGACGCTTGCCGGGCCGCCTGCCCCACTGGGGCACTGGTGGCACCCGGCAGGTTGGATGCCAGTCGCTGCCTTTCCTACCTGACCCAGACCAAGGGCTGGCTGCCTGTGGAATTTCGTCATGCCTTGGGAGTGCGGATATATGGCTGTGACACCTGCCAGGAAGTTTGCCCCGTGAACAGGGCACTACCATCTGCCCGGGATTCAGACATCCATATTCCCGCTGGTACACCGGAGTGCTTGCCAACTGGTGTGCCTGCCATACCGGGGCCGGCCGCCGTTTTAGGGTGTGCAAAGGGGGAGTTTGCAAAACTGTGGGGACATACCGCCTTTGCCTGGCGGGGCCGGCAGGTTTTACGGCGCAACGCGGCAGTGGCCCTGGGCAATCTGGGGGATCCCGCAGCTGTGCCGGTGTTGCAACAGGCTTTGGCAGATCCCAATCCGTTAATTCGCGGCCATGTCGCATGGGCCCTGGGCCGGATTGGCGGTAAAGCCGCGAGGCAAACACTGGAACGGGTGTTGGGGGGTGAACCGGATACAAGGGTAGGCCAGGAGATACGCCAGGCCCTTTCCCAATAGGCCTCTATCTGCCAAGTCTTTGCTCCAGCCGCCGGATGCGGTTGTTATGCTGCCCGTGGATGTTGGTCATTTCCAGCAATCCTTTCAAGGTTAGCCCCTGGGACAGGTACAGGGGCAAATCCCTTTGTGTGTTCTTACGGCCGGGAGATGCGGTTTTTGTGGAACCCTTCTTCCCGGTCTTTTCCTTGCCCATACTCAAAACCTCCTTGCCCTATACCTATTAATTACCAGCATCATGGCTTTTTAGACCATTAAGGACATAGAATCCCATAAATGTAGGATACTAACTGTTAGTGGATGCTATAGGGAGGGCCATTAAATTGAGAAGGTTATGGTTCATGGGCTGGATAGGATTGATGATTGTGGCAGTTTTTATGCTTACTGGGTGTCCCGGCAAACCCCAGGAAAAACCCCTGCCGCCGCCGGCCAGGATCGGGGTGAGTGTAGCCAACCTGGATGCCGATTCCGCCAAGTTGATGCAGAAGGAAATGGAACAGAACCAGCGCAAGGACAATGTCATCATCAGTTGGAAGGATGCCCGGGGTGATGCTGCCGCCCAGGAGAAACATATTGAGGAAATGTTCAAACAGAAGGTGAAGGTGCTGGTCATAGACATGGCTGACCCCGCCAATGCTGGGGAAGTGGTAAGAAGGGCGGCGGAACAGGACATCCGGGTGTTGGCCTTAAACACCTTGCCACAGGATACGGCGGTGGACGGGTATATCGGTGTGGATGCCTTCCGCCTGGGGGAGCTGCAGGGAAAGACAGCGGTAAGGCTGGCGGGCGGGACAGGCGGGAAGGTGTTACTGGTGGAAGGCCCGCCGGGTTATGAGGCCGGGCAAATGGCAGAGGGCTTTGCCAATGCCGTGGCCGCTGCTGGTGGAGTTTCCGTAGTACGACGCACTCTGACACCGGATAACGCTTTGCAGGTATTCCGGCTAATTGAAGAAGGAGTCAACCAGTTTCCCGGTCAGGTGAAGGTGGTGGTAGTGCAGGATGTACAGGCTGCCCAGGAGGGTTTAGCTGTTTTACTGCGCCAGGGCAAACCTCCCTTTGCCACCATTGGTATGGGGGCAGGTAAGGAGGCGGCTCGGGCCATTGCCGCCGGAATCCACGATGCCGAGGCCGATCCCCGGCCGGACCTGATGGCCAGGTATGCCTACCAGGCTGCGGTGGAACTGAGCAAAACGGGGCGGTGGACATACGAAACCCAGATCAACAGCGGCAACTATACCATCCCCGCCCGGTTGGTGCCGGGGCGGATTATTGACCGTCAAAACCTCTACTTGATGGAACAGCGGTGGGGCAAAGAGATAACTCAAGGCGGCGGGGGGCAGGGCCAACGGGAAGGACAGCAGGGCAGTGGTAACCAGCAGGGTGGGAGCCAGGGTGGTTCTGGCGGCTCGGGGGGCAACAGCCCGACGCCAGCCAAGGTAAAGATTAAGACCAAAGATGGTAAGACCATGGAAATAGAGGTTAAGGGGGAGATTGAGAGCATTCAGGTGGAAGAAGGGGGCCAGGCGGGTGCGGGAGGCAGCCAGGGCGACCAGGGCGGCCAACAGGGACAGGGCGGGCAGTAATAAAAAGGCGACCTCCGTCGTACTGAGGGATGGCCGGAGCAGTCGCCAGGTATGAATCGGCTTTTGGGGGCTACCGCAGGATTGCAAAGGCGGCAGGGTCGGCCATAAAGGCTGAATACAGCCCCTGGTTTTTAACTGCTTCTACTGGTTGGGGCAGATGGGGTGCTGGGACCATTTTTAGGCCCACCGAATTATGATAATTGCCGTTCCGGACAAATTCCCCTTTACCGTTATCACCCTTGACATAGTAGTACGCTGCACCCCGTTTATCCCGGAAGGGGCCGTACTGGGAGGAAAAATTCTTTTCAATCAGGTTGGCCATTACCAGGTAACCTTCACCGGGATTGATGGTGACGTGTCCGAAACCGGAAGGAATGTACACCTTGTCTCCCGCCTTGGCCTCCACTGCCATGATTTCCTCCACTTCTCCGCTCTTATTGTTGCGCTGGAGGAGGTAAAGGGCTTCACCTGCCAACACCTCGTAATATTCCGGGAATGTCTCGCTGGAATTTGGTTTCAAAGGGTGAAAATGACCGACGGTTTTGATGTATTCCCGGCCAACGGCTCCTGGCACCAGTACAGTAATGTCATACCTGATTTGGTGTTGGTTGAAGGTGTTCTGATCGCCATCACGGAACACTCCGCGGTACATGTAGTAAAGGGGTCTGTTTTTCTCCACCGGTACGTTGTCTGCCAGCACCGCAAGGGCATCCTGCAGGTGGCGGATGTCGGGTTCCGGGGCTACGATATCATCCGCAAAGGATAGCAGCCCTCCGTCCATGATCTGGAAATCCACATTGGTAACCAACCTCCTTGCCTCCTTCCCACAAGCAAAAAATGAACTAACTTAGACTTAAAAAAGGACCAGCTTCCAGGAGGAAGCTGGCTTGGCGCCGACCCTATACCTGGAACATTTGTTGGTCACAGCAGGTGCCTGGGGTTCCGGCGCTTTTGCCGCAGGTTGGGCAAACATAACTACCACGGCTGACCATGGACCGGCCGCAACAGAAATCGGGCAGCTTGGTAGAACGCCTGCATTGGGGACAAACATAGGCCACTTCTTACACCTCCCTACCTGTTGAGTGTGATCGGTAGTTCGTAGCTTTATTTTGCCCATTTCATGCACAATATACCATTAGAATGGTATAAATTACCTACTTTTGGTGGCCTTTTCCATACATTTCCCTGATAATCCTGGTCATGACCTGGCGCTCCTCGGGATCGAACATCCTGCGGACGGAGAATTCCACCACTGTGGTAATGGAGCCGTCCGGCAATTGGTAAATTTCTGATTTTACAATCCGTCCAATGCCGATGGTTTCTTCGCTTTTGGTTACGATCAACACGTCCATACCAACCGGGTGGGCCAGTTTATGCCCTTCCCGGAAAAAGCCCAGGATAATATTGCCGCTGGATCTCTTCCAGAGAATGAGATTCTCCCCTTCTCCCCTTTTTTCACCTGGTGCTTCCGGCAACTCATCCACCGGTAACCGCAATAGCCAGGTGAACTCAAATTTATATCCCAAGCCCATCACCTCCTGGTTATTTTTTCTTACACCCCGGAGATTATTCTTGCCACAGGGCATTTTTCCTGCCATGGATCGGGGCTGTTTTTTCAGGCCTGTCCGTGCCTTCTTCCTGAGATGGCTGCCGCATATAATGGGATTAGAAAGTCAGACCGCTTCCCCAAGGGAGGAGAGTTGCTATGGATATCCTGAAGCGATTGGAGGAGCATCGCCAGCAGGAAAAACAGCTCCAGTGGGAGGGCAGTTTTGTTGAATACCTGGAGATGGTGATCAAAAACCCTTCCATAGCCCGGCTGGCCCATGCCCGCATTTATGACATGATTGTGAGCGAAGGAGTGGAAGAAGTAAATGGTATCAAGCGCTATAACTTTTTTGCCGGGGAGATCTTCGGCCTTGACCGGACCCTGGAACGGTTGGTTGAGGAGTATATCCACTCAGCGGCTAAGCGCTTGGATGTTCGTAAACGTATCCTCTTGTTAATGGGCCCGGTCAGTGGGGGGAAATCCACCATCGTCACCATGTTAAAGAGGGGGTTGGAACGGTATACCCGTACCCCGTCAGGGGCCGTATATGCCATTAAAAACTGCCCCATGCAGGAAGAACCACTGCACCTGATTCCCCATGATTTAAGGGCTGAGATGGAGAAAAACTACGGCATTTATGTGGAAGGAAACCTGTGCCCTTCCTGTAAGTTAATGCTGGAGGAAGTATATCACGGCCGGGTGGAAGATGTGCGGGTTCACCGGGTGGTATTTTCTGAGGAAAACAGGCTGGGTATCGGCACCTTCAGTCCTTCCGATCCCAAATCCCAGGACATTGCAGATCTCACCGGCTCCATCGATTTTTCCACCATTTCCGAGTTCGGCTCGGAATCCGATCCCCGGGCTTACCGGTTTGACGGTGAACTGAACAAGGCCAACCGGGGGCTGATGGAGTTTCAGGAGATGTTAAAGTGTGACGAGAAGTTTCTATACAACTTGCTGAGCCTTTCCCAGGAAGGCAACTTTAAGGCGGGGCGCTTTGCCCTTATCAGCGCCGATGAGATGATCGTTGCCCACACCAACGAAGCGGAATACCGCGTATTTATCGCCAACCCCAAAAATGAGGCCTTGCGGTCGCGAATTATCGTGATGCCCATCCCCTATAACCTTAAAGTCAGCCAGGAAGTCCGCATTTACGAAAAGATGATCCGCCAGAGTGCCATCAATGTGCACCTTGCGCCCTATAGCCTGTGGGCGGCCAGTATTTTTTCCGTTCTGTCCAGGCTGAAGGAATCCAAAAAACAAGGGATGGACCTGGTCAAAAAGATGAAGCTGTATGACGGCGAGGACGTAGAGGGGTTCAAGCAAAAGGACGTGGCAGAACTGATGGCGGAGGCGGAGCAGGAGGGCATGAACGGAGTTGACCCCAGGTATGTCATCAACCGCATTTCCAGTGCCCTGATTACCGGGGACACCCGGTGTATCAACGCCCTGGATATCCTTCGGGCATTGAAGGACGGGCTGGACCAGCATCCTTCCATTACCAAGGAAGAGAAGGACAGGTTGGGTAACTTCCTAGCCATTGCCCGGCAGGAGTACGATGAAACGGCCAAAAAGGAAGTTCAGCGGGCCTTTGTGTACTCCTACGAGGAATCTGCCCGCACCCTTTTTGAAAACTACCTGGACAATGTGGAGGCCTATTGCAATGGCGTGAAGGTCAGGGATCCCATCACCGATGAGGAAATGGATCCCGATGAAAAGCTCATGCGTTCCATTGAGGAACAAATTGGAGTAACGGAAAATGCCAAAAAGGCTTTCCGGGAGGAGATCCTTATCCGCCTGTCCAGCTACGCCCGGCAGGGCAAGAAGTTTGATTACAATTCCCATGAGAGGCTGCGGGAGGCCATCGAGAAAAAGTTGTTTGCCGACCTGCGGGACGTGGTGAAAATCACCACCTCCACCCGTACACCCGACCCGGAACAGCTCAAGAGAATGAACGCGGTCATTGACCGCCTGATTTCCGAACACGGCTACTGCCCGGTGTGTGCCAACGAACTGCTCAAATACACCGGCAGCCTGTTAAACCGGTAATGTCCTCGGGCCATTAATTGGAAATCCTGGGGGGATGTTCTGTGGACGGCAGTTTTTTAATCACCAGGGAAGATTGGTCCCTGTACCGGCGGGGGCAGATGGACCAGCAGCGCCACCAGGAAAAGGTGCGGGAGGCCATCAAGCAAAACCTGGCAGACATCATCAGTGAAGAAAGTATTATCATGTCCGATGACCGGAAGGTGATCAAGGTTCCCATCCGCTCCCTGGAGGAATACCGTTTTCGTTACAACTTCCAGAAACAAAAGCACGGCGGGCAGGGTAAAGGGAACTCCAAACAGGGGGACGTGATCGGCAGTGATCAGGCTTTCGCCGGCAGCGGCAAGGGGAAGGGGGCCGGGGACCAGCCCGGGGTGGACTATTACGAAACGGAAGTCACCCTGGAGGAACTGGCGGAAATGATATTCGAGGATTTGGAACTGCCCAACCTGCAGGACCGCCGCAAGCAAAAGGTTTCCGCCACTTCCCCCCGTTTTAACGATGTCCGCAAACACGGCTTGACGGGCAACATTGACAAAAAGCGGACCATCCTGGAAACCATCAAGCGCAACGCCCTGGCGGGCAATCCCGGCCTGCACGGCATCAAACCTGAGGACTTGCGGTATAAAACATGGGAGGAAGTGCCGAAACACGAGGCCAGTGCGGTGGTCATTGCCATGATGGACACCTCCGGTTCCATGGGCACCTTTGAAAAGTATATTGCCCGCAGCTTTTTCTTCTGGATGGTTCGGTTCTTGCGGACCAAATACCAGCAGGTGCAAATTGTTTTCCTGGCTCATCATACCAAGGCCAAGGAGGTTACTGAGGAGGAGTTTTTCACCAAAGGTGAAAGCGGCGGCACCAAGTGCTCATCGGTGTACCAACTGGCCCTGGAAATGATTGCGGAGCGGTACAACCCCCTTGATTACAACATTTATCCCTTTCATTTCTCCGATGGCGACAACCTGCCTTCCGACAATGATCTTTGCGTGAAACTGGTGAACGAACTTCTGGAAGTCTGCAACATTTTCGGATACGGCGAGATTGTCAACCCCTATTACCGCAGCAGCACCCTGATGAGCACCTACAAGAAAATCAAAGATCCCCGTTTCGTGCCGGTCAGCATCAAGGATAAGTCGGAAGTTTATCCGGCCCTGCGGGCCTTTTTCAAGCGGGAGGAACATTAACCCATGATGCACCATAACCAGGAACTGCAGGTTTTGGAAAAAGCGGTGGAAGAAATTATCGGCATCGCCCGCCGCTTCGGCCTGGATTTTTATGATATGCGTTTCGAAATATGCCCGGCGGATATTATTTATACCTTTGGCGCCTACGGTATGCCCGCCCGTTTTGCCCACTGGTCCTTCGGTAAGGCCTTTCACCGCATGAAAACCCAATATGATTACAATTTGAGCCGTATTTACGAACTGGTCATCAACTCTGACCCCTGCTATGCCTTTTTATTGGAAGGAAATACCCTCATCCAGCAAAAGCTGGTTATCGCCCATGTGCTGGCCCACAGTGACTTTTTCAAAAATAATGCCCATTTTAAAAAAACTTCCCGGCAGATGCTGGAAAGCATGTCGGTCCACGCCAGGCGGATCAGGGAATACGAGTACAAGTACGGCCGGCGGGAAGTGGAAATTTTTTTGGATGCCGTCCTGTCCATCCAGGAACACATCGAACCCCGTCCCCAGGTCAAGGGAATACCTGTGCAGGAACAGGCTGAACCGGAGGAGACGCCCTATGATGATCTGTTCAACTTGGGCAAACCGCCCGCCCCTTCTCCGCCCGTTCCAGCCCGGAAGGTGCCTGCCCAACCGGAAAAGGATCTGCTGTATTTCATCATGACCCATAGCCGGGACCTGGAGGACTGGCAGCGGGACGTCATCGCCATGGTCAGAGAAGAGATGCTTTATTTCTGGCCTCAGTTGGAGACCAAGATCATGAATGAAGGGTGGGCTACCTACTGGCACACCCGCATTATCAGGGAACTGGACCTGCCGGAAGGGGAAGCGCTGGAATTTGCCAAAATGCATGCCTCAGTCATTGTACCATCTCGCACCGCTATCAATCCTTACTTGTTGGGAGTTAAAATATTTGAGGATATTGAAAAACGGTGGGATAACCCTTCGGAGGAGGAACGCCGGCGGTTCCGCCGTCCGGGGGGAGAAGGTCGGGACAAGATCTTTACCGTCAGGGCCTGCGAAAATGATGTGTCTTTCTTGCGTAACTACCTGACCAGGGAACTGGTGGAGGAAATGGATCTTTACCTGTATCAAAAAATGGGCCATGATTGGGTGGTGACGGAAAAGAACTGGGAGAAGGTGCGCGAGGGACTGGTGGAGGCCAGGATTAACGGCGGATTTCCATCCATCGTGGTGGTGGATGGTGATTACAACCACCGGGGAGAGTTGTACCTGCAGCACCGGTACGAGGGTGTGGAATTGGATCTACCGTATCTGGAAAAGACCATGCCCCATGTCTACTTGCTTTGGGGCCGCCCGGTACACCTGGAAACGGTGGTGGAAGGGAAGGGCACAGTGTTTTCATATGACGGGAAACGCAATTCCCGCCGGCCCGTCCGCGCCGGTGGAGAGCCCGCCTGAGTTCGGCAAGGGGTGGGCATTTGTCATTTTTTGCATGATGGGTTTTACCAGGGGGAGGTTCATGATAGAATAATGGTTAAATTGCAGCGCGAAGGTGCGGTTTATGTACGGTTTGCGAATCCTGCTGGCAGACGCCGATGTACAGGAAAGGAAAAACGTGAAGGATCTTCTGGTTCGGGCCGGTCACAGCCTTGTGGCGGAAGCCGGTGATGGACGGACAGCCTCCCAGCTAGCTTTTAGCAGACAGCCGGATCTGGTGATTCTGGATCACGCCTTGCCTGTCAGGGACGGTCTGGAGGTGGCACGGGTGCTGGATGAACAACGGGTTGCCCCGGTGCTACTTTTACTCAGCGGGGATTACTGGGGGTTACTAGAGCGGGCCCGGGCGGCCGGTGTTTACGGTTTGCTGGTCAAACCGGTGACGGAGACCACCCTGCTGCCGGAAGTGGTGATGGCTTGGTCTGCCTTTCAGAGGGTGATTCGTTTGGAGCAGGATAACCGATCCTTGCGGGAAAGCCTGGAGAACAGGAAACTGGTGGAAAAGGCCAAAGGGCTTTTGATGCAAAAAACAGGTTGGAGTGAACAGGAGGCATACCAGCATTTACGCAAGCTGGCCATGGACCGTTGTGTATCAATTGATAAGATTGCCAAAACCTTCTTGAAGGGTGGCTTGCCGTGAAGGGCGCCAATGGCCAATAAGGGCCGTACAAGGTGAAAGGAACTGGGAAAAAGTATACAGTATACTTTTATAATTACTAATTGGAACACAACACTTTATTTGCTATAATTAGCGACAATAGCGGTATATTGATGAGGGCAACGGCGTCCTCCAAAGCCAGGTGCGTAAACTATTCACCTGTCTTTGGAGGGTTTTTATTTTCCAAGGTATGTGAGGTGTTGACAGTGATGTACACCAGGGAGGATGTCCTGGAAAAGGCGAGGGAAAGTAACGTCAAGTTCATCCGGTTGCAATTTACCGATATTTTTGGGATGTTGAAAAATATCGCCGTCACCGTGGAGGATCTCCCGCGGATTTTAGCCGGGGAAATGATCTTTGACAGTTCGGTGGTGGAGGGCCAGGTGCGTAACCGGGAACGGGATATTGTCCTTTTACCGGAACCATCCACCTTTGTGGTGTTTCCATGGCGGCCCAGGGAAGGTGCGGTGGCCAGGCTGATTTGTGATGTCGCCAATCCCGACGGCACTCCCTATCCCGGGTGTTCCCGGAATGTACTGAAAAAGGTGTTGGAAAGGGCTGCCCGCCGGGGATTTACCGCCAGGGTAGGTACAGAAGCGGAGTTTTACCTTTTTCACACCGATGAAAAGGGCAACCCCACCACCGATACCCATGACCGGGCGGGTTTTTGTGACCTCACCCCCGTGGACCAGGGGGAGAACGCCAGGCGGGACATGGTGCTGACTCTGGAGGAAATGGATTTCGAAATCGGGTCCAGCCACCACGAGTTGGGACATGGGCAACACGAGATCGTACTCAAGCAAGAGCATGCCCTGGGGATGGCAGACAAGGTGGTCACCTTCAAGTTTGTGGTACGCACCATTGCCCAGCGCCACGGGCTGTACGCATCCTTTATGCCCAAACCCATCAACGGGATGCCCGGTTCCGCCCTCCACTGGCATATTTCCCTGGACCGGCTGGGTGGCGGCAACGCCCTTTTTGCTGCCGCACAACCCATGGGTTTGAGTGATGAAGCACGGTTTTTCATCGGCGGTATGCTTGCCCATATCCAGGCCATCACCGCCCTTACCAATCCCACGGTAAACTCCTACAAGCGACTGGTGCCTGGGGATTTGTCCCCCACCTATGTGGCCTGGTCGGAGCATAACCGCAACACCGTCATCCGGGTCCCTGCCCACCGGGGTGAGCAGACCAGGGTGGAGGTGCGCAATCCGGATCCCGCCTGTAACCCTTACCTGGCCCTGGCGTCCATGATTGAGGCGGGAATGGATGGGATTGCCAGAGGAGCGCCACCTCCTCCACCTGTTGCGGAAAATCTTTTCCAGATGGACAACAGCCAGCGGGAAGCCTTACAGGTCGGGTGTTTGCCCCGCCACCTGCAGGAAGCCCTGGATGAGCTGGAGGCTGATCAGTTGATCAGGGAGACATTGGGAGAGTATATCTACCAGCGGTTTGCCAAGGCCAAGCGGCAGGAATGGGAGCGCTACCAAAACAATGTCCATCCCTGGGAGTTGAGGGAGTACCTGGGGATTTTTTAGGACAGAGTTTAAATTTCAGCTGGGAGGTGAATGCACAAACCCCGGGGGAGAACGGGGTTGACCTGCCTACGGTCAAGGATTGCTTTGCAGCCAAGGGACATATTTGCAGCCAAGGGACATACTTGAACAAAAAAAGAGAGAAAAAATGGGAGAGAAACAGGAGGATGGTAGAAAATGACCTATAGTGTGGGCGTGAATGCCAGTGAGGCGACCTTAACCAGACATCGCCTCAAGGGGAATTATTGTCCTTTTAGCGGAATGTGTGTAACGTGTCTGGACGGCTGTCCCGGTCTCTGTGAAATTGGGAAATCAGCGGTCCGGGGAAAAGAGGTGCTATATCCCCAGCCCTTTGGTAAAACAACCTCCGCTTCTCAGAAGGATTACCCGGTGGATTATTCCCATTTTAACATCATGGGTACGGCGGTTGGTGCCGTAGGTATCGAGGCGGATAGTGACAAGGCCATCTTCCCAGCTGTTAACCTGGAGACCGCCATTGGAGCCACCAACAAAATCAAAGTACGCCTACCCATTGTCATCGCAGCCATGGGCTCCACCAACGTAGCTGCGGATAACTGGGATCACCTGGCGGCAGGGGCAGCCATTTCCGGTGTGGGGATAGCCATCGGTGAAAACGTTTGTGCCATGGACCCCAATTCCGAAATTAAAAATGGCCGGGTCATCAAATCCCCCAACCTGGAGAAGCGCATCAGGGCCTTCCAGGACTGGTATAACGGCTATGGTTTTATCGCCGTACAGGCCAACGTGGAGGACACCGCCCTTGGCGTGCAGGAATATGCCCTGGAAAAACTGGGTGTGGAGGCAGTGGAAATTAAGTGGGGTCAGGGTGCCAAAGATATTGGCGGCGAAGTTAAGTTGAACTCCCTGGAAAGGGCGCTACAGCTGAAGAGCCGTGGTTACATCGTGCTACCGGATCCCGAAGACGCCACGGTGCAGGAGGCCTATAGGGTCGGGGCTTTTAGCGAATTTGAGCGTCATTCCCGGGTTGGCATGGTAACTGAAGAATCCTTCCATGCCCGGGTGGAACAGCTGCGCAAGGCCGGTGCCAAGTATGTATTCCTGAAAACCGGTGCCTACCGGCCGGCTGACCTGGCCAGGGCGGTTAAATTCGCGTCCGATGCCAAAATCGACCTGCTCACCGTTGACGGTGCCGGCGGCGGTACCGGTATGAGCCCATGGCGGATGATGAATGAGTGGGGTGTACCCACCGTTTACATCCAGGGTCTATTGACCAAGTACCTGGATCGCCTGGCGGCCAAGGGTGCCTATGTACCTGATGTGGCCATCGCTGGCGGCTTTACCCTGGAGGACCACATGTTTAAGGGTTTTGCCCTCAGTGCACCCCATGTGAAAATGATCGGCATGGCCCGGTCTCCGCTGGCTGCTGCCATGGTGGGCAAGGTGGTCGGGGAAAAAATCAGGGAGGGTTCCGTCCCCGCCGAGTACAAGAAATACGGGGAGCAGCTGGAACAGGTGTTCATATTTGCCACCGAACTCAAAAACAAGCTGGGCGGCGACTTTGACCGCCTGCCGGTGGGGGCCATTGGTGTTTACAGTTATTTCGAGCGGTTGGCCCAGGGCTTGCGCCAGTTCATGTGCGGTGCCCGCAAGTTCAGCCTGGAGTACATCACTAGGGATGACGTGGCTGCATTGACCCGGGAAGCTGCTGAGATAACAGGAGTGCGGTACATTATGGAGGCGGATGCCGAAGAAGTGGAAAGCATCCTCGGTTAAAGGGGGCAAATCCTGCCTGCCACGCCAACATGCCCACCGATGGTTTTTACAAAAAACTTTCTTGGAAAAAGACGGTTTAAATATTTCTGTTGAGTGACAGGGGGCAGGCGATCCATGTGGAATTATCCATATGGATCGTCTTTTCACTATGGTGAGAGAAGGTGATGGATGATATTTACAAGCGGTTTGTTCTTATCATCATTTAGCAGGATCACGAGGGTGGACGTAGAATAATTGTAATTTATTCACAACTGTGATGGTGGGAGAGTGGTAAATTTGTACTGGAATACCCGGTATGAAACCATGGCCCGGGAAGAACTGGGTCAACTGCAACTGGAGCGGCTGCAGGTCACGGTGGAGCGCGCCTATTATAATGTGCCCCATTACCGCAGGGCCATGCAACAGGCCGGCGTGGAACCAGGGGATATTCGCAGCCTGGAGGATTTGAAAAAGTTACCCTTTACCACCAAACAGGATCTGCGCGACAACTACCCATACGGGATGTTTGCAGTGCCGTTGAGCGAGATAGTGCGGATTCACTCTTCCTCGGGCACCACAGGAAAGCCTACCGTTGTGGGGTATACCCGGCAGGATATCAATACCTGGTCAGAACTGATGGCCCGATCCCTGGTATGTGGCGGGGCAACGAAGGATGATGTCATCCATAACGCTTACGGATACGGCCTGTTTACCGGCGGCTTGGGGGTTCACTATGGCGCGGAACGACTGGGGGCTTCGGTGATCCCCATTTCCGGCGGCAATACCAAGCGTCAAGTGATGATCATGAAGGATTATGGCAGCACGGTGCTTACCTGTACCCCCTCCTACGCCCTCTTCCTGGCGGAAGTCATACGGGAAATGGGACTCACCCCGGGGGATCTCCGGCTAAAGTGCGGCATCTTCGGAGCGGAGCCCTGGTCGGACAATATGCGTAAGGAAATTGAAAAGAAACTGGGGATCAGCGCCATTGACATCTACGGCCTGAGTGAGGTGATCGGGCCGGGAGTTTCCATTGAGTGTGAACAGAAAAACGGGCTGCACATTTGGGAGGACCACTTCCTGCCGGAGATTATCGATCCGGACACCGGCGAGCCGCTGCCCTACGGCACTCCTGGCGAACTGGTGTTTACCTCCTTGACCAAAGAAGCCCTACCGGTAATCCGGTACCGGACCAGGGATATCTCCATGCTCAGCGTGGAACCCTGCAGTTGTGGGCGTACCCATGTGCGGATGCGGCGGGTAAGCGGCCGGACCGATGACATGCTGATCATCCGAGGGGTCAATGTCTTCCCGTCCCAAGTTGAGAGTGTGTTGCTGGAGATCGGTGAAACCGAACCCCATTACATGCTTATTGTGGACAGGGAAGGGACCCTGGACACCCTGGAGGTGTGGGTGGAGGTTTCCGAACAGATGTTTTCAGACCAGGTACGGCAGCTGGAGGCCAAGGAAAACCGTATTCGTGCGGAAATCGAGAGTACACTGGGGCTTACCGTGAAGGTAAAACTGGTGGAGCCGAAAACCATTGAAAGAAGCGAGGGTAAGGCCAAGCGAGTGATTGACCGCCGACCCAAGAACTAGGTCTGGTTCCTGTGATGTCCTATCATTAGGGAGGAGGTAGGGAATAAAATGAGGGTCAACCAGATTTCGGTTTTTCTGGAAAACAAGTACGGCCGGCTGGCAGCGGTAACCCGCCTCTTGGGGGAGACGGGGATCAATATTAGGGCTTTGTCCATTGCGGACACTTCCGATTTCGGCATTCTGCGGTTAATTGTCAACGAGCCGGACCGGGCTTACCAGGTGCTAAAGGAAAACGGCTTCACCGTCAGCCAGACGGAAGTAATCGGGGTGGAAATGCCGGACCGGCCGGGCGGGTTAGCAGAAGTGTTGGTGGCGCTGGAACAGGCCAGCATCAGCATTGAGTACCTGTATGCCTTTTTGGGCAGGGGGCCTAACGGGGCGCTGGTGATCTTCCGCGTGGAACAGGTGGAAAACGCCATTCAGGTCCTAAAAAATAAGGGATTCCGGGTGGTTGCGGGTGAAGATATTTACGCCCTGTAAATTCCAATAAAAGGCCTTAGGGCAGGAGGAGTTTAGGATGGAGGAAATTATGTTGGAAGGTCGGAAGGCCTTACTGAGCATCAAACCCTATGTCCCGGGAAAACCCATTGAAGAAGTGGAGCGGGAGCTTGGTATTACCAATGTGGTGAAAATGGCATCCAACGAAAACCCTCTGGGCCCTTCACCCGATGCGGTACTGGCGATCCGGGATGCGGCGGAAAAGGCTTACCTCTACCCGGATGGTTCCTGCCATTACCTGCGGCAGGAACTGGGGGAATACCTGGGAGTAGGGCCGAACCAGCTTATTGTGGGCAACGGCTCAGATGAAATATTAAAGCTACTGGCCGAAGCCTATGTCAATGACGGTGATGAAACCATCATGGCCCAACCGTCCTTCTCCGAATACGATTTTGCCACCCAGTTGATGGGTGGGACAACGGTGATGGTACCAACCAGGGATTTTACCCATGATCTGCAGGCCATGGCGGATGCCATCACCGAACGAACCAGGATCATCTTCATATGCAACCCCAACAACCCAACCGGCACCATCGTCACTCGCCAGGAGATGGACGCCTTTATGGAACGGGTACCGGCAAGGGTTCTGGTGGTTTTTGATGAAGCCTATTTTGAGTACGTGGAACATCCGGAGTATGCCTCCGGTCTTGCTTACGTGCTGGCAGGGCGCCCCAATGTGATTGTGCTGCGCACTTTTTCCAAGGTCTATGGCCTTGCAGGCCTAAGGGTGGGTTACGGGGTTGCGGTACCCCAGTTGATTGAATGGATCAGCCGCACCAGGGAACCCTTCAATGTCAATCTCATCGCCCAGGCTGCCGCCAGAGCATCCCTGAAGGATCCCCTGCAGGTGACCAAAAGCAGGGAGGTCAACCACAAAGGGAAACTGTACCTGTATCAGCGATTCCAGCAAATGGGGCTAAAATATGTGCCTACCCAGGCCAACTTCATCCTGGTGGATACCGGTCACCCCTCCCGCCAGGTATTCCAGGCCATGTTAAAGGCGGGTGTGATCGTGCGGACAGGCGATATT
This sequence comes from Firmicutes bacterium UBA2598, assembly GCA_002339345.1. Taxonomy (GTDB): domain Bacteria; phylum Bacillota; class PH28-bin88; order PH28-bin88; family PH28-bin88; genus UBA2598. The sequence goes on along the minus strand of DDKM01000032.1, from coordinate 95,180 downwards.
TTCGGCTTGGATACCTTCATCCGGGTAACCATCGGCACCGAACGCCAGAACCAGCGGATGGCGGACACCCTGGCCGGGGTCCTGGCGGTACTGAACGAACGGCAGGCCTGACGAGCAACCCGCCTTTTGGACAGCCGAATACACCGGGGTTCAGTGCGGAACTACCGGAGCCGGCATCGGGAAAAAAAACCGGGCAAAGTTGGCGGTTTGCATCCACAAGAATATACAAAAGAGGGTCCTACTCTTACGGTAGGGCCCTTGTTCATATGCCCAGCAGCTTACGGATGATTTTGGCCTGGGAACGGCTGACCGGCACCTCGCTTTTTTCCGCATCGTCCACAATTAGTACAAGGGTGCCGTTGTACAGTGGGACAACCTCCTTGGCCTTTTTGATGTTTACCAGATAAGAGCGGTGGCACCGGATAAAAATCTGACCACTTAAGCGTTGTTCCAGTTCCTTTAGGGTGTACCGGGTGAGGTATTTTTCCCTTGCCGTCTTAATATAAGTATAATCATTACTGGCAAAAAGATAGATAATATTTTTTTCCTCCAGGAGGATGGTTTTCCCCTTGTGTTCCACCGGGATCAGGCCGAGGGGCCGGGCTGCAGGGCGATCCTCCTTCCTTTCCTCCCCCTGGGGACGGGAGGGTGGGGCTGGTCGGACGGCTGTGGTCAGTAATTTCTGGATGGCGCGGTCCAGACGGCGGGGATCTACCGGTTTTAGCAGGTAATCCACGGCGTCCACACTGAAAGCATCCAGGGCAAAGTTGTCATGGGCGGTAACGAAAATCACCCGGGGGCTGGTGCTGCCGCGCTGTTTCAACTGCCGGCTCAGGTCCAGTCCGCTGCCCCCGGGCATATCGATGTCCAGGAATACTACAGAGTAGTCCAGGGCTTCGATCAGTTGTAGAGCCTCCCGGCAATTGGTCGCTTCCCCCACTACCTGGACAAAGGGGTACCTCTCCAACAAATGGCGTAGTTCTTTTCGTGCCGGATATTCATCATCAACGATCAGGGCCTTTATTTCCATGGCGAAACTCCTTTTTTTGCAGCTTGCCGCTGGAGTAACTATTTTGTCCTATTTAATTATTTTGACAATTGTGCGCAGATTCCTTTAAGTGGCATAAAATTCCGTTAGCATCCGAATCCTTGCCGTTGAACCGCTCATTTTGCCCGAAGACCCCTGCCATAATTTTTGTAATAAACCTACGGCATGGCCATAGGATGTACCAGACAAAAAAAGGTAAAGGAGGATTAATGATGCGGGGCAGGAAGAACATATCTCTATTACTGGCCGTGGCGTTGCTGCTAGGGGTAGCGCTGTCAACCAGCGGGTGCGGGGTGACCAAGTCCCTTACCTCTCTAAAGGACAGATTTGCTGGCAAGGACAGCACACCAGTGGTGGAAGTTCCTCCGCCGGAAAACCAGTTGCCTGTATCCCACCAGGGGTTTTCCGGTGAAACCATCAAGGTAACCCTTTATTTCGCTGATAGCACAGGGAGTTACCTGGTGCCGGAGGAACGAAACATTCCCAAGGTGGTGGGACTGGCCAGGGCCACCATCCAAGAACTGATCAACGGCCCGATGCCGGGATCCGGACTTTTGCCCACCATTCCCGCCGGCGTGGTATTGAAGGATATCAATATCAAGCCCGATGGACTTGCTATTGTGGATTTTAATAAGCAATTGATGCTAAATCATCCCGGCGGCAGTACGGCAGAGAAGCTGACGGTCTATTCCATCGTCAACACCTTGACCAAGTTTCCTACTGTAGATCGAGTGCAGTTTCTGGTAGAGGGACAGTATGTCAAGACCATAGCCGGGCATGTGGATGTATCGACGGTGATGGGGCGCAATGAAAGCCTGATCAAGCGGGCCAACTAAAGTGAAGGGGCCCGGAACCAGCTGGGAACAGCTGGTACAGTTATGCCAGCCCGGCCGTGGGGGTCGGGCTTTTTGATGGGTAAAATTTCAAAATGCCAATTACCTCCCCTTGCGCAGGAATTATGTTGGTCGGAATCGAATACTGTCACCAACACTTTGCCCGGGGGAGGACAACGGTGACAGGCAAACTCAGACAGAAGACAACAGCAATATTGTTATCGGTGTTCCTGTTGACGGGTGCGGTGATGCCCGGGGCGATGGCCCTGGAGGGCAGGCCGCTGGTCCAGCTGCGCCTAAATGGCAGTATACTGGTGGGGGATACCCCTGCCTATATTGATAGCAACAACCGGACCATGGTTCCCATCCGCCTGGTGGGGGAATCCCTCGGTAATGTCGTGGACTGGAATGAGCAGGCCAGGACTGTGCGCATCAGCCGCGGAGACCAGGTAGTGGGGTTGACCATCAACTCCCGCCAGGCCACTGTGGGCGGTCAGGTGGTTACCATGGACACCGAACCGGTGATTGTCAACAACCGCACCATGGTACCCCTCCGTTTTGTAATGGAGAACCTTGGCGCCCGGGTGATTTGGGATGGTGCCACCAACACCGTGGATATCTGGAACCAGCCGCGGGTGGAAAGGGTTGTCCTTACCAGTGACAATGTTAACCTGCGTCAGGGGGCTGGTACCAGTTTCCCGCGCATTGAAACATTGCCTAAAAACACCCGTCTGACGGTGGTCGCCCAGTCTGGTGAATGGCTGGAGGTTCGGACGGAGAGCGGCAAGGGGGGATGGGTGGCTGGCTGGCTGGTGCAGGACCTGCTGGTAGCAGCACCGGACCCGGGTGGCGTACCGGATGGTGTCACCACCGGACCGGAAGTGAAACGGGTTGAGGTAACGGAAAACGTGAATCTACGTGCCGGACCGGCAACCACCTTTACCCGGCTGGCGTTATTGCCCAAAGGTACGGCCATGACTGTGATCGGGGCCAAAGGGGACTGGCTGGAGGTCCGTTTGGAAGACGGCAAACAGGGCTGGGTGGCCGGTTGGCTGGTCACGGAGGTGGTGACCGCCAACCCTCCGGCGGTGCCACCTGTCCTGCCGGAAAAGGAAACCCCGTCCGAACATGGAGAACCTCTAAGGTTGGCGGTGGTCAATAGCAGTGTGGTCAATGTCCGCAGTGGTCCGGATATCTCTTTCCCATTGGTGACCCAGGTCCGCAGTGGCCAGTTCCTGCCGGTAATCGGTGAACAGGGGGACTGGTACCAGGTTCAAATGGCGGAAGGCAAGACCGGGTGGATTGCCGGGTGGCTGGTGAGCATTCGTACCCTCTCCACCGCTGCCAGGGGTGATGGACATGGCAGGGATCCGGTAAATAGGGCGGATCCCCTGGCCGGCAAAATAATTGTCATCGATCCCGGCCATGGTAGCATTCAGCCTGGCAACTGGTCGGATCCGGGGGCGGTGGGCAAGAACGGGCTGTATGAACGGGATGTGGTAATGGACATTTCCCTACGGCTAAGGGATATTTTGATCAGCCGCGGGGCCACGGTCATCCTGACCCGGGTGGGGGATACCACCCTTACCCTGGAAGGCCGGGCAGCCATTGCCAACGACGCCGGAGCGGATGTCTTTGTTTCGGTACATGCCAACGCCTCCACCAGCCGCCTGCTGAACGGTACCACTACCTATTACTATGCGCCTGTGGGTAGCCCCCTGGAGGGGCAGCGGGCGGACCGGCAGCTGTTGGCAAGCCTGGTGCAAATGGAAATGGTGCAGGCCATGGGGCGGCGGGATGCCGGTATTTTTGAGGCCAGTTTTTCGGTGTTACGGAACACCACCATGCCGTCAATTCTGGCGGAAACCGCTTTTATATCTAACCCGGAAGAAGAAGCGTTACTGGGGGATCCCGTATTCCGGGCCCAGGCCGCCCTGGGCATTGCCGAGGGGCTGGCCAAATACTTTGCCATAAAGGCAGAACACTAGCCTTTTGTACAGGTAGTTTCAGCCTTGTTGACCTGGGGCCGGTTATTTTACCGGCCTTTTGCCTTGACCCCGCTTAAACCATGATGCTACAATGGGAGCGGGACGGAGGAGCATGGAAATTACTGGGGAGGGTAGCCGGTGGAACTATTCCTTGGATACCTTTTAATTTTTTTGGCCCGGGTTGTGGATGTAACAATGCAAACCCTGCGGGTGTTGCTGCTGGTGCGTGGCCGGCGCCTGGTAGCGGCATGCATCGGTTTCTTTGAGGTCAGTATTTATGTGATTACCATCAAATACGTTTTGGACCGTTTGACGGATCCCCTAAGTCTGGTGATCTATTCCCTGGGGTTTGCCACGGGCAATTTTGTCGGCGGATTGGTGGAGGAGCGTCTAGCCCTTGGATACATGACCATCCAGGTGATTCCCCGTTGCGATGGGTTAGAGATGGTGGAAGCCCTGCGGGCGGAAGGTTTTGGGGTGACGGTATGGTACGGCCAGGGCCGTGAAGGGGAGCACATGATCATCCAGGCCATCATTAACCGCCGGGATAAAGAACGGTTTATGCAACAGGTCAACTCACGGGACTGCCAGGCCTTCATAACCGTTCTGGACACCAGGACTACCCGTGGTGGCATCTTTAATGTGCGGAAAGGTAAATAGGGCTGTCCCGGCTGGCCGGCACATATAATTGTTATATGGAATGGAAACCCAAAGGGTCAGAAGGTGGTTTTTGTGAAAACAGCCCGGCCGATTGGTGTCTTTGATTCTGGTGTGGGCGGGTTGACGGTGGCACGGGAGATTAACTTGCGGTTGCCTGGGGAAAAGATTCTCTATTTCGCAGACACCCTTCATGTCCCCTACGGGCCCAGGCCGGCCGGTCAACTGGTGGCCTTTGCCTGCCGGATCGTTGAATTTCTGGTGTCACAGGGAGCAAAACTGATTGTGGATGCCTGCAATTCCACTTCCGCTGTGGCCCTGCCAGAACTGGTGGCGCGATTTAACCTACCAGTGATCGGTGTCATTGAACCGGGGGTCAGGGAGGCCCTGCGCCAAACTCGTAACGGGCGGATTGGGGTGCTGGGTACGGAGGTGACCGTTAGCAGCAATGCCCACAGGCTGTCCCTGCTATCCAGCAATCCCGGTGTGGAAGTTTATGCCCAGGCCTGCCCGCTGCTGGTACCCCTGGTGGAAGCCGGCGAGGTGGACTCACCGGCAGCCCGGCAAGCCATAAGCGGGTATCTCGCACCCCTTCTCTGGGCCGATGTGGATACCATCATTCTGGGTTGTACCCATTACCCCTTTATGGCTCCATTGATCAGGGAAATGACCGGTGAACGGGTGTCCCTCGTGGATCCGGCGGCCGCTACAGCTGACGAGGTGGCTGAGGTGCTTGGGAAAACGGAGGTGATGGCAGAGGGGTCGGCGGAACCTTCCCATACCTGCCTGGTGAGTGGTCCTGCGGAAAACTTCCGCCTGGCGGGCCGGCGGTTGCTGGGCAGCCATCCCCTGGTGGCTGATGTCCGGCAGGTGGAATTGGATTGGGGAGAGGAAAATTGAGCAGCAAAGCAAAAATAACCGTTGAGGACTGGGATGGACAGCGGAAAACCCTTTTTGCCGCCGCCGGCATGCATGCGCCGGATTTAACAGAAGCCTTTGACTATCTGCAGGGACTGCCTGCCCGCCGGAACCTGGCGGTGGCCATGGCCCAGGCGGCCCGGGACAACAGTACACTGGTACAGCCAAGGGGTGGTCTGCCATTCCTGGAAGAGCACGCCGCCTTTTTGCGCTTTATACAAAAAGACGGTCTGGCGGATGTCTTGCCTACCACCATTGACAACCTGACTCGCCTTGGCCGCTGGCGGGAGGTGGAATCCCACTTGAACATCGACCCCGCTGGTTTGCAGGGCTTTCCCCTGCTTAACCATGGTCTGGATCGTTGCCGCTTACTGCTGGAAGGTCTCCGTTTGCCGGTACAGGTTCGCCACATGGGGGCGGATCCCGGGCTGGTGGCAGAGATAGCCCTGGCTGCCGGGTTTACAGGTCTGGAGGGCGGTGGTATTTCCAGCAATCTTCCCTATCTGAAGGACAAGCCCCTGTCGGAAAGCCTGGCCAGCTGGCGGTATATCGATCGCCTGGTGGGCCGCTATGCCGAGGAAGGCGGTGTACCCCTGCACCGGGAGACCTGCGGAGCTCTAACCGGGGCCCTGGTCCCGCCATGTCTGTCCCATAGTGTTGCGATTCTGGAAGGGCTGCTGGCGGCGGAACAAGGAGTGACCCATCTTTCCCTGGGATACGGCCAGGGCGGTAACCTGGTGCAGGATGTGGCGGCATTGCGCTGTTTAGCTCCCCTGGCGGGGGAGTACTTGAACAGGCTGGGATGCAGTGAAGTTACCGTTACCGTGGTTTTTTACCAGTGGATGGGCGGTTTTCCCCAGGCGGAAAGCCAGGCGTACGGAGTGTTGGCCTGGGGAGCGGCGGTGGCAGGGCTGGCAGGTGCCCACCGGGTGATCACCAAAACACCCACTGAGGCAACGGGAAGCCCCAACAAGGAGGCCATTGCCAGTGGGCTGATGGCCACCCGGCAGGTAATCAATATGGTAAAGGATCAACCCCTACCCGAATTCCCCGCTCTGAAAGAGGAAATGGCTGTAATTGCGGCAGAAACCCGGGCTATCCTAGACCGGGTATGGGAATTGGGGGAGGGAAACCTTTCGGCAGGGGTGGAAAAGGCCTTTGCCCTCGGGATTCTGGATGTACCCTTTGCGGCCAGCCGGTACAACCAGGGCCGGGTGTTACCCGCCAGGGACTGTCAAGGGGCCATCCGCCTGCTGGAAACCGGTAATTTACCGCTCCCGGAAGAATTGTTGGAACTGCACCGGGAAAAAATGCAGGCAAGGGGCCGGCGGGAGGGCCGCCAGCCCTCCTACCAGATGGTGCTGGAAGACCTTTATGCGATAGGCAAAGGGATGCTGGTGGGGCAACGCCGGTAAGCCAAAAGGGAGGTTCTGCCCATGGTGAGGAAAATCGGCATCACCACCACTGTACCGGTGGAGGTGGTCTTTGCCGCCGGTTGTGTGCCGGTGGATTTGAACAATGTCTTTATCACCGGCCAGAACCCGGGGAAGATGGTGGAAGCGGCGGAAATGGCCGGTTATCCCCGTAACCTCTGCGGTTGGATTAAGGGCATTTACGGCACCGTGTTGGAAACTCCCGAAATCCGGGAGGTTATTGCCGTTACCCAGGGGGATTGCAGCAACACCCATGCTTTGATGGAAACCTTGGTCCTGAAGGAAATCCGGATTATTCCCTTTGCCTTTCCCTATGACCGGGATCGGGACCTGCTTAAACTGTCCATTGAGAAGTTGATGGGCTATTTTCAAGTGGACTGGCCAGCGGTAATGGAAACCAAGGACAGGTTGGACCGGGTAAGGGCGCTGGTTCATGAGATTGACCGCCATACATATGAAACCAACCTGGTTAGTGGGCAGGAAAACCATCTTTACCAGGTCAGTTGCAGTGATTTTAACGGTGACCCGGAGGCCTTTGCCCGGGAGGCGGAGGACTTCCTGGCGGGGTTATCCCGGCGGGAGGCCTTCCGTGAACAGGTTCGCTTGGGGTACATTGGAGTTCCGCCCATTGTGCCGGATCTGTACCGGTACCTGGAGGATATTGGGGCCAGGGTGGTGTATAATGAGGTCCAGCGGCAGTTTTCCATGCCCTTTCAGACCGGTGATCTGGTGGAGCAATACCGGTTGTATACCTATCCCTATCCTGTGTTTGACCGCATTCTGGATATCAAACAGGAAATTGAGCGCCGTAGGATCCAGGGAATTATCCACTATACCCAGAGTTTTTGTTTCCGGCAAATTGAAGATATCATTTTCAGGGAAAAGCTCAATGTACCGATGCTTTTCCTGGAGGTTGACCGCCCGGGCGGGCTGGATGCCCGCAGCCGCATGCGCATCGATGCCTTTGTGGAAATGCTGCGATAGGCGGATCCGTTGACATAATTTGGGCAATTACCCGGTGGGCTAGGAAAGGGAGATGGACCGGTGGCACTGGTGGCCGGTATGGATTTGGGCAGCCGGTGGGTGAAGCTGGCCCTGATGGAGGACGGCAACCTAATAGAAACCAGGAAATATGACACGATCGAATTTTACCGGCGTTTTGGGCGGAAAGCGGGGGAAAGGCTGGTCATCGACTTTGCAGCCCTTGGCCTGCCAAGTTTGGACAGGGTGGTGTCCACAGGGTACGGTCGCCTTACTATCCAGGTGGAGGGAGCGGTCAACATACCGGAAATCCGTGCCCACCTGCTGGGGGCCAATTTCCAGACCGGTCTTACCGATTATACCCTCCTTGATTTGGGAGGCCAAGACAGTAAGGTCATCCTGGTCCGGAACGGGAAGATGGCGGATTTTATCACCAATGATCGATGTGCCGCCAGCTCCGGCCGGTATGTGGAAAACATGGCGGCGGTACTGGGCGTTTCCCTGGCAGAAATGGGGAGACATACCCATGACCCGGTGGAATTGAGTTCAACCTGTGCTGTCTTCGGCGAATCGGAATTGGTGGGACGTATCATCGAGGGACATCCCATTGCCAGCCTGGCGGCAGGTGTGAACTATACCATTTTCCGTCGGGTACTGCCTATGCTGCTTAAACTGTACAGTCCGATCCTGGTTTTTACCGGCGGTGTAGCCTATAACAAGGCCATCGGGGAGATCCTGGCCAGGGAACTGGAGGTGGAGGTGGTAATCCCTCCCCATCCCCAGTTTAACGGGGCCATCGGTTGCTGTCTGGCAGAAGCCGCTCAGTGAATGGAGTTTGAAGGGGAGGTTTTGGGGATGGAACTAAAAGTATTGGGCTGTTGGGCTCCCTACCCCCGGATGGGCGGGGCGTGTTCCGGCTATCTGGTCACCCATGCCGGAGCCAGTCTGCTGCTGGATTGTGGCCACGGGGTGATGTCGCGTTTGCCATGGCGCGATTTGCACGGTGTAGTGATCAGCCATTTTCATGCTGACCATTGGGGTGATTTAATCGCTTTGCGCCACGCCTGGGAGGGGCAGCAGCGGGAAGGCCGGGAGGCGGAACCACTGCCGTTGGTGGTGCCGCCGGGAGAGGCAGTCAGCCAGTTGCAGCAGATGGTACGGGCCTTTCGGGTTAAAGAGGTAGGCGCCCTGGCGGATGAGCCCGGATGCAGTTACCCCCCTATTACCATCGGGCCCTTTGTCATTGAGCCATTCCGTACACTCCACGGCTTTCCTACCATCGGTGTGGCGGTAACCGCTGGCGGGCGCCGGTTGGTATACACTGGGGATACCGGATGGTTCGATGGACTGCCTTTGCTGGCAGCCAAGGCGGATTTGCTGCTTTGTGAAGCCAGTATCATGGAAAGGGATGCCGAATATGCCCTCAAAACAGGTCACGTGCTGGCACGCCAGGCTGGTGAGCTAGCGGTGCAGGCTGGTGTGCAACGGCTGGTGTTGACCCATTTTTGGCCTGGCTATGACCTGGATGCCCTGCGGCAGGAGGCGGTAGCGGCAGGTATTGAACCTGAGCTGGCTGAAGAGAACTTGGCATACAGAATCTAACGGCTGGTTGCCTGCTTTGACCCGGCGGAAGGCCTTTGGCCATAGCAGTGGGCGTGGCAGGTACCGGTTTTTGGCCGGTGGGAATGGGGGTAGGAAGATTGGGTGTGATCGGGATCCATGAATACTTGATGCACGCCGTGTATTTTGCCCCCAGGGGAAAAAAGCGGCTGATCCACTTGGGGGCCAATGTGGCCCAGCGCTACCTCAGTGCAGAAGATCGCTTAATCGGGTTAATTGGTGATGCCGGCGCCGGCAAATCCCTGCTTATCAGTGGCATGTTTCCGGGACTGGAGCTGACCAATGATGACAATAATGTAAACATCAGACCACTGCCCCTGCTGGACCATGCCCAGCGAGGGTTCTTTCGCCATCACACCTACCACCTGGATGTGCGCTTCGAGACCGCCTTTACCCAACCGGGTGAACTGGCGGAAGCTGCCCGCCAGGCCATCATGAAGGGGCGGCGGGTGGTGGTGGAACATTATGAACTGCTACATCCCTACCTGGACATTAAACCGGAGGTGCTGATCGGGGTTGGCGAAGAGGTCATCGTAACCAGGCCGGGACTTTTCGGCCCCGATCCACAGGATATTGCCGGGATTGTCTTTAACTCCATTCGTTACCGCAAAATGGCCCATACCGCTGAGGATTTGACGGGATTGGTGCTGGACGGTATGGGGATCCCCAAACCGCGGGTGCATGGGGACATCAAACATGGATTTATATTGGAGTTTGATGCCATACCAGCCATCGACCTGGTGGAGGTGGAAGACCGGGTAAAGGACTACATCCGCAATGATGTGGAAATTGCCTACGTGGATGAGAATCACATCCGCATTGGTGACCTATTGGTCAACTGCACCGGACCCCGCATTCACCTAAAGCGGACGGGTGAGGTGGAGAATTTCCGGTTGATGCCCGAATTTCGGTGGGATCCCGTGCAGCAACTTTACATCATGGTAGGTCTGGTGGGGTCTGCCCACCAATTGCCTGGGGGGTCCGGCAGCGGTATTGACGGTTTGAAAAACTTGACCGGTACCGGTTAAATCTACTATTGGCAATCTGTTTCCTGGAGGTAGATGTACTGTGGCACGCATAGATGGCCGTACAGTCGGTGAGGTCAGACCGATCCGGATCACCCGTGGTTATATTAAACATGCCGAGGGATCGGTGCTGGTGGAGGCAGGACAGACCAGGGTAATTTGCACGGCAACTGTGGAGGAAAAGGTGCCTCCCTTTGCCAAGGGTTCCGGCAGGGGATGGATTACCGCGGAATACGCCATGCTTCCCCGGGCTACCCAGGTTCGCACGGTGAGGGAAGCGGCAAAGGGCAAGATCGGGGGACGCACCCACGAAATCCAGCGGTTGATCGGGCGTTCCTTACGCTCGGTGGTGGATCTGTCCATTTTGGGGGAAAGGACCATTACCTTGGATTGTGATGTCATCCAGGCGGATGGGGGTACCCGCACCACCGCCATTACCGGTAGTTTTGTGGCCATGGTGGATGCCATGCAGCACTTGGTTGATGAGGGTCATTTGCCCCGCCTGCCGGTGGTGGACTACCTGGCAGCCATCAGTGTGGGTAAGGTACAGGATGAGTTAATGGTGGATTTATGTTATGATGAGGATGCCCGTGCCCAGGTGGATATGAATGTGGTGATGACCGCCAGCGGGAAGCTGGTAGAGGTACAAGGTACTGCCGAGGATTATCCCTTTACCCGGGCGGAACTGGAGGCCATGCTTGATCTGGCCGCTACAGCCGTAAAACACTTGGTGGAAATGCAAAAACAGGCCCTTGGGCCGGTGGCGGAAGGAATTATTGTACCATGAATAAACAGATAGTCCTGGCGACCCGCAATATGGGTAAGCTGAAGGAATTCAGGGCCCTATTGGCGCCCTTGCCGGTGGAAATGCTGAGCCTGGCAGACTTTCCCGCCTTACCGGAGGTGGAGGAAACGGGCCGGACTTTTGCGGAAAACGCCAGCCTGAAGGCCGTTGATACGGCAAACCGCACAGGTTTGCTGGCCATTGCAGACGACTCCGGCCTGGAGGTTGATGCCCTCGGTGGGGCACCCGGTGTGTTGTCCGCCCGTTTTGCCGGTGAACCCAAGGACGACCGTCGAAACAATGAAAAACTATTGCAGTTGATGGCGGATGTGACACCGGGCCGGCGGACTGCCCGTTTTCGCTGTACCATCGCCGTGGTAACGCCTGGGGGACAGTGTTATCTGGTAGACGGTACCTGTGAGGGCGAGATCGGGTATGAACCGAGGGGGATCAATGGGTTTGGGTATGATCCCCTTTTTTACCTTCCTGCATTCGGGTGTACCATGGCTGAACTGGCGCCGGAGGTGAAAAACACCATCAGCCACCGGGCCCAGGCTTTCCGCCGGGCGGCGGAAATAATCTGCAGGCTGGTTGGTGTTTGAGGAGATCGGAGTATCTGCATGGGGTGATGGATGATGCCAAGGGTGCTGGTGGTGAGCGATACCCACGGTGATCGCCGTATCCTGGAGGCGGTCATCAAGCAGGGGGGAGTACCGGATGCCGTTATACACGCTGGCGATCATTTTGCAGACAGTGTGTGGATTCAAAAAAATTACCCCTGCCAGGTCTATGGTGTAGCCGGTAACTGTGACTGGGGCCGGCGGGGGCCGGATGAGCTGGTGGTGGACCTATCTGGCATAAAAATCCTGATTACCCATGGACATCGTTTAGGGGTAAAGGCCGGTTTGTCGGAGATAGTCCGGCGTGGAAAACAGCTGGGAGTGGATGTGTGCATCTTTGGCCATACCCACGTGCCCCTGGACCAGAAGATGGAAAACCTGCACCTATTTAATCCTGGCAGCCCTTGCCGTCCACGGGATCATCAACAAGGATCCTATGGCTGGTTGACCGTTAGCCCTGATGGGTACCATCTCCGTCATATGGTGATAAATAACTTTTGACAAATGCCCCGTTATTGGCTATACTAAATCCTGCAGTTTACCTGTGTATAATTCCGGGATATCCATGGTAAAGATGCGGGTGTAGCTCAATGGTAGAGCCCTAGCCTTCCAAGCTAGTCGCGTGGGTTCGATTCCCATCACCCGCTCCATTTTTTTAGGCAGCAGGCGCCTGTAGCTCAGTTGGATAGAGCAACGGACTTCTAATCCGTGGGTCAGGGGTTCGAATCCCTTCAGGCGCACCATAGCAGTTTCTGATACCGCATGGCCTGCGGTTTTTTGTTTTTAGGGGCAGAGCTGACGCACGACTTTTAAAACGCAGGCATATCAGGGCTTACAGGGTTGGAACGAAATAACCTTTCGCGCTATTTTCTTGTGAAGGTGTGAAAAAATAGCGGCCTGCGGGTATTTTTCATGCTTCAGCTCTGGTCCAATGGTATATTGCTTGACATCTATAGATGAGAGTGTTAATATAAATGTTGCCGTTGCGCGGTGGGTGTAGCTCAGTCGGCTAGAGCACCAGATTGTGGCTCTGGGGGTCGTGGGTTCAAGTCCCATCATCCACCCCAATTTTTCCCGTTATTGGGGCGTAGCCAAACGGTAAGGCAGCGGACTTTGGATCCGCCATGTGTTGGTTCGAATCCAGCCGCCCCAGCCACTGATTATAGGGAGCTTTATAAAAAGCTCTTTTTTGTTTTTCCCCCAAGCAACATGCGTAGCCCCTAAAACCATTGAAAAACTAAAGAAAAAATATCCAATAAATAAATAAAAAAGGGACTTTACCCCAACAGTGTAGAATCAGTAAGCTACCAAAACTCAACCAAATCTACACGGAAGGAGTAGGTCCCCAACCATGTATATTCGGCAGCAAACAAGAGCAAACCGCATTTCCCTTTGAAGAGACACTAAAATATGACTCCCATGACCGGTTGGTCTTAATTCCAGACAGTTTAGATCTTGAAGAGGTGATCAGCATCCTCAACAAAAGGCGCGGAAACGGTCGAAATAATTACCCCATCAGAACCATGCTGTATTGCCTGGTTGGCGGTGTGGTCAATACATGCAAGACTGTCCGTGCCCTGATCGAAGAATTGCACAAAAATCCCAGTTTCCGTTATCTTTGCGGGATTGACCACGCTAAGGAAATACCTACAGAATGGGCTTTCTCCCGCTTCATTTGATAAAGACGCCCGATGGGGACGGAAATAAGATGCCCAGAGTAATTGGTTTCGCTGGTTTGGCTATAAACTGACATCTTCTGGTTGGTGCTGACTATGAACTGCCTATAGCCTTTAAGGTAACCCCGGCCAATGACAATGACGGGGAAAGATTAATTCCGGTTATGGAAAAAGCTTTTGCGCAGCAGTCTAAAACAAAGATCGAGGTATTATTGGGAGACTCCTGTCCTGCCAAGACCGGACATATCAAATGCCCACTTGGTGGCGATGGTGATTTTTGTTCATCCAGCTCCTATGGTCTGGCACTAAAATACTCGGTAAAGGCCAACCAGCGTAAATTCCGCCGGATACCCCGTCATACGTTGAAGTTTAAGAGGTTATACAAGAAGCGGACGGCGGTAGAGCGGGTAAATAGTCGATTAAAAGAACATTTGGTGTGGGATATGATTTGATGATCCATAGGGGCCTAGTCAAGGTAAAGGTCCACGTTGTGCTTTCACTTCTTTCCATGGTCGGCAGTGCCGTTGGCTTTGCCACCAAAGGAAGGTTGACAGAAGTTCGAAAGGTAACGGGTTTAGTAGCCTAGAAAGCTATCCCCCCGACCCATGGCTTGATGCATATAGGGAATACTCTGCTCATTTTGAGTGTATGGCAATTAGCAGTACAGGTATGGTGGCATTAGGTCCGGTAAATAGGCCTCCTGGTTACCTTTAATTACCATCAAACCCGCTTAATATGGCTGCCACGCTCTTGTTTTTACTCCATAATCGTGTGCAACGCAAGTTGCTTTTTCCCCCTAAAAATTGGCCCCCGCTTTTACAGCGAGGGCCAATTTTTTAATAGTCCATATCAGGTGGCGGGTAGCCGCCGGGACCTGCCTTTGGCTTTTCCGGAATTTCGGCCACCAAAGCTTCTGTGGTTAACAGCATGGATGCAATGCTGGCCGCATTTTGCAGGGCACTCCGGGTAACCTTTGCCGGATCGACAATTCCAGCTTTGATCATATCAACATAGTCTTCTGCCATGGCATCAAATCCGATACCCTTGGCGGAATTTTTGACCCTTTCTACTACTACCGACCCTTCTAAGCCAGCATTGCTGGCAATTTGGCGAAGTGGCTCTTCTAGTGCGCGGCGAATGATCTTGACGCCAACCATTTCATCGCCCTCAGCAACAATCTTCTCCAAGGAGGGGATGATATTGATAAGTGTAGTACCACCACCAGCAACAATCCCTTCCTCAACGGCAGCTCGGGTTGCCGATAGGGCATCCTCAACGCGATGCTTCTTCTCCTTCAACTCCGTCTCGGTGGCTGCACCAACTTTCACCACTGCTACGCCGCCAGCCAACTTGGCTAAACGCTCCTGTAGCTTCTCCCGATCATATTCAGACTCTGTCTCTTCAATTTGCTTCTTGATTTGGGCCACCCTGGCTGCAACGGCTTCACTGGAACCGGCGCCTTCCACAATGGTGGTTTTTTCCTTGCCAACTTTTACCTTTTTGGCCCGGCCCAGCATGCCAATATCCACATTTTCCAGTTTATACCCCATATCTTCGGAAACAAAGGTTCCCTTGGTCAGAATCGCTATGTCTTCCATCATCGCTTTGCGGCGGTCACCAAAACCGGGGGCTTTCACAGCGCAGCAGGATAGTGTTCCCCGTAGCTTGTTGACCACCAGGGTGGCAAGGGCTTCTCCTTCCACATCTTCGGCAATAATTAGCAGGGGCCGGCCGGTCTTAACAACCTTTTCCAGGACCGGCAATAGATCAGAAATTGCAGATATTTTCTTTTCGTAAATCAAAATATAGGGTTCTTCCAAATTCACTTCCATCGTTTCGTTGTTGGTGGCGAAGTATGGCGAGACATATCCCTTGTCAAACTCCATACCTTCTACCACTTCTACGGTAGTGGAAATGCCCTTGGATTCTTCGACGGTAATTACACCATCCTTGCCGACCTTTTCCATGGCTTCAGCAATTAGATTGCCAATTTCACTGTCGTTGGCGGCAATGGAAGCCACGTGGGCAATACTTTCTCTGGTTTCGACGGGCAGGCTGGCTTTTTTAATTTCTTCCACCGCCACTTCGACTGCCTTGTCAATTCCCTTTTTAATAAAGATGGGATTAGCGCCCGCTGCCACGTTTTTCAAACCTTCCGAAACTATGGCCTGGGCCAAAACAGTAGCAGTTGTAGTGCCATCTCCGGCCACATCGTTGGTTTTGGAGGCAACTTCCTTACATAACTGGGCACCCATGTTTTCATAGGGATCCTTCAGTTCGATCTCCTTGGCAACTGTCACGCCGTCCTTTGTGATCAAAGGCGAGCCGAATTTCCGCTCGATTACCACATTGCGCCCTTTTGGTCCAAGGGTAACTTTGACGGCTTCAGCCACAGTATTAACGCCGCGTTCTAGGCCTTTTCTAGCCTCCACATTAAAGGCAATTTGCTTGGCTGCCATTAATGCTAACCTCCCTTACCTGGATATTTCTGCTACATTATACCCTAATTGCGAATACCCAATACGTCAGACTCCCGCATGACAAGATACTCATCGCCATCGATCTTGATTTCGGTGCCGCTATATTTGGCGAAGATAATCCGGTCCCCTACCTTGACTTCAGGTGTCAGTCTCTTGCCATTGTCAAGGAGCCGTCCGGGCCCTACGGCCACTACCTCTCCTTCCTGGGGTTTTTCCTTGGCGGTATCAGGCAAGACAATACCACCGACAGTTTTTTCTTCCCCAGAAACTACCTTAACTACAATTCGATCATCTAAAGGCCTTAGCATCTTCACCCCTCCTTTCAAATTACTGTTGTTAGCACTCACGTGTGGTTAGTGCTAACAGTCAATTACTAGTATATATTGGATAGAAAAAATGTCAAGGCCCCTCTGATATTTCATGTGTAATGGTTGTAGTGATTAATTGGTTTTGGAGACGGCCTGATACCTTTTCCACAAACAGCCCGTTGCATATCCTGCGAATCCTGGGATTATGTGCCGCGACACATAATCGCAGGATAGGGATGCCGGCAACCCGGGCTTGGTCATCGCCTTCTTCAGGGTGGTTTCCACCACCCAGGCCTCCTGGCTAATAAAACACTCGGCATGGATGAGCCTCCTGGAACAGTCGTCAATCACCGCCACCACCACCGCCTGGTGTTTCTGCCCGGTGTCGTCCCGTACCCACAGCCTGGGGATACAGATGTCCGCTTGCCACAACAGGTTCCGCCTAACCTTGGCGAACTTCCGGCGCACCTTCTGTTCCCGGCGTAAGACCTGCCGGCCAGCCCCGCCCGCTGGAAGTGTTGGTCCAGGGTGGAACGGCGAATACGTCCCTGCCACTCTTCCCGTTCCTTTTCCAGCATCCTGATGATGGTGGGAGTACTGCGGGACGGCAACTCCAGGCGTAGCCTGAAGGCCAGTTCCAAAGCCTCCGGCGGTATCGCCCGGGAAGTGCCGGCATCTGAGCGCTCCTTGGGCAGCAATCCGTCAAACCATTTTTCCTCGTACCGCTTGAGATACCGCTTGAGAGTAGGGATAGATACGCCGTGGGCCAGGGCCAGTTCCTCCAAAAGGGCGCTCTTCTCCCCGTAGGCCAGATCCACCCCCACCAGGTCGTCGATCATGGCGTACCGGCGGAGGGCAATGGCCTTTCTTTCCTGTTCGTCCATATTGGACCACCTCCTTGTGGTCCACATTACCATACTCCAGCACTTAGTGCTGTTTCATTTGGTGTGGTAAAAATTACTTCCAGTTAGCCCAGTAGCACCTGAAGCACCCTTTGGCAGAATGTCAGGGTTCCTGCGGCTACCCTGGCTACACCTGGCACGGTCTCCCGGCATCTTTGCACCCACCCGGGTAGCTGCTCCAATTGGAGGAGTTGGTCGATCTTGCCGGGCTTACGGAAAACGGCTTTCGGCAATCCGGCCAGGTGCACTCGTAGCGTTCAGTCACTTTGGCCATCCCGTTTCCGGTAAATTGTACTGTGCCGGTTGAATACCCGGCCTGGCGGCGCCTCCCGCCCACACTTGGGACAGTGGGTGGAACGATGCGGATCTGAAATTACCCCTTGCCTGATGGGTGGTTTTTGTGGGTCAATGTTCATGACGCAGACCTCGCGTCACGGAAGAGGTGTTAATGCCCCGGGCGCGCAAAACCACGGGTTAAAGTAATGTGAACCACCCCGCCCTTCACTTCGTTCAGGACGGGGACTTCCCGGCGGGTGAGTTAAAAAGGGGTCAGGTGCAATTATACACCTGACCCCATACGTCAAAGGCAGTATGCTAATCGATTAGCAATATACAGCCAGTCTAATCACTTTGGTAAGGCGTATGCCAAAGGAGGGCCTCTACGATTTGATAGGAGGCCCAAGTAATGGTTGTCCTGTTTATCTATTTAAATTAGGATATGTTTGTTGGGAGCTATTTTTTGGTATGATCATCATGACAGGAAGTACAATTCATCTTACCAAGTTGATCTGGACCAAATTGACCACCGTCATGGCATTTAAGGCAATGAGCAAATTCATCGGACGCTTTGTAAGCAGCAATGAACTTGCCATCAACCAAGCTGTTTAATAATTCCACAGTGCGGGCAGCAACATCTCCAGAAACCTTAGCACACCGGTCATCCTTATCCGCACCTTTTACCTTAGCCCCGGCAGCCCTAGCCCATTTTGTGATCGAAGCATGGCAAAGGGGCGACTTGGCTACAGTGGTGATCTGGTTCTTTATCTTGCAATAGGACTCATGCTTGGCACTCGGGAAGGGAAATTCGGTATACCAACCAATGAGTTCGTTGATCACTTTGGAAAAATCCTTGGTTATCATGTTAATCACTTGGGAGGCGCCGTTTAAAGAACCACAAAGAGTACCCCAGCCGGCAGCTCCCCCTGCGCCATACTTGTATATATCAATGGGAATAGTAGTATAGGGGAAACCGACTTCCTTGCTAAGGGTAAGCAGCAAGGCTGATGCTGTACCAAACATGCATCCGCCTTTAAAGTAGTTTTCATATCCTAGCTTTCTGACCACTTCCGGATCAAGTTTTTTATATGGCCATGGCCATTCAGGGACTTGGTTAGCTATAGGGGCGGTTCCAGCAGCTTTACTGGTGATCTTCACAGTCTTGCTTTCCTTAATCCATTCAACCTGGGCGCCTAGGGATTCGGCAACGGGACGTACAGGTGCAGTTGTAACACCTTTCACCACAGTAGCGGGCACGCCGGACAGTGGTTTGTCGTTAACAACAATTGTAACATCTTCCTTTGATAGAGCGGTACCCGGGTTGATCCCCAGTACGCCAGCGCTGGTAACAGCTCCGACTGCCAGAGAGCCTGCACCTACTAGGAGCTTTCGCCTGGTCAGTCCTTCGTGCCCTTCCTCTTCCCTATCTACCTTTTCCTTTGTTTCTGCCAACATCTCCACCTCCGATTTTTCAAATCTGGGCTCTTTGATTTTTAGCGAAATACCCTTTGTGCGGTACCCCCCCCTTTCTTTGGGGTATAGCGAAAGTGAAAGAAATAATTTATACTACTATTATACTAAGAATTTCAATAATTTCCAGAGCACATACTATATTCTTTATGCATGTTCTATAAAAATTTTTAATATAAATATTACGTAAATAATAACATAATCTAATCAAATCATCCTATGGGTTCAAGGAAAACAAAAACCTCAGGTAAATTACCCGAGGTTTTATGGACTATTGTATTTGGTGCGGCAGAAGGGACTTGAACCCCCACGAGCGTAAAGCCCACTAGACCCTGAATCTAGCGCGTCTGCCAATTCCGCCACTGCCGCACGTTTATCACTACCGACAAAATGTATCTTAACATACATAAACACCATTGTCAACATGGGAAAACTAGCAAAAGATATTAAACATATTTCCATTATAGCCGATGAGAATAGGCATAAACTAATCTTTTTGGAGGAGGAGAAAAAGATTGATTAGAAGTATAATCCTGTTTGTAATGATGGCGGCAATGGCAACATGTAAGCCTTGAGCCGTCGGACGCCAGCCAAATCACCGGTTTGGTGGCTTACAGCATAGCCGGTTGCAGATATCGTTTTGGGTGAATGGCGGTTGACCGGGTACCGTATTTCCATGCCACTGGTGGTCAAAGCAACGGCCTATGATGCCTGCCATTCCTGTTGCGGAAAGGTTGACGGAATTACGGCAAGTGGCAATAAAGCACAACCCTGGTATACCATTGCTGTCGATCCGGAAATAATTCCCCGAGGCAGTAAGGTTTACGTGCCCGCCCTAAACAGGGTTTTTACTGCAGAGGATACGGGAGGAAAAATAAAAGGATACTGCATGGATATATTTATGTCCAATCACCAGGAAGCCCTTAGGTTTGGCATGCGAAATATCGAAATATATGTTTAAGGCTCCCAGGGCTAGGGAGCCTAAATTTTTAATTATCAATCCATTGTACTGTTACTTTACATCCTTCCTTCAATACGGTGGTAAAGGTGGCGGGTTCTCCGTTCAGTTCAAGCAACAGGCGTTTACCACCTCTAACCTGGGTGGGATCGAGATCAATTAAGGGAAAAAGATCCGCTATGATCACCGGGCTACCAGATCCAGTTATAGCTAAGGGCCTCCCGTTGCACTCAACAATAATTCCTTTGGGCAATAGGCTTGGTTGGTCAAAGGTGAGATGATCTCCATCATTAATGATAGTGTCAAGGTCTGCCCGTTCGTTATTTAGCTTAATTTCCTGTCCCAATTCCAACCGGAAGCCCAGTAAGGAGAGGACATCACCGACTGTGGCCATGGGATGATATTGAATTTTACAGTTATCAATCAACGGTGTATTACCAGAAACAGGTTCCCCGTTCATGAAAACCTGCGGCTCAACCCGGTGTGGCTGCTTATTAATATAAATTGTTTTTGCATTTAGGCTTGGTATCACATCTGCTACGAAACCATGGGCGGCAGCACCATCCTGTGCAGGAGTAATGGTTACTATATCGTTTGCTGAAACTTCTTCTTCCAAAGTCACTTCCCTACCATTTACTCGAATTTGTGCAGGAGTCCCCATTTGACCTTTTATAAATGTTAGACGGCCGTTAATTTCCACAGCTAAAGCAGCACCGGGTTTGCCATAAAGTTTTCGCAGGGGGATCCCAGCCGATAAAATCGCATCGGCCACGGTTGATTTTTGATTTTGGAGAATGCGCACGGGCCGTTCGTTTACCGTCACGGGTATATAGGATAGGGATTGCTGCAAAAAGGCCGTTACCCCTATACCAATGGGAGTAACGCATTGGGGACCCTCCAAAAACTTGGGTCCGCCTGTAACCATTGTGATAACCTCTCTTCCACGGACAGCAACCCGGGAAGCCGGTAGCCCTAGATTTGTAGCTAGAGCTTTTGTGAAACCGGGCGTGAGGCTTCCACCACCAATACAAATTACCGCCTGAGGAGCTTTGCCGTTGATCTCAATCATTTTATTGGCTACCAGTTTTGCGATTTCATCAACCTGTGGAGCCACTACCGCAATTATTTCCTCTGCCGCAATGCAATGTGAAAACCCGACAACATCGGTAAACTCGATCATCTGCTGATTAAGGCGCCTTTTGATATCTTCTGCCGTGGCGAAATCTACCAGCAGATGTTGGCAGATTTCCTCGGTTATTTCATCCCCAGCGGAGGGTACCATGGCGTAACCCACAACTGACCCTGATGCTGTAATGGCAATATCAGATGTACCTGCACCCACATCCACCAGGCCCAAGTTGAGCTGACGCATATTGCTAGGGATGGCTACATTTAAGGCCGCAATGGGCTCAAGGGTAAGGTGAGCCATCTCCAGACCGGCTCTTTGTAGTACTGCCTGTAGGGAGTTGATTACCACTCGCGGCAAGAAGGTTGCAATTACTTCTATTTCAACACGGTTACCCCGCTGACCTACTAGATTGCCAATTCTGCTATGGTCCAACCAGGAATTGAGTACTGTAAAGCCAACACAATGGTATTCCCCGGTTGGATCGTTTAGGGATCGTTGAGCCTCTTGCACTGCTTCAAGCTGCATATTGGCGACAAGATGGTGATCAATATCTGCCAGCCATGAGGTATCCCTTATGGCCCTGCCCTTGGCCGTTTGAAGGGTGCGGCCTGCAGCGGCAACGGCGACTTCTTGCAAAGTACGCCCCGTTTTTTTTTCTAATTTGGCCTTGATTCGAGCGACCACACTGGCAACCATGGGGATATCATGAATCTGGCCATCAAGCATGGCCCGTTCTTGATGTTCTTCCATTTCTGCAGCTTTTACTTTAAAACCATCTTCCACCCGTTCCATAACAATCCCCACAACCGACCGTGTACCCACATCCAAAGCAAATGTACAGTCACCGGACATTTTCCCCACCCCCGGGTAGCCATTACAATCCATCTATGACAAATATTCGCGCGGTTTTGATGAAATCCCTCCTGTTTGAGGAAAAAACCGACAAACCCGGAGCTTACGCTACCGGATTTGTCGGTTCAAGGAGGTCTATGAAGAAGTGAGTGTGTATTCCTAGTATGGGCGTTACCCCGCCTGAATATACACTCACTCTTTATATTTATAAGGCAACTTTTTTATTCTACGGTAGCCGCAAATGCCACAGTAGCGGCATTAATTGTTTTATCTATATCTTCATCGCTGTGGGCTAGGGACATAAAGCCGGCCTCAAACTGGGAGGGCGCAAGATAAACTCCCTGTTCAAGCATTTTGCGGAAAAAGATGGCAAACTTGCCGGTGTCTGAAGTAAGGGCACTGGCATAGTCAACCACCTCATATTCGGTAAAAAAGGCGGAAAACATTGACCCAACTCTGGTGAAGAACACCTTCGCACCCGTTTCTTTCGCTGCTTTGGCCAACCCTTCGGTTAGACGCTGGGTCTTATTCTCCAGTTCCGTATAAACATCCTTTTTGGCCAGTAGTTTTAGGGTTTCCAGTCCTGCGGTCATGGCTAGGGGATTCCCGGAAAGGGTGCCGGCCTGGTATATCGGACCGGCAGGAGCCATTTTTTCCATAATCTCCCTTTTTCCGCCATAAGCACCTACAGGCAAACCGCCACCAATTATCTTTCCAAGGCAGGTTAAATCGGGATGGATGTTATACAACTCTTGTGCTCCTCCTAGAGCAAGACGAAAACCGGTCATCACCTCATCAAATATGAGTAATGCTCCGTACTTTGCGGTAATCTCCCGCAAACCGGCAAGGAAACCGGGTTTTGGCGGAATACAGCCCATGTTGCCGGGTACTGGCTCTACGATTACGGCAGCGATATTAGAACCTTCCTGGGCAAATATTTTGGTAACAGTATCCAGATCATTAAAGGATGCGGTTATGGTGTTCCCGGCGATATTGGCTGGCACACCGGGGCTGGTCGGTACTCCCAAGGTCAATGCACCTGATCCTGCCTTAATCAGCAAGTGATCGGCATGGCCGTGGTAACAGCCTTCAAATTTAACGATCTTATCCCTGCCTGTATACCCTCTCGCCAGCCTAAGGGCACTCATTGTTGCTTCTGTACCGGAATTGACCATCCGCACCATTTCGATGGACGGGACAGCATTAATTACTAATTGTGCCATTTCATTCTCTAATTCAGTTGGGGCGCCAAAACTTGTACCTGTTTCGTCCAGGCACCGGTGAAGGGCGGCTACCACAGCTGGGTGTCGATGCCCCAGGATTAACGGGCCCCATGATCCCACATAGTCAATGTAACTGTTGCCATCAACATCATAAACAATGCTTCCCTCTCCCTTGCAAAGGAAGGGAGGGGTCATCCCTACTGCTTTAAAGGCACGCACCGGACTGTTGACACCGCCAGGAATCAGGTCCTTTGCCAGGCTAAACAGTTTTTCAGAACTGGTATAACCCTTATGCACAAGTATCCCTCCCGCAAATTAGATACCCTTGCGGCCATGGTAGAGACACCAAGGCTCCTCCGCCATATAGTCGCCATCATGGTAAAAGAAAGCCCTCGCACGGCAACCGCCACACATCTTCTTGTATCCGCATTTACCACAACCGCCTCCATAGTCAAGGGAACGTAATTTCTGAAACACCTCGCTTTCCTTCCATAGCTGGCTGAAAGGAATCTTCCGGACATTGCCGATGGGAATATTTAAATAGGCACATGGCTGGACATCCCCGGTGGGACTGATGATGCAATAGGATGTTCCCGCAAGACATCCACGTCCAAATCTGAGATCCATCCCCATTTGGTGGGCAATACGCATGAACTGTGGAGCACACGTGGGTTTTAGCTCAATTTCCACTTGCTGCTGTTTCTGCATAATCCGTGTCAAAATTTGTTCATATTGCTCAGCTCGTAGTGATTCCTCTTCAATGTTCACAGCCCTACCAGTGGGCACCAGGAAAAAGAAATGATGGGCCACCGCGCCCATTTTAACAGCTAAGTCGGTAATTTCCAGGGCCTCATCTTGATTCCAATCGAAAATGGTGGTATGGATTTGGAAGGGAACACCTGTCTCATGGCAGTTGCGCATGCCCTGGATAGCTCCATCCCATGCTCCTGTAAACTTGCGCAAACGATCATGTTTCTCCGGGTGGATGCTGTCCAGGCTAATCCCCACACCCATGGTACCGACTTCTTTAAGCTTCTTGGCCTTTTCCGGGGTAATCAGCGTGCCGTTGGTACCGAAAACAGGCCGCATGCCCAAGTCCCGGGCATAACGGACTAATTCGAAAATGTCGTCACGCATAAAGGGTTCTCCACCACTGAAAATCATTATTTTAAAACCTGCTTTGGCAATCTCATCCAGCATGGATTTGGCTTCCATAGTTGATAATTCATCACTGGCTCTGGCTCCGGCGTCCCTGTAACAGTGGTCACAGTACATATTGCACTGGTTAGTCGAGTTCCATGAAATGATCAAGGACACCACATCCCTTCTTTAAATATAGCTGATTAATGTTCTTAGCTTTGGAGCCAACGGGCCACATCCTTGGCATGATACGAAATAATCAAGTCTGCGCCGGCGCGTTTGATGGAAGTGAGAATCTCCATTACCACCCTATCCTCTTCAACCCATCCATTAGCAGCAGCGGCCTTAACCATGGCATATTCTCCACTAACATTATAGGCTGCAACCGGGACATTAAAGTTTTCCTTTACACGTCGAATGATGTCCAGGTACGCTAACGCTGGTTTTACCATCACCATATCGACACCTTCCGCCAAATCCTGTTCTACCTCTCGAAGTGCCTCGAGGGCATTGCCCGGATCCATTTGGTGGCTACGCCGATCGCCGAATTGCGGGGTTGAACCTGCTGCGTCCCGAAATGGGCCATAAAACGCCGAGGCATATTTGGCGGCATAGGAAAGAATAGGGGTATTGGAATATCCATGGGCGTCCAATTTTTGCCTGATGGCCATTACCCGTCCATCCATCATGTCGGACGGGGCCACAATATCCGCACCCGCCTGTACATGGGACAAGGCGGTCCGGGATAAAAACTCCAAGGTCGGATCATTGAGGATTGTTCCCCCGTCAATGATCCCGCAATGCCCATGGCTTGTGTATTCACACAGGCAGACATCGGTTACAACAACTAATTCTGGGCAGCAATCCTTAATGGCCTTAATAGCCTTTTGGACTATACCTTCGGGATCAAAGGCCCCTGAGCCGATGTCGTCTTTGTGTTCAGGTATGCCAAACAGAATTACGGCGGGAATGCCCAGTTCAAATACTACTTTAGTTTCCTGGACTACCTGGTCAATAGACATCTGATATACGCCAGGCATAGATGGAACCGGGTTGCGAATTTCCCTGCCTTCCATGACAAAAAGGGGATAAATAAAATCAGACACTGTTAGATTGGTTTCACGCACCATTCGCCTTAGCGTTTCATTACTCCTCAATCGTCGGTGCCTTACTACGGGAAATGTCACGGTCAACCACCTCCCCCAAAGCCTTTTACACCTTCCCCATAACCAATGCAGTCCTTACTCCCGAAATGGATGAGTAGTGCCTCCATTAACCCTTCTATGGTATATTCTTTAGCTACCACATGTACAGGCAGGCCCAGCTCCCTTGCCGTTTGGGCAGTAATCGGACCTATGCAGGCCACTGCTACTCCGTTTAGCAAGGAAAACAGGTTTTCCTTACCCAACATCTCAACAAGATTTTTTGCCGTTGAGGAAGAAGTAAGGGTAACTGCGTGAATTGCCCCCCTTTGGAACAATTCCTTTAATAATGCGGTATCAGCGCTACCTTTAATAGTACGGTAGACGTCCACGGCGTCCACATGGGCACCCATGGCAGCCAATTCTGTAACTAGCAGCTTACGCGCAATATCAGCCCTCGGCAATAAAAACCGTTGTCCCTGCACGTTTTGTTGGCGAAAAAATTCTATGACAGCCTCTGCTACATATTCATCCGGTACATGTTCAACCATAAGGCCATAGTTTTCGATTGCCGACTTTGTTTTCGGACCAATGGCAGCCAACCGGCAGCCGGCTAATTGGCGTATATCCACCCTGAGTTGACGCATACGGTCAAAAAAGGAACGAACGCCGTTGATACTCGTAAAAACAATCCAGTCATACTTATCCAGGCGTCCCAAGGCAGCATCCAAAGGGGTAAAATCTAAAGGAGGTGCTATTTCGATGACCGGAAATTCCCATGGTTCTCCGCCAAGGTTTTCAATTATTGCCGACAGATCACCAGCTTGTTCCCGCGAGCGGGTCACCAACACCCTTTTACCAAAAAGGGGCTTTTTTTCATACCAGACCAAGCTTTCGCGGAGGTTTACAACTTCACCGACTACAATTATAGCAGGATGTCCTATTTGGGCTACCTTGACTTTGTTAGCAATGTCTGCTAAGTTACCCGTAACTGTCCTTTGTTCTGGCCTGGTACCCCAGCGAATAACCGCCACCGGAGTAGTGGGACACCGGCCATGTTGAATGAGATTTTTGACGATTCCGGGAAGGTTGGCCATGCCCATTAAGAACACAAGGGTTCCTGCCCCCGTGGATATTTTATCCCAGGCTAAAGCTGTTTCTTCCTTGTCAGGGTCCTCGTTGCCGGTGATGATGGCTAAGCTTGAATTATGGCCCCTATGGGTGACGGGTATTCCGGCATAGGCCGGTACTCCGATGGCAGATGTGATCCCCGGGACCACCTCAAAGGGTATGCCATGTTTCGCAAGCACTTCCGCCTCTTCTCCCCCCCTGCCAAAAACAAAGGGGTCTCCGCCCTTTAACCTGACAACAATATTTCCGGCCAAAGCCTCCTGCAACATGACCTGGTTAATTTCTGACTGATTTAAAACATGCCGCTCCGGAGATTTACCAGCAAAAATCAGTTTAGCATCGGCTTTGGCATAGGACAATAACCGCCGGTTGATCAGGCGATCATAGATAATTACATCCGCTTGGCCAAGACAGTCTCTTCCCTTAATGGTTAGCAGACGGGGATCACCGGGTCCCGCTCCAACCAGATAAACCATAGGTCCTTTTAAATACTGTTTCAGCATTGCTCAAACTCCCGTCTAATTTTGGACAAAATGTCCGTTGCCCCCAACTCAATCAGGCGTTTCGCCAACCTTTGACCCAAGATTTCCGGTTCACCTATCATACCGACCATTTTCTCCCTTATAATAGTGGTACCCTCAAGATTAGCCACCATTCCCTCCAGAATAAGACCGTCCTTTTCCACAGAACCAAGGGCTCCAATGGGGACCTGACAACCTCCTTCCAGTTCGCGCAAAAATGCCCTTTCGGCCCGGATGGATTGTTCAGCTTTAGGGTCATTCAGGACCTTGACAAGGGATGCTGTTTGGTGGTCATCATTCCGAATTTCTATTCCTATGGAGCCTTGTCCAACGGCTGGCAGGCAAACAGCGTAGGGAATAATTCCTGTAATCCGCTCGGTCATGCCTAACCTGACAACCCCTGCCCGGGCAAGAATGATAGCATCGTAATCACCGCGATCCAGTTTAACCATGCGGGTATGCAAGTTGCCGCGTAGATCTAATAGGTTGAGATCTGGTCGGTAGTGTAGTAATTGTGCCCTTCGACGTAAACTGCTGGTTCCAACCCTAGCGCCGTGAGGCAGGTCTTGCAAAGTCCATCCCTTTGGTGAAATGATCACGTCCATGGGGTCTTCCCGCTGGCAAATTGCCCCGATGCAAAGTCCTTGGGGAAGTTTGGTAGGCAGGTCTTTCATGCTATGGACAGCCACATGGGCTTGTCCTTCAAGCAAGGCAACCTCAAGTTCTTTGGTAAAGAGACCCTTATCACCAATCTTGGCGAGGGCTACATCCAGGATTTTGTCTCCTTTAGTCTTCACAGGCATTAGGCGAAAGGCGTTTTTGGGGAAACGGGCCCGCAGTTTATCCAGCACCCAATTGGCCTGCCACATGGCCAAGGCACTGTCCCTGGTACATATAACAACTTCCATTTCCATGGCTCATCTCCCGTCATTAATGTTTTGCATTAAACGCGCCTGTTGACCTGATATTTCCAGATCAAATAAATTCTGAAGGATTTCGGCATAAAGGTGTCCCTGATGGGTAGATGCATATTTTTTTAGATTAACAATGGGAATGTGCATGAGCTGGTTAACTATGGAGCTGGCCAAACTGGTCACCACCTTTTTTTCTCGGTCGTTGAGGCTAGACAGTTTACCCATGGCCTTTTCCAATTCCGTTTGTTTAATGGTCTCAGCCTTGGCTTTTAGAGCCATAATAGTCGGAACGGCGAACAATGACCCCAACCACTGAAAGAATTCAACGATTTCCTTTTCAATAATCTCCTCTGCCTGGGAGGCGGCACGTTGCCTTTCTGCCAGATTCTGTTCTACTACATGTTGAAGATCATCGATATCATATAGAATAACCCCTTCAATTTTACCAACCGCCGGATCGATATCCCTCGGTACAGCAATGTCTATCATAAATATGGGCCGGTCACCTCTCTTCCGCCAAACCGCCTGCACCATATCATATGAAATTACATATTCAGAGGCTGCGGTACAGCTAATCAGGATGTCTGTGTCGGCCAAATAATTGTCGATTTGGGTAAAGGGGATGGCTATACCGCCACAAACCGTTGCTAGTTGTTCCGCCCTTGGCAGAGAGCGGTTAGCTACTACAATCTTACCTACCCCACTAGCTACAAGGTGTTTAAGTGTCAGTTCACTCATTTTGCCTGCTCCGACCACGAGTACTTGCCGGCCCTGCAATTCCCCAAAAGACTGTTTGGCTAGCTCAACCGCGGTATAGCTTATGGAAACGGGGTTTTGATCAATTAATGTTTCGGTTCTGACTTTTTTACCAACTGTGATGGATTGTTTAAAGAGTGTGTTCAACACTCCATTTGTCGCTCCGCACTCCAGGGCAATTTGGTAGGCCTCTCGAACTTGCCCCAGAATCTGGGTTTCGCCCAAAATCATAGAATCAAGGCCGGAGGATACCCGGAACAAATGCCGCACAGCATCGTAAAGGGTACGCGTGTAAAGGTAGTCCCCGATGATGTGCTGTGGCTTGTTACATTTCTTCGCTAAAAAATCACGAACAGCGGCTAGTCCTGCTTCCACATCGGTTACAGCAGCGTAGACTTCCGTTCTATTACACGTTGATAAAATTGTGCAGCCGCCGATATGCGGTTTTCCTTTTATTTTTAATAAGGCAGTCGGCAGTTCCTGCCTGGAAAAGGCCAAAACCTCCCGAATTTCAACTGGTGCTGTCCGGTGGTTAAGCCCAACTACCAGTACATACACTGCTCAATCCGCTCCTTTACCAGATCTATTTGTCCATTGCGCAGCAGATCAAGTATGTCGCTGTCCAGAAGACAAGCATAGATCAGCCGTCGCTTTTTGGAATCCTTGACCCTTTGGCGAACCATCTGCCTAAGGTCTCCCATTATCCTTACCAGTTCACCATACTCCGGTCCAAAGTGTTGCTCCAGTTGCTGCCGTAAACGTTGTGCCAGCATGGGGCTTTTTCCACCGGTCGAAATACTGATGGTCAAATCACCCCGGCGAAAGGACGAAGGGACGAAGAAACTACAATAATCCGGGTCATCCACCACATTGACCAAGATTCCCATGGCAAAACAATCATTGGCGACTTCATGGTTCACCTTATCACTATCTGATGCACAGATGACCAGAAATACTCCATGCAAAAATTCCCGATGGTAATAATTTGCCACATGTCTGATCTGCCCCTGTTGCTTCATTTGAAAAAGGGCATCGGTAAGGCGGGGGCTGATCACGTTGACCAAGCCTCCATGCTCAAGCAAGGTGCGGATTTTGCGTTCAGCAACCCGGCCCCCACCAATCACCAGGCATTGTTGTCCTGCCAGTCTTAAACTAATAGGATATGGTGTGACCAATGGAAGCCCTCTCCCAGCTTCAAATTGCATTTATTATACCATTTCCGAAGAAATTCTGTACATTTTCTTCGTGAAATAATGGTCAAATCCTGTTAATCGGGCCAACCTATTAGTGGAATTAATGCCATAAAAGACAAGGCAAGAGAGGCACCATTGACAGATGCCTCTCCCGCAACTGTTGATCCTACCTGAGCCCTTTGACGGAAATGGACCCCTTATCGTCTGCCACATGGCATTGCAGGCAACTGGCTCCATAGGTGGTAACGAAATAATTCTGTTCACCCACCAAATGAGCCAAGTGCAGACCTCTGCTAAGGGGCAGGTTGCCTCCCGGCTTATGGCATGTCAGGCATTGTTTGGCATCGGCGGCCGGCACGACAGGATGACCTGAGGCTGCATTCATTTTTGTTGTCTCAGCTTTGAGAGAATAATCTTTTCCACCGGCATAAGTTTGATGACAACTATTACACCCATCCGGTGCATCATCCACCGTAGTTGCCTTGATGGTCAACTCCTGGAACCCATCTGCAAGCATTCCTTTCACACCAAAAACCCCATCAATACCCATGGTATGGCAAGCAACACAACTTGTAACTACAGCGCTGGGAGTTCCAATCTTATGGGCTTTGTGTAGCATGTTTTTAAAGGGGAATGGTTTGTCGTTGCCATGGCAGCTTAAGCATTGACTGACTGAGTCCATCGGCATTGGCGGATGGTTCATCTTTTGTAACATGCTGGACAGGCTGAGTGGACCCATATGGCAACTGGCACAACCACCAGCCATCTGATCGGAACTGACAAACTTAAGATCCCTCGCGACTGGTTGAACATGTTCTGGAAGACTTTTGTCAGTATCAACCTTTTTACCGCTAGCACATCCCGCCAGAACCAGAATGGCTAGTACAATTAAAAAGAGCAGCCCAATTCTAGACTTTCTCACTTGTTGTTCACCCCCTTTCCGGACAGGCATTTTGTCTCAGTGGTTTCTTACCTTTATGAATTCAGCGATTAACTGCATACTATGCCTCGCTGGATTGGCGGGTAAACCGGAAAGGGCTTTCTTTGCTTTATTTACATATGCTTCAGCCACTCTTGCCGCATAATCAATGGCCCCGCTTTCCTTAATAATATCAATGGCATTGGCAATATCAGCATCGCTTTTTGGTCTCATGGCCACCATTGTCTGCAATTCTTGAGCACGGGAACTGTTCTTCATGGCATAAATTATCGGAAGGGTAATAATACCCTGGCGTAAGTCCCCCCCAATGGGTTTGCCCAACTCGGCTGCATCCGCAATCAAATCCAGGATATCATCGGTGATCTGAAATGCCATTCCCAGGTTATAACCATAGCTGGTTAGCGCTCGCTCCCATGCTGGTGGTGCACCTACCACTATGGCACCTAGCTGGCAACTGGCGGCTATTAGCAGTGCGGTTTTACGCCTAATGCGGTAAAAATAGTCCTTTGTGTTTTGTGATACGTCAAAGGCCGTAGCTATTTGTTGTATTTCCCCCTGGCACATTTGTACACTGACTTCTGCAAGAATCTCCGATATCCTTCGATTGTCATAGCCAGAAATTAAGATTAAGGATTTTGCAAATAGGTAATATCCGGTGTGTAAGGAAACCCGATCCCCCCACTTTGCTCTGACGGTAGGAATACCCCTTCTGGTAGTTGAGACATCAATGACATCATCATGTACTAATGTGGCCATGTGAATCATTTCCAAAGCCACAGCCAGAGGCATTAAACTGCTTAAATTATAGTTAAAATGGGTTTTACCGGCCAGTAGGGCAAAAGCAGGGCGTAACCGTTTACCTCCGGCGCGCAACAGGTGGGCCGAACTTTCGGCAAGTACCGGGTTTTCAACTTGAACGAACCGATACAATTCCTGTTCCACTTGCTCCAAATCCTTCTTAATTTCGGAAAAACACTCTAAGCCAATCAATTATTTCACCCGCTCAGCTAATACCATCATTTACTATCAGGGTTTTTTGGAACTTTGTACGTACCTTAACTTTTATTCGCTCTGTTGGAGGAGAATCCTGCCCAAAACCAACAAAAAGGGCAATCCCCCTTGCCGTGTAGGTGGTGCCTAAATACCATAAAAACTAACAAGGCTGACCATTTAAGTGGTCAGCCCATGCCGGTTGTTACTCCACGGTACGAGGAGGCGCGTCCGGTATATTGGGACGCCTGGATACATTCTTGGGTTCAGGGGCAACTCCTGCCGGTTTAGCTTTCTTCCCCCGGCCAAATACAGCTGCTGCTGCTTGGCGTTTTAGTAATTGCGCGGCCATGGCCGGATCTACACCTTTGGGGCAGGCATCGGCACAAGCCCCAGCCATGTGACAGCGCCAAACTCCATGGGGATGGTCTATTGCATCAAGCCGCTCCGCTGTCCCGCCATCACGCGTATCGTTGTTATATCTGAAGGCTTGCCCAAGGGCCTGGGGGCCGATGAAGGCCCGATCCGTTGCTACGGTGGGACAGGCGGAAAGACAGATGCCGCATTTGAGGCAATAACTGAACTGCAGATAATCTTCCAACTCCTGTGGTGATTGATGGTATTCCCTAGTTGGGCTTTCTATCTCCTTTATATCCGTACGGATAATATAGGGTTTGATGGACTTGTGTTTTTCAAATAACATGGTCAAATCAGGGATTAGGTCCTTAATAATTGGATAGTTGGGCAGGGAGCGAATTTCAATGACATCGGCGTTTAGTTCAAAGGTTTGGGTATGGCATGTTAAAATAGGGAAACCGTTAACAAACATGGCACATGATCCGCAAATACCCATCCGGCAGGAAGCCCTGAAGGACAAGGAGCCATCAAGTTTCTCCTTAATATAAATCAAGCAATCCAGTACAGTCATCCCCTGAGACACGGGAAAGGTATACTCCTGCAGGCGGGGCTCAGCATCTCTGTTGGGATCGAACCTCTGGACACGAAAAGTGATGGTCTTGGTATGATGATTAGTACCTTTTTTGGTATCCACCTATAGCCCCCCTATCGTAAAGGTATATACTGTAACGTACGCACCCCAGCTAAAGGCGATCACACCGATTAGTATTACCAGACCTGAAATCCAACGATTCGCCCGTTCAGTGTGGAATACTTCCAAGAGCACCGAACGTAAGCCATAAAGGCCATGATACAATCCGATCACCAGCAGTAGGATGTATAGTACCAACCAAGCCGTGCTGGTACCACGACTGACTACTGTATCATACTCTAGGGGGTCACCTAGATGAATACCCAACAACCCCAATACTGATTCAAGGTGCATTACCCCCATGTGCACACCTAGCATTAGGAAAATCAACACTCCTGAGGCCAGGAACATTACCCAGTAACGTGATTCTCTCACTCTGCTCCCCCCTTACAACACAAAGAAATCCAGGGCGCTGATTACAAGGATGATTACTACCAGAACCATCAAGATCCACATCATTGTCCGCTGTTTGTCATTGGAGTTCACATAGGGATATTCCTGGCGCATAGGGCGTCCGATGCCTATACCAAGTTCAATCAAAACCAACCTGATGCCGTTCAACCCATGGAAGACAAAAGCGGCCATCACCAAGAATTCCAACATTGTAAAAACCGGGCCGGTTACCGAACCCATGGTGGTATTCCACGCATCGGCGCCATAAATCCTGGCTCCTGTTACATAGATGTGCATTAACAGGTAGGCCAGCAGCGACAAACCGGAAATCCTGTGCAGGATATATAGATAACGCTCGAAACGGTAACGGCCAGCCCTTATCCAGCCGCGGAGGCCCAGACGGTTGTCCAGGTGTTTGTTCGCCTGCATGGAGACACCCCCTAATACTTTCTTTCTACCGGGTTCCAGTTGGTAATCCGGACCGGAATGTAATCAAGTTTGGGACCTTGTGGTGTGTAATATGCAAGGGTGTGTTTGAGCCAGTTTTGGTCGTCCCTGTTGGGGAAGTCACGTCTCGCGTGTCCGCCCCTGGACTCCTGTCTTACAAGCGCCCCTTCCACGATGGACAGGGAAAGGTCCAGCATGTTTTCCAGTTCCAGGGCTGTGATTAAGTCAGTATTATAGACGGTACCCTTATCCTGTAGTCCTGCATGTTGATACCGTGCCTTCAATTCACGGACCTTGACCAACGCTTGTTGTAACCCCTGTTCCGTCCGGAACACTCCGACATTGTTATCCATAATGTCCCGTAATTCCTGTCGGATTTGATACAGGCTTTCACTACCGGACCGGGCGAACAATTCATGCATAACCCGGTTTTCCTCAGCCCTGGCAAGTTCCATGGGCAGTTCAGGCATACCTTTACTCTGCATAGCAAAAAGGGCCGCCTTGGCGCCTGTTATTTTACCCCAAACCAAACATTCTGCCGTGGAATTGGTTCCTAATCTGTTGGCCCCATGAACAGAAACACAGGCTGCCTCCCCTGCCACCCAGATACCTTCTATAGGTGTGGCTCCCTCGGTATTTACATGGATACCTCCCATGGAATAATGGGCTACAGGCCTCACCGGAATTGGATTGTCGATGGGGTCAATACCGTTAAATTTTATCGCCACTTCCCGGATCAAGGGCAGTCGTTCGTTAATGCGATGGGCTCCTAAGTGACGAAGGTCGCAGTGAACATAATCCAGCCCTCTTGGATCGCTAAATCCACGTCCAGCTTCAATTTCAATCATGGCAGAACGGGATACAATGTCTCGTGGAGCCAGTTCCATCATTTTCTCGGCATATTTGGACATGAATCTCTCGCCCTGATTATTGATCAGGTATCCACCTTCACCCCTTGCCGCCTCGGTGATCAGGATTCCCGAGGGAACCAGGCCCGTTGGATGAAACTGGACAAACTCCATGTCCTTTAACGGCAAACCTGCCCTGTAAGCCATGGCCATTCCATCCCCGGTTACGGTATGGGAGTATGTTGTAAAACCGTAAATGCGGCATGCACCGCCTGTGGCGATAATTAAAGCCTTGGACCGGAAGGATGTAAACCGGCCGGAACCTAGTTCAATGGCTGTGAAACCTTTATATTGGCCATTTTCCACAAGCAGTGAGGTGGCTAACCATTCATCATAACGTATTACTTGAGCATACTTCTGCAGGGTATCATACAAGGCTTGCATTTCAAAAAAGCCGGTTTTATCGGCGGCAAAAACAGCCCTGGGAAAACTATGTCCACCAAAGGGGCGCTGGTTAATCAAACCGTCCTCACGCCTGGACCAGGGGATGCCCCAGTGGTCTAGCTGCAGGATTTCTTCAGGCATTGACCGGACAAACAGATCGACGGCATCTTGATCGGCCAGGAAGTCGCTGCCCTTGACGGTGTCCCAAGCATGCAGTTCGAGACTGTCTCCTTCCTCCGGCCGCATCACCGCCCCCGTACCACCTTCAGCGCATACAGAATGTGCCCGCATCAGTTGCGTTTTGGCCAGAATAGCGATATCCAACTTTCCACCGCTTACACGGGCGGCTTCAACAGCGGCACGTAATCCCGCAAGGCCTGAACCCATGATTATGAGATCGTGTGTTCTCGTCTCCATAAACCATTTCCCCCCTGTCGCCTTTTACATGTACAAAAAATTAGTATGGCATGGGAAACCATTATTGATTTCTATCACTCACCCCCTGATAAGCCTGAAAATCCTAATTGTTGCAAATAATCAGCATATATCCTTCTAAAAGATAGAAGAGAGCTGGTTCCTAAGTTATTTTACCAGCCCTCACCTTGGATTGTCCATGTTCTTAGTTTTAAAAAAAACTTCTAAATGCTGTAACTACCCCCTGGTTCCAGGACTACCACTTGGGTTAGACCTCTGGTCTTGACAGCCTTCCGGAAAGTTTCGGGGTCCTGCCTGATCACATCAAAGGTGTTGTAGTGCATCGGCACTACCATCTTGGGTCTCAACATTTCCACGGCAACTGCAGCATCCTCTGGCCCCATCACAAAATTATCGCCGATGGGGAGGAGTGCTACATCAAGGGAGAATTGTTTACCAATCAGTTGCATATCACCAAACAAACCTGTGTCGCCGGCATGGTAAACGGTCTTGCCCCCCATTTCAATAATAAACCCGCAGGGGTTCCCAGTATAACGGGCACCATCATCCCCCATCACGGCGGAGCCATGTAATGCCGGCGTTAACTTGACCTTCCCAAAGGGAAAACGAAAAGAACCACCAATATGCATGGAATGTGTTTTGGCTCCAAGCCCTTGGCAGTAGTGACACAGTTCAGCTACTCCTATTATGGTTGCGCCGGATTTAGTGGCAATGGCAACCGCATCGCCAAGGTGATCCCAGTGGCCATGACTTACTAAAATAGCTTCCGGCGAAATGCCCTCGGGCTTAGCCTTGGCCAATGGGTTACCGGTCAGCCATGGATCAATAATGATCCTGTGCCCGCTGCTCTCCAACTCAAAACAAGCATGGCCATGAAAGGTTATTTTCAAGTACATCCCCCCCCTTACCTCTTTTTGCTAATTATACCATATTCGCAGTAATCGTAAACCTTTACAATAGCTTTCATAGCATCCTTTTATCGTGTACAATTATTTGCGTAAAAGAAAGGGGGATATAGGTAATGAAAGTTAAATGTCCAGTCTGTGTTAATGAAGTTCATTTAGCCCTGAATGCTCAAAGTGGAGATCGGATCACCTGCCCGTATTGCTATGTAGAATTTGTCCTAATAAAGGACGGAGAACTGTTTCAAGGCAAATTATAATACTATTTCTCCCATGTTCCGGTCCATTGGACCGGCCATTTTTTTGTTACAAGGATTTATTGCTCACCTTGTAGAATCATCAGCATAATGTGACATCATAGGTGTTTTACCCTGGAGGTGACGGAGTTGGATTGGAATACCCAACTGGTTATAGCACTGCGCCTGGTACTGGCTTTTGCCGCCGGGGGTGTAGTAGGGTATGAGCGCACCTACCAGCAAAAGCCAGCAGGCTCCAGGACCCATGCTCTGGTTTGTCTCGCCTCAGCCTTATTCATGATCGTATCCATCTACGGTTTTACAACTTTCGAAGGCCAAAAGGATCCAGCAAGGCTAGCTGCCCAGGTGGTTACCGGGATGGGATTTATTGGGGCGGGCACTATTTGGCGGGAAGGTTCATGGGTTAGAGGATTGACCACTGCTACCACCCTTTGGGTTACCAGTGCACTGGGCCTGGCCATTGGCGCAGGATTGTACCTCCCAGCCGGAGTGGCAGTCGCATTGGTTTATATTGGACTACAGTTTTATACTCTAAAAAAAGTGCTTACCGGCCGTGATGAATGGTTTGATACCATGCATGCATTTGAGCGCCTAGAGATTGGCACCCTAAAGATGGGCCTGGAAAGAATTTTTGCCACGCCCATCAAGTTTTCTTCCTTTAATAAACTTGATCATTATATTCTCAATTTTGAATACAGTTCCGGGCAACCGGATCCCTTTTCTTTAACATTATCGATTAAGGAACACACCTTGACCATCGTTCTCCTCTATATACCGGAACACCTCCGAGGAAAGGGATACGCCCGCTCTGTCATCGAAGCTGTTACTAATTGGGCAAAGGAGCATAATCTGAAACAGATTAACCTTACCTCAAAGTCAAGTGTGCGTAACCTGTGGGTTAAGTCTGGGTTTCAGCCGGTGGGAGACAACATGTATACCCTCAAGCTCTAATTCTCCCGCAACTTTTGCCATAATAAAGCCAAAACCGCCTGGGTAGCACGGTATTTGATCTCCTCCCTACTGCCCCAAAATACCTCATGGCGTCCAAGGTACCAATTTCGTCCCGCAATACCGTAGTGTACAAGCCCCACAGGTTTTTCGTCACTTCCTCCCCCTGGCCCTGCAATGCCTGTAATTCCTATACCAATGTCACAGCCGGCTTTATCCCGAATCCCCTCCGCCATATCCCTGGCAACTTCAGCACTAACTGCACCATATGTTGTAAGATTTTCTTCCTGGACACCCAACAATTCCTTTTTCCACCTGTTGTGGTAGGCCACCACAGCCAATTGGAGGTAGGCCGAACTGCCGGGAACATTGGTCAAACGGTGAGCTAGCAGCCCTCCGGTACAGGACTCTGCCACCGCCAGTGTTTTGCCCTGTACGGATAACAAGTTGCCGACCACCCCTTCTAAAGTTTCCGCATTACACCCGAAAACATACCTTCCAACCCGCTCCATTACCCTTTTTTCAAGATCACCGATCATGGCAAGGGCGGTATTCCTGTTTGGCGACTTGGCGGTGATGCGGAGATGTATCTCCCCGATTTTTGCGGTTGGAGCAAGGGTGGGGTTGGCACCCTGCATTAAATCGGAGATGAGCTGGCACAGATGGGATTCGCCAATACCGCATACCTTCAGGGTATGGGAAATAATGGTTCCCTCTCCCCTTGTAGCTACAATTCGGCTCACCTGTTCCTCCAGCATCAACTCAAACTCATTAGGTGGTCCGGGTAAAGCAATAAACAAACAACCTCCGTGGGTGAGGCAAAGGCCGGGTGCTGTTCCGATCGGATTTGGGATCATGTTCGCTCCAGTGGGCATCATTGCTTGTTTGATGTTCTCTGGTGGCATTTGACGGCCCCGTACGGTAAAAAAGTGCTCCACTTGCTGCAAAGCCGCCGGGTCGATCCGTAGTTCAAGTTCCAAGGCTTCCGCGAGACTCTCCCTTGTCAAATCATCTTCCGTCGGGCCAAGGCCTCCCACAAGGAAGATAGCATCTGAGCGGCGCACCCCGTTTTTAATACATTCCACCAGACGGACGCGATTATCGCCTACCGTGGTGAGGTAATACAGGTTGATTCCCCATTCAGCCATTCTGCGGCCTATAAGCTGAGCATTGGTGTTAACGATTTCTCCCAACAGCAGCTCAGTACCGGTAAAGATAACCTCTGCCCTCATCGCAACCCCCTACCGTACCCTCCAAGATGGGATATCCACCAAAGGGATCTCCATCTCCTTTTCGGCAATCTTTCCATTTAGAAGGCGAATCACCGCCACCTCGTCACAGCAATTAAATTTATCACAGTAGATACACTCTTTCCAAACCTTCTG
The DNA here is from genome assembly GCA_002339345.1 of Firmicutes bacterium UBA2598. GTDB lineage: Bacteria > Bacillota > PH28-bin88 > PH28-bin88 > PH28-bin88 > UBA2598. Next base: position 56,165 of record DDKM01000032.1, on the reverse strand, counting down.
TGGTAAGCTTTCCTTTTCGACCTGCAAAAATCCGCAGTTTTCGAAAAAGCGTTGCTGGTAGGTAAGGGCGAACAGTCTGCTGATCTCCAGTTCCTTCGCCTCGGATACCATGAAACCAACAAGTTTCCGACCAATCCCCTTATTTTGTTCTGTTGGCAAAACCGCCAATGATCTAATTTCAGCCAGGTCCGACCACAATACATGGAGAGCACCTGTGCCAACTATCTTGCCATCGCGTTCACAAACTACAAAATCCCTGACCGTTTCGTATAAAAGCATTAAGGGACGCCTTAACATCACACCTTGCATGGCAAAGCCGTTAATTAAAGCGTGTATTTGTGGAATATCAGACATCTTCGCTTTGCGGAAAAACACACCCACCCTACCCCCTCCCATTCTTTGCATGATTATACCTTGGCAAGGAATAATCATGCAACATCCAATGCATCCCCACCAAACAGATATATTGTATGAATGTTCTGGCAATATATCTTGTTATTGTAAAGGCGTTTCTATATAATGTATTTAAAGAGTTAATTGCGAAAAGGTGGCGGAGAATATGCAAGCTTTCTTCCCAATTTACAACAAAACATATTTAATGGAAATAACAGGAATAGATGAAAGGGAACGGGTAGAATATATTAAAATCGATGAAGTTACAGTGGAAAAGGTCAGGGGTTTTGTTTACTATCTCAAGGATGTCCGAAGTCATACGGTATATCGCTGGCTTGCCCCGGCACAACTACATAGGGAGTTTCTGTGGTGGTTTCCCCTCCACACACCCATTTTGCTGAAAAGATGCCAACGAGGAAACCGGAAAGGCTCTGAGATATGGCGTCTGGAACTACGCAACTTGAAGGCCGTTATTGGGTGGTAACTTCCCCGCCCAAAGCTGAAGGAGTATCTTTCAAGGGGGCCGTTCCACACAACTGGGTATGGGCCAATAGGTGTAAAAGCCCTTTATGAGTTAGCTCATCTGAGGATGTCCATTCCACACCTTTCATTATTGTGCTGTTGGCTGGTAGGGTAGGCAAGCAACTGTCCCACGCAGTTCCGGTACAGGCGGCCGTAAAACCTTCCCTGCAGGAACCACCCACAACTATCCTACCAATGGTAGTCCAGTATGGGCTTGCCAACCGTGGAACAAGCTTGTGGCAACCCAACCGTCCGCAGAACGCCCATTCCCCTACAAACTACTTAATCCAACCTCAGCCTGAACAGGTTCTTCCCTGCGGTGTTCAACTTGGTGTTCAATATAATGAGGATGGACTTGATGAAAATTATTCAACAGTACCCTTGCAAAAAGATTTGCGGGGTGCTTCCCTTCCGCCAGTCTAACCTTCTTCCCATCTAATTCTCCTGGCTTCATCCTGCTAAACAACCATCCAGCTGCCGAGGGGTTAACGGTTAAACCAATCCTCTCAGGGATCACATGCCAATCAAGAGGTGATTGGACAAATTCCCATACCGAAATAATTTTGGTACCCGGACAGGGATTTTGCATGCCGCAGAACCTCCAGCCGATTTTGTGTTAAAGTACAATATCCAAAATTGTAAAGGCCAAAAGTGAAACACTTAAATATCCGTTTACATTGAAAAAGGCTATATTAATTTTTGATAAATCGGTTGGCTTAACAAGGGAATGTTCATAGACCAGCAACGCGGTAGCCAGTACCAGCCCCAACCAATAAAATAGGCCAAGACCAGTGCTAACACCAACTACGGCCAGCACGATTACTGAAACCAGGTGAAAAATCTTGGCAGATCCCAGTGCAGCTGACAAACCAAACCGGGCAGGTATGGAATGAATCCCGTGATGGCGGTCGAAGTCATAATCTTGACAGGCATATATCAAATCGAACCCTATCACCCAAAATCCCATGGCTAGGCCTAACAACACTCCGGGAAGATCGATGGAGCCTGTGAGGGCCACCCATGCGCCCAGGGGTGCCAGGGCATCGGCCATCCCTAGGACCAGGTGGCAAGACCACGACCACCTTTTTACGTATGGATATATAGTTAATACTGCTACGGCGATCGGCATCAGTTTTACACATAAAGGATTAAGCATACTTGCGGCCAAATACAGCAAACCGAAGGACAAAAAGGTATATATCAACACCTCCTTTACCGTAAGAAGGCCCTTGGGCAGTGCCCTGCCTGACGTGCGGGGATTCAGGGCGTCAATGTGCCTGTCAATTAACCGGTTAAGGGACATGGCAGCGGTTCTTGCTCCGACCATGGCCATGGTAATCCAGAAAAGTTGTCCAGCGGTGGGGAACCCCTCGGCTGCCACAAATGCAGCAATATAGGCGAATGGCAAGGCAAAGACGGTGTGCTCGACTTTGATCATTTCCAGGAAAGTCTTCAACCTATTTAAACCCATACGCACGCCACTTCCTGTCCACCAGTGCCTTTATTTCTGGGGACATTACTATATCATCCGGCCATTCCCTGGGGTGGCCCTCTTCTTTCCATTTCTTTGTAGCATCTACACCCATCTTTGTACCAAGGTGTGGAAGTGGAGAAGCATGGTCTAAGGCATCCAGCGGACCATCCACCATCACCACATCCCTCCGGGCATCGATGTTGTTGAAAACTTTCCACATCACTTCCGACAGATTCTGTACATCGACGGTATGATCAACTACGATAATCAGTTTTGTAAACATCATTTGTCCCATTCCCCATAGGGCATGCATCACCTTTTTGGCATGTCCGGGGTAGGACTTACGGATGGAGACAATGGCACAGTTGTGAAACACCCCTTCCAAGGGTAGGTTAATATCTACAATTTCCGGCAACTGCATCTTTAGGAGAGGCAGAAAAATTCTCTCCGTGGCTTTTCCCATGTAACAGTCTTCCATTGGCGGCTTACCCACGATGGTTGCCGGGTAAACGGGATTTTGCCTGTGAGTAATACAGGTGACATGAAAGACCGGATAATAGTCCGCCAGTGAGTAGTAACCGGTGTGATCCCCGAAAGGCCCCTCTAGTCTCCGTTCACCCGGCTCAACATAACCCTCCAAGATTATTTCCGCATTGGCGGGTACATCCAGATCGACTGTTACTCCTTTGACCAATTCAACCGGCGACTTGCGTAAAAATCCTGCAAAAAGTACCTCATCGATACCTTTCGGCAGCGGGGCTGTTGCAGCATAGGTGAGGGCGGGATCATCCCCTAGAGCAACCGCAACCTCCATCCGCTGTCCTTTGGATTCCGCACTACGGTAGTGTTCAGCACCATCCTTCTGCAGGTGCCAGTGCATACCTGTGGTACGACTATCATAAACTTGCATTCTGTACATGCCCACATTTCTGGTGCCCGTAACAGGATCACGTGTAAACACCATTGGAAGTGTAATGAAACGGCCTCCGTCACCCGGCCAACATTTTAGGACAGGCAAAATGTCCAGGCTTGGGTTATCCTTGATCACTACTTCCTGGCAGGCCCCCCTCCTCACCTTTTTAGGAGCAAAGGAAGCTAATTCCGCAAACCTAGGTAATGCCTTCAATTTATCCAGAATTCCGGCTGGCACTTCTGGGATGGTCAGCAGGTTTGCCAGATCCGCTGCCACATCATCCAATTGGTTGACGCCAAGGGACATGGCCATCCGGCGATAACTACCGAAGGCATTGGTCAGAACAGGCATGGTGGAGCCTTTAACTTTTTCAAACAATAATGCAGGTCCATGCTGTTTACTGATCCTGTCGGTAATCTCCGTTATTTCCAGTTCAGGATCCACCTCGGTGGAAATCCGGACCAATTCTCCAGCCTGTTCGAGTTTTTGAATAAATTCCTGTAGGTTTTTGTAGGCCATGAGCTCCTCCTTAGCATAGGTTTTATTTCAGTGGTTTTGTCCCAACATGAACTGCAACTATCCCACCAGATAACTCGTAACACTGTACATCATGGAGGCCGATCTCGGCAAAAATACCGCAAATTTCCTTTTGATGGGGAAAAGTTCTTAATGACGCTGGTAACCAGTTGTAAGGTCCGCTTTGCCCTACCCCCAACCTCCCCAGCAAGGGTACCAACAACTCAAAGTAAAGGTAATAAATTTGTTTGAACACGGGTGTGGAAGGCTTGGCCAGCTCCAGTGAAACAACCTTACCACCCGGTTTGACTACCCTGGTCATCTCCGCCAGTGTCCTCCGAATGTCAGGTACATTACGTAAAGCAAACCCGATGGTGGCACAATTAAAAACATTATCTGCCCACGGCAGGGCCATGGCATTTCCCTGCACGAGATGGATAATCTCCCCAAGGGATGATGAAGCAATGTTTTTTTGCGCCATCTTTAGCATTTCATCACAGAAATCCAGCCCAGTCACTCTGCCAGTTGGTCCAACGGCCTGAGCCTGGGCTAGGGCTAGCATGCCTGTCCCGCAACAAACATCCAATGCGTGGTCACCCGGCTGTAACTCTGCCCGGGCTACGGCGAAGGAACGCCAGTACTTATCGCGGTTAAAGCTTAATACTGTGTTCATAAGGTCATAACGGTATGCAATTTTGGTAAAGACGGAATGAACAAACTCCTCCTTGGAATATCCATGTGGCACGCTCATGCCAAAGCACCCCGCAGTTGACCTGATGATTCCGTAATCCTGCCCAGCCAAATTAACATATCCAACCAGGCTTGGGAAAAGGCATTCTGAGGCAAATGGGTCAGAACCTCCTTGGCATTGGACAGGTAACAAGGCACCAAATGGGCCAGTGAGGGTTCTTTCCCAACAGCCCATCCCATTCCAAGATTAAACCCGGCTTTTCGCACCATTTCCGTGGTGGCCCCATTTTGGCCAGCTAACCAGGAGCCTATAGCCGCCGCTTCACCTGCCAACAATGCAGTTTCCTTTTCTAATATGGCCAGCTGGTCCTTTTCGCTGCCTGTTCCCTGGGTCCTCCATTGCTGCCTGATCACACCAGCCTCGTGAATCATGCAAATGGCATGGGAAAGGGGGGCCAGCCATTCCAACCCGCCATACCGGCAAAGAAAGGAAAAAAACTTTGTATAAAGATAATCTCCAACCAATACTGGAAAGGCTGGTGGTTCATTATAACTGCTTACCCTTGTAGCGATATTAATAAATTGCACCACCGCTGCTAGGGCATGAACCTGGTCCTTCTCACAGCCAAATGTTTTGGCAGCTAGGATAAGCTGGGCGGGATAAAAGTATTTTTCCGGCGCCTCAAACTCCAATGATATAAACTGGCTGATGTGCCCAGCCTTGAGCCACATTTCCTTTTCCACAAGGTGATTTGTTGCCTCCAACTCCCGCAGGATAGGCAACAGGATCTGATCCATGAAAAGGCCTCCTTTGTTGAGGTGGCATGGATAAAAAACCTTTACCGGATAACTATTCTCGCCGGTAGCATTGATTCCTGCAATTCCGCAAAAAACTACACAGGCCGTAGTATCTTTTTTTGATACCAGGCCTGTGCTAGCGGGTCCTAATTAAGTTGGATAAAATAAATATCCCTCCTATAAATTTGCCGCAATCCGGTGAGGAGGTCCCATTGTCCCGCGCTGAATTTCCGTTGCATCTACTTTTTTGGCCCGAAAGTGCTTTGTTAGATAGCGACAAGCATCCCATGGATTAACCTTGTCACCACATGTAAAGACATCTACAGCGGCGTACCCCAGTTCAGGCCAAGTATGGATGGCAAGATGGGACTCGGAAATCACCACTACTCCGCTAACTCCCTGCGGGCTGAATTTGTGAAACACAAATTCTCTAACCTCAGCACCAGCTTCTAGAGCGGCATTGACCATGATTTGTTCCACACGCTTCAGGTCATTCAGAATGTCAAACTCACAACCAAAAACTTCTGCCAATACATGGCGCCCCAATGCTTGCAACTATCATTCCTCCTTTTACTTTCAAAGTCCATTCCAATCAAATTCCATTTTAAGCACCCCCCTAACCTTTGTCAACAAAAATCACCATATGCCATTATTATCCATTTTCCTTCTCTTGTAACACCAAGTCAATAACCGGGACGGCTCCATAAATCATCATGGTTGCCGCTGCCACGATTCCGGAATCATTGGCCACTAGCGCAATGAAACTAGCTGACAGCAGTCCATAAACCCCGCGAAAAAGATAATGATATTTATTGCGCAGATTATGGACCACCCCTACTGGTCGCACCATCATAATTGCCATGACGGCCAACATGGCCAAGAACACCCTGCTCCAAATGGTATATTTGATCAACTTGTAGTTCATGGCCATTTTCCGTGTAACAATCGCTCCCAGGCTTACTATAGACCTATCTGTAACAACACTAGCTGTAATTCGCCCCAAGTGGGATCGGGCCTCTGGGGATCTTTGCATATCAAAAACGATGATGCCCCCGATGATTATTACCAGAATGGTCAGCAATAAAAACAGGTGGCGCAAACGCAGAGATCCGTAACGCAGAAAAGCCAATGTACATCCAAATCCAATTACGGCAGCAATGGTTCCCCCGAAATTGCTCCCAAGGATCGGTAAGGCCAGAAGGATGACCACCATACCCATTGTGGCAATGACGATGTACCAAGCTCCGGGCCATGAAGCATAACTTTGGAGTAGCGCAGATGATCCCATAATGGTTGAGCCCAATAACACCCCCATGTATTCGTTACCCACACCGTAGTAACGGGCCCCTGCAATTGGGTCATATCCCAGTATAGAATATTGCATCAACCCTGAACCGGTAAATCCATCAAATAATATGGCCAAACAGGTGACCCCGCTGACTACTCCGAATGCTTTATAGCCAGCAATCCGCCAAACTGCCAGGGCCAAGGCAATACTTAAACCAAGTAACGCAATACCGTAGGATATCAAATTACCCACCTGTAATGCGCCGGCTAAAAGCATACTTAAAGGACCGCTGGCCAGGATAAGTAAAATAAGCCGGAAAAGGCGAGTTGCCGGGTAGGGGATCAAGATGAAGATTGCTGCCAGTGCAACAACAATAATCTGTGCCAGAATATAAACCCTTAACAGCGTTGGCCGTGAGAAATGGATAAACCTAAGTCTTTTCTGCACCTGCTGCAGATAGATTACGCCGGACTCCCCTGTTGGCGGAGGAACTGCCTTGATGACCTGGCCAGCCATCGTGATAGGCACATCGGTACCAAGGTATGAAAGAATGGTTGGTGCAATATCCAAATTGCTGATGATGCCTGGCCGCCTAGTTGTGCCACTGGTCAATACGCCAGCTTCAATGCCTGGTCCAGCAAAAAGAACCGGGCCCAAGTAGTCTTTTTGCCAAAGGCTATGCCCCGGAGGTGTTGAGGAAAGAATCATGAAATATGTTTCGGCTGGATCGAAGGTTTGCAACAGTTCCCCAATAAAATGGTCAATCCTTGCAAAGGCTTCCATCCGAGTCTTTCGCTCCAATTCAGGCAACAGTTCATTAGCCATTTTATCCAGCCGCGTTAGATCACCAACATCAACAATAATCAATCTCGTTTCCACAGGCAGCCGGGGAATCAGATCCTTTATTATTTTGTTATAATCCGTTCGCCACCATAATGCCCCCCCATATGGTTCCAGTATAGTGTCATCCACCACACCCTGTGGGATAAATCCAGTAGCATCCATAGCCATTAAGGACACATGCCGATCCTTTTGCCCCGGTAGATCACCATTACCAAAGATGGCTACTGCATTTGGACCATGGGTTTTCATGGTCTCACCCAGTAATCCTGGTATAAAACGATGATCATTATTTTTGTTGGCGTTTATGATTTTACCTATCCCTAAGTGGACAACACCGTTTAATGGGACAGCAAGGCTGGTTTTGCGCCGATAAATCTGCCCTGCCCTTTCCCCCAAAACTTCTTCCCATGCATTAAAAGCTTGTCCGCCTTCTACTATACCCACTGAATACCTCCCCGCTCCAAGGGTGGCAAATCCGCTGCAAGGCCCCCGTTGGCCCAAGGAGTTGATGTTCATTAATCCCACACTACCTCGCTTAGCTAAGCCTGACAGGTTCTCCATATAACCACCAAACCACTCTCCCAAAGTTGTCCGATCTATGACTAGAACAATAAATCTTCCCGCTGGTTCCGGGGTGGCAGCAAACACTGGCTGTGCTTGTATTAAAAAAAGGATCAGGATAACCATCATGGATAACTTAAACCAAGTCAAATCCATGGCAATGGCGTTTCTGTTGCAGTAGCCGTAGATATAAAGACTGGGTTTTTTCCACCATTTTATGCACATTGTACTTATCCTCCACCAATAATCTGGCTTGCCTCCCCATCTGCTCAGCTTTATTGGGGTTACGAATCAATTGAACTACAGCAGTAGCCAACTGCCTGTAGTCGCCGGGATGGACTAAAATCCCCGATACATCTGGCTGAATTAATTCCCGCAAACCTCCAACGGCAAAGGCCACTACAGGTCTGCGGGCCGCCATGGCTTCCAGAGCAGTGATAGAGAAGGCTTCGCTAAGGCTTGGAATCACCACGATGTTGATGACCGGCAGGAGTGCTGGCACATCATGCCGGTAACCGGTAAAGACAACCCATTCCCTCAGACCTAATTGGTGTACCAGCCTTTCCAGGGTGGCTCGCTCCGGTCCATCGCCAACCACCAAAAACTGAGTGGCAGGGATTTGGTCTCGTATTAGCCTCGCCGCCCTGAGAAAGAAATCAATACCCTTTGCGCGGATCAGTCTTGCAATTGTACCAATTACAATGCTACCAGGTTCAAGACCAATTTCCCTTCGCTTTTGAGTACACTCCACCAGCCCCTGAAACCTGGTTAGGTCGATCCCGTTAGGAATAACTGTTACCCTATGGGGATCAATTCCCTCACATTTGATCAACTGTACACCAACAGCAGATGAGACTACAATGTGGTGATCTGTATAAAGATTAAGCCACCGTTGGCCAACTGAGGCAGCTAGACGGCCGAGGGGGGGATACAGATAGTCATAAACCATATTATGAGCGGTAGCCAGAACCACAGGCACACGGCTTTTGACAGCGGCAATCCGACCTAATATACCTGCCTTTACACCATGGGTGTGCACCACATGCACCTTTTCACTAATAAGCAACTGTGATAGTACATTGATGGCCCGCCAGTCCATGATAGGGTTAGGCCTGCTTGTAATTTCTACGGATAACACCCTGGCCCAAGGCAAGCCCAAGCTTTGGCTCATTTGTGGTATCTGAGGGCAGGCCACCATAAAATTATAAGTGTTCCGATCGCCGTAAAGTAGTAGCTGGCGAACATGATCCAGCATTCCTCCCTCTGCAGGCCTGAGTACGTGCAGAACCTTGATCGTCAAAGTTGTCACCCCCTCTGGTATAAATATCCCCCTCCCCAGCAAAAAAAAATCATGCTGAATAATAAACAAAAAAGCCTTCCGGTCTTTTTCAGACCCAAAAGGCTTTTCATGACTATTAACCTTCATTTGGATGGTCGGAGCGACTGGACTTGAACCAGCGGCCTCTACCACCCCAAGGTAGCGCTCTAGCCAAACTGAGCTACGCCCCGACAAAAAATATTTTACCTCACTGCCTGCACCATGTCAAGGAGATTAAAACAATTTAACCTATTCTTTGCTGAACATTTGGTACTGCTGCCAGGTCAAATGTTTTGTGCAAAGCTCGTACCGCCTGTTGTACTTGGCTAGAACTGATAATACAGGAGACCTTAATTTCTGAAGTACTGATCATTTGAATATTGATACCTTCCTGGGCCAATGCCCCAAACATGCTTGCTGCCACACCCGGGTTGCTAACCATACCAGCACCAACGATACTGACTTTGGCCACCTTTTCATCATAGGAAATGCCAGTTCCACCGATCTCTTCCCTTACCTTTTGTACTACCGCCACGGCCCGGTTCAAGTCATCTTTGCCAACGGTAAAGGAAATATCATTGCGCTCATCCCGCATGGAGCTTTGAATGATCATATCCACATTGATGCTTTCCTTAGCCAGTTGTTCAAATAGTTGAAAAGCAATGCCGGGTTTATCCGGTACATCATACAGGGCAATTTTTGCCACATTTAAATCATAGGCTATGCCGGAAACCATCATTACCTTCTCCATTTTATCCACCTCCTGCACCATTGTACCCCTGTTGTGGTTGAAACTGGAACGTACGTGGATTGGCACACCGTATTGTTTACCATATTCCACCGATCTTGGGTGTAATACCTGGGCACCTAAACTGGCCAACTCCAGCATTTCATCATAAGAAATACTATCCAACTTGCAAGCCTGTGGCTCGATCCTAGGATCTGTTGTATATACACCATCAACATCAGTATAAATTTCGCATACCTCAGCATCCAATGCCGCCGCAAGGGCCACTGCTGTGGTGTCCGAACCGCCTCGTCCGAGGGTGGTTATTTCGCCCTCGGTGGTAGCTCCTTGAAATCCCGCCACAATGACAATTTTACCACCGGCCAATTCATCCCTGATGCGTCTTGTATTAATATCCTGAATACGTGCCTTGGTGTGCACCGCGTCAGTGGAAATGCCTGCTTGCGGCCCAGTCAAGGAAATTACGGGGTGGCCAAGCTTGTCGATGGCCATAGCCAATAGCGCAATGGATATCTGTTCCCCTGTCGCCAAAAGCATATCCATTTCCCGTTTAGGCGGTTCGTTCGTAATTTCCCGGGCCAGACTGATCAAGTCATCGGTGGTGTCACCCCGTGCGGAAACAACCACTACCACATGTTTCCCCTTCCTTGCACACTCCACCACACGGCCAGCCACCCGCTGGATGCGTTCAGCATTGGCCACAGAACTACCCCCGTATTTTTGCACGACTATTGCCACTTTGCCATCCCCCCAGTTTATCCGATTACTTCCGCCCCAGATGCACAAGGTTTGACAAACTTAACCTCAGCCTCCACATCGCAAGAGGCAAAGGCTTGCCACATTGCTTCTCCAACCACGGCGAGTTGCTGATCTCCCCGACAGAAGGCCACCAAGGTGGGCCCGGCCCCACTAAGGGCCACCCCCAGTGCTCCCGCTCCTTTGGCTGCCATAAATACATTTTCCATACCTGGTACAAGGGATGAACGGTAAGGCTGATGCAACCTGTCTTCCATCACCTGCCCCAAGAGGTCCAGATCGTGACTGGCAAACGCCAAGACCAGTAAACTGGATCGACCTAAGTTATACACTGCATCGGCAAAGGAAACGCTTTTTGGCAATGCCTCGCGGGCTACCTTTGTAGGAAGACCAAATTTTGGGACAGCCAAAACCATCTGTAGGTCTTTGGGAGGTTCCAACTTGCGATAACAGATCCCACTCCCAAGCTTAGCGGCTATCACGACTCCGCCGAGCAATGCCGGACCCACATTATCCGGATGTCCCTCCAAACCGGTGCCCAGTTCAACCAGTACATCCGGCGGCAATTTCCGACCGGCAAGCTCGTTGGCTGCCACCAGACCACCGACGATAGCTGCTGCACTACTGCCAAGACCACGGGCTATCGGTATGTGATTATGGATCCTAATGGCTAACCCCTTTGGCTGGTAGCCTGATTGCTGAAAAACCAGCATGGCGGCCTGGTATACCACATTGGTCGGTCCTATGGGTATGGCCTCCTTACCGGCGCCGGATACCGAAATGTGCAATCCACCAGGAATCTCACACATTTCAATGATGTTGTGCAAATCAAGGGCCATACCCAAAGTATCAAAGCCCGGCCCCAGATTGGCGGATGTCGCGGGTACTTTTACCTTTACCATTGGCATTCACCTTGCTTAAAGTATCGCTGCCAGCACGGCATCGGCATCAACCGGTACGGTAATTGGTTTAGCCACCTGTTTTATTGCCGTATCGGGGTCTTTCAGGCCATTGCCGGTCAACACACATACTACTATGTCTTCCGGCCTAAACAGTCCCCTTTGGGCATGTTTCCATACACCCGCCAGGGAGGCGGCCGAAGCCGGTTCGGCAAATATTCCTTCACTGTTTGCGAGGAGACGTTGGGCAGCGAGGATTTCTTCATCGGTTACACTATCAACAAATCCACCAGAATCCGCAGCCGCCTGAACGGCAGATTGCCAGCTAGCAGGATTTCCAATGCGGATTGCCGTTGCCACCGTTTCCGGGTTTTCCACTACTCGGTTTAACACAATGGGAGCTGCCCCTGCTGCTTGAAACCCAATCATTATAGGCAGTTCTTGAACAATGTTGTTCCGGTAGTATTCCTGAAAACCCTTCCAATAGGCAGTAATGTTACCTGCATTACCCACCGGTATGGCCAGGTAATCGGGGGCTTTTCCTAGGACATCACAAATCTCAAAGGCTGCTGTCTTTTGACCTTCAATTCGAAAAGGATTTACAGAGTTAACCAGGGTAATTGGGTGGGACTCAGTTATAGTCCGCACCATTTTGAGGGCATCATCAAAGTTGCCCTGAACCTGAATTACCTGCGCTCCATAGATTAATGCCTGTGCAAGCTTACCAAGGGCAATGTTGCCCTCGGGAATTAAAACACTACACTTTAAACCACATCTGGCAGCAAAGGCAGCGGCGGCTGCTGAGGTGTTTCCGGTGGAGGCGCACATAATGGCCTTTGCCCCGGACTCGGCAGCCTTGGCCACAGCCATCACCATCCCGCGGTCTTTAAAGGAGCCCGTTGGATTCAACCCTTCAAGCTTGAAATAGACTTTGGCCCCAATACTTTTGGAAAGATTAACTGCATAGACGAGGGGTGTGTTTCCTTCATTTAAAGATACATCCGGTGTCCGCTCACTTACCGGCAGATAGTGACGATATGCCTGAATGATTCCATGCCAAACCATTTATTGGGGGCCTCCTTCAACTCTGATTACATTGCTTACCTCCGCTACTGCCGAAAGTCCTTCAAGGATACATAAGGCATCACGGAAATTCTGTTCCAATACCTTATGGGTAACCAGCACAATTTCAGCCATATCATCGATACAACGCTTTTGGATCACCGAAGCCAAACTAACCTCCTGGTTGCCAAAGACACTGGCAATACTTGCCAGCACACCAGGACGGTCCTTTACCAGTAGGCGAAGGAAAAACCTTGTTTCCACCTCACCAATGGGCTTAATGCGCTTATGTTCAAAGCAGGTACAGGGTATGCGTCCGGTGTCATGGTGTATTAAGTCCCTGGCCACTGCAATGATGTCGCCCACGATTGCACTGGCGGTGGGCATTTCCCCTGCTCCCCGCCCGTAAAACATAGTTTCTCCTACCGCATCCCCCCGCACAAAGATGGCGTTAAATACATCATTTACTGCAGCAAGGGGATGGGTTTGTGGTAACATCACCGGGTGAACCCTGATTTCAATTCCAGACCGTGATTCCCGGGCGATCCCTAAAAGCTTGACGGTATATCCCAATTCCTTAGCATAGGTAATATCCTGGGCGGTAATTTTAGTAATGCCTTCGACATAAACATCCTGGAATGTTACCCTGGTCTGGAAGGCAATGGATGCTAGGATTGCCATCTTACGCGCGGCATCATAACCCTCAACATCAGAAGTAGGATCCGCTTCGGCATATCCCAACATTTGGGCTTGGGTCAACACCTCGCGGAAGTCCACCCCTTCATGGGACATTTTTGTTAGAATATAGTTTGTTGTCCCATTAACAATGCCAACCACTTCATCAATGCGGTTGCCTGCCAGGCATTCCTTCAAGGGCCTAATAATCGGAATGCCACCACCGACACTTGCTTCAAAATATAAATCGGTACCACACTGGGCAGCTGTCTCAAACAACTCTCGGCCATGGACTGCCAGTAGATCCTTGTTGGCAGTAACCACACTTTTTCCGGTATTGAGCGCTGCCAGAATCAGTTCTTTGGCTGTTTCAACCCCACCAATCACCTCCACAACAATATTGATGTCTGGATTTTTAATGATGTCCATGGCATTGGTGGTAAACATGCTGTGGGGCAGGTCTACTTTGGCGTGTTTGCTGACGTCCTTTTCTGCCACCATGGCCAGTTCCAATGAAACACCAAGCATGCGGGAAATGTGGCTGCCGTTTTTCATTAACAGTTTTACTACACCTGTTCCGACAGTTCCCAACCCGATAACTCCAACCTGTATCCTTCGCACTCCTACTTCCCCACCTTCCGTATTAACCTTGGATGTAAACCATGATCAAATGCCTGAGCCCGACCAACTGGTCGAGTTAGGGGGCAATCTCAACACTTTTGACACCTGGCAGTTCCCGAAGTGTGGCCAACATTTCCTCCATGCTGGTATTCATTTGGTTTGTGTCCACTTCTATTCCTACCTCTGCCATACCATGAATAGGCACTCCCTGGTTAATGGTTACTACATTACCTTGGGCATAGGCAATGGTTTGCAGTACCCTTGACAATACACCAGACCTATGCTCCAGGCGGAGGACAAGGCTGATTACCAATCCCCGCACAGCCTTTTCCAGCGAAAAAATGCCATCTTTATATTTGTAAAATGAACTTCTACTGATGCCCACCATTTGAATGGCTTCATTAATGGTGGAAACCTCACCTCTGGACAGCATTTCCTTGGCCCTGGCAGTTTTTTGCACCACCTCGGGCAGGAGATCCGCTCTCACGATGAAAAACCTCTCCTGTCCGGGCATGTACCCAACCCCCTTTCCTTATGTCCGCCTCAGGCACACATCCATCCTCCCATGGGAGACATTATACCAAGGAATGGGGTTTTGGCCAATAGACTTTTAATAAAAAAGGTGGGTTCCTTTCCGTTCCCACCTTGATTAGGGTTATTCCTGTAAAAAGCGTTCCATGATGTCAGCCATCTGTCGAAATTCAATGAGAAAGGCATCATGCCCGTAGGGAGATTCTATTTCTGCATACCTGGCGTTGCGACCGGCCCTTCGCAAAATCTGTACCAACTCCTTTTGCCAGTGGGTGGGATAAAGGAAATCCGAGGTTATTCCGATGGAAAGCACGCGGCAGCGTATCTGCGCAAGGGCTTCCTCGTAGGAGGATCTGTTCCTGCCCACATCATGGAGATCCATAGCCTTAGTAAGGTAGAGATAGGTGTTGGCGTCGAAACGATCCACCAACTTGCGCCCCTGGTAATGCAGATAATTTTCCACTTCGAAACATTGATCAAATTCAAAGATGTCCCTCGGGTCATGGCTACTGAAGGTGCGCCCAAATTTCTTGGTCCAAGACTGGTCACTCTTGTAGGTAATGGTTCCAATCATGCGTGCCAAACTGAGGCCTTTCCCGGGTCCACCCCCCAGAGGGTAGTCCCCGTTATTCCACAGAGGATCCTGCATAATGGCTAGCCGCTGGGTTTGGTTGTAGGCAATGCCCTGTGCAGACAAGCGACCCGATGTGGCTATGGGGATAACCGCTTCCATGAAATCGGGGTAGGATATTGCCCATTCCAGAACCTGCATGCCACCCATGGAACCGCCTACCACCAATTTTAGGCGTCGCACGCCAAGGTACTGAAGCAGGCGATACTGGACATTGACCATATCCCTGATGGTTACTACCGGAAAACGCATTCCATAAGGAGAACCTGTGGCAGGGTCTAAACTGGAAGGCCCTGTTGTTCCATAACATCCGCCCAACACATTGCTACAAACTACCAGATACCGGTTGGTGTCGAATACCCGGTCTGGACCAATCATCTCATCCCACCAGCCAGGAACCCGGTCATCCGGCCTTTTCAGACCTGCTACGTGGGCATCACCGGTCAGGGCGTGGCAAATCAGAATGACATTGTCTCCCGTACTGTTTAACTCTCCATATGTCTCATAGGCTACCGTAATGGGACCAAGACGTTTTCCACTTTCCAATAGAAAGTGGTCCGGGGGATGGGCAAAGGTATATTTTTGTGTTTGAACCACACCTATTCCTGCCATTGAAGTCTCCTTTGCTATTTTAACCCTCCAGAGCCTGGGCCAAATCATAGATTAAATCCGCTGGGTCCTCGATACCAACGGATAAACGGATCATGTCTTCGGTAACCCCGGTGGATACCTGCTGCTCAGGTGTCAATTGCTGGTGGGTGGTACTGGCCGGATGAATTACCAATGATTTGGCATCACCAACGTTGGCCAGGTGTGAAAAAAGTTTTAGCCTATCAATAAATTTAGTACCAGCCTGCATACCACCCTTAATGCCGAAGGTCAAGATAGCTCCAGCCCCGAGTGGCAGGTATTTTTGAGCCAAAGGATATGAAGGGTGATTGCTTAAACCTGGATAGTTGACCCAGCTAACCCTAGGATTTTCCAGCAGAAACTGGGCCACCTGCTCAGCATTGTCACAGTGGCGGCGCATGCGCAGGGACAGTGTCTCCAATCCTTGTAAAAAAAGGAAG
Organism: Firmicutes bacterium UBA2598; assembly: GCA_002339345.1. Classification (GTDB taxonomy): domain Bacteria; phylum Bacillota; class PH28-bin88; order PH28-bin88; family PH28-bin88; genus UBA2598. The sequence continues at coordinate 39,856 of DDKM01000032.1, read as the reverse complement.
GCATTAAAGGGGCTGAGGCAGGGACCGACATCCCGTAGTAACTGGACCCGTGCTTTGATGATATAAGCCAGGGGGCCAAGGGCTTCAACGTACTTCACTCCGTGGTAACTGTAATCCGGCTCGGTTAATTCCGGGTATTTGCCGTTATCCCAGTTAAACCTACCAGAATCCACAATCACTCCACCAATGGATGTCCCATGTCCGCCAATAAATTTTGTTGCTGAATGAACCACAATGTCTGCTCCGTGTTCGATGGGTCTGCACAGGTAAGGCGTGGCAAAGGTGTTATCCACGATCAGTGGAATACCGGATGAATGGGCAATATCAGCCAGGGTAGCGAAATCGGCAATGTCCAGTTTGGGATTGCCGATGGTTTCCACAAAAATCGCCCTGGTCCTTGGACCGATAGCCTTTGCAAAATTGGCTGGCTCGCTGGGGTCGACAAATTTAACGGACAAACCGATTTTGGGTAATGTAACGGAAAACAGGTTATATGTTCCACCATACAAGCTATTGGCGGCGACAATGTCATCACCGGCTCCAGCGATGTTTAACAAGGCCAGGGTGATGGCCGATTGGCCGGATGCTACCGCAAGGGCACCAACACCACCCTCAAGGGCAGCAATTCTTTGCTCAAAAACATCGGTAGTGGGGTTCATAATCCGTGTATAGATGTTACCTGTATCCCGCAAGGCAAAAAGATCAGCAGCATGTTGAGAGCTCTTAAAAACATACGAAGTGGTTTGAAAAATGGGTACTGCCCTAGCCCCCGTCACAGGGTCAGGCTGTTGCCCGCCATGGATGGCCAGTGTATCAAATCTGTACTGTCTTGTAGTCATCCTGAAACCTCCCTAAATGTTTTTATCTTAACTGTAACCTCTCTCAACACACAAAAAACCTCTTCGACAAGAAGAGGCTGCGCGCTAAACCTCCTCTTATCTTTCAGGACTGTCGCCCTGCAGGAATTGGCACCTTTTCCTGCCCATAATGCGGCAGGTAATGGTTGCCGGGTTTCATCGGGCCAGTCCCTCCACCTCTCTGGATAAGAGTCTTCTTTTTTGATTGGGTTAACAATCATAAAATTAATATACAAGCAAGATTATATGTTGTCAATGCAAAAATAGCTAAAAAAAAAAGCCGGTCAGAACCGACTTTTTCAGATAATGATGCAGATTAGTCCTCCACTTCCTTCATTGACGATCCGCTCTACAGTTTCCTGCAATTTGATCTGGGCGTTTTCCGGCATACGGTACAGTTTGCCCTGGATACCATCCCGTACAAGCTCATGCAGTGATTTGCCAAAGATGTTAGTCTCCCATATCTTTTGTGGATTCTCTTCAAAATCTTGTAAGATGTTTTTCACCAGATCTTCACACTGTTTTTCCGTACCAATTAGGGGAGTGATTTCCGTGGTGATATTGGCCCTGATGAGATGGTAAGAAGGTGCTGTTGCCTTCAGCTTAACTCCCGACCGTCCACCATGCCTGATCAATTCAGGTTCCGCCAGTTCCATTTCTTCAACACCCGGAGTGACCACCCCATACCCGGTATTTCGTACTTCCTGTAAGCCATAGGCTATCTTGTCGTACTCCCGTTTGGCAAAACTGAGATCCTTCATTAGACGTAATAGGTGGTGTTCTCCTTCAATGGAAAAACCGGAAGCCTCTCCCAGTATTTTATAAAATAAGCCCTCGGCTGCACCCATCTCAATAGAAGCCGCACCTGTTCCCAGGTTCATATTCTGCAGTCCGACTTTTTGTACGAAATCGTACCCAGCCAGCTCCTCCACCACGGCGTCAATATCCCTCAGCCGATTAACCTTGTTAACCGCCATTCTGACCACATCCTCAAACTGTTGACGCAGCCAGTGGGTCTGGTCCAATTCTTCCACCCATCGTGGCAACGCAATGTTAACCTCGGTGACAGGGAATTCATACAGGGCCTCTTCCAGGATATTAATAATGTCTTCAGCGGTCATCTCGGCGCAATCCACCGGGATTACCGGCACATCATATTTTTCTTCCAGGGAATTGGCCAGCGCCACCGTCTCTGACCGGTAGGGATAAGCAGAGTTCAGAATTACCACAAAGGGCTTTTGGATCTCTTTTAGCTCCCAAACAACCCGCTCTTCCGCATCGATGTAAGATTCCCGCGGCAGGTCTGTTATGGTACCATCTGTTGTGACCAACATCCCAATGGTGGAATGATCCACAATTACCTTTCTAGTACCAATTTCCGCAGCTTCCTGGAATGGAATGGACTCGTCAAACCAGGGAGTGTTGACCATCCTTGGTCCTTGGTCTTCCATATAACCCAGGGCCCCTTCAACGGTATAGCCAACACAGTCAACCAACCGGACCTGCATCTTCAGGCCTTCTTTAATTACAATCTCTACAGCTTCATTGGGAATGAATTTTGGTTCTGCAGTCATTATGGTTCGGCCAGCCCCGCTTTGGGGCATTTCATCCTTGGCCCGGTCGCGCTCATTGGGGTTTTTGATATTTGGCAGAACCAAAAGGTCCATAAAACGCTTAATAAAGGTGGACTTTCCGGTCCGAACCGGTCCTACAACACCCAGGTAGATGTCGCCTCCGGTGCGTTCCGCAATGTCCCGGAAGATATCGATCCTATCCACGCACTTCCCTCCTTATCCAATTAATCTTCTACCCAGGCAATGAATGCCGAAGACGAAGAATATACCCTCCCTTCTACCACCACCTAACCGTTTGCCGGTTTTGACCGGTTAGTTTCCCTTTAATTGGTTACACATTAACGCTATATATATATGACTAGTCCCTGTATATATAACCCATCTCCCAAAAAAAGCTGTCCGTAATGTTAAAAAATAAAAAATGATGCGGCTTTTCACCGCACCATCCTAGAAATTTTAACCTACGTGAAACTTTTAAACTGGATATAGGGTAATACGCCATTACCATCCCCGGCCTCGTCCGGAAACATCTTCCACCTCGTGGGTTCGCGTACGCTGCATTAGGTTTGATACACCCTCTGCCGGGTTCTGGCCTTTAAAAAGAATCTGATGTATTTCCCTGGTGATAGGCATCTCGATATTTAACTGTTCCCCAAGCATGATGCCGGCTTGTACTGCCCGGATACCCTCAACAACCATCCCAATTTTCGCCAGTACCCTTTCCAGTGGCATTCCCTGTCCCAGTAGAATTCCTGCCCTTCTATTGCGGCTGTGCATGCTATTGCAAGTAACCACCAAATCACCGATACCTGCCAACCCGGCAAAGGTAAAAGGACTGGCACCAAGGGCGACCCCAAGCCTCCCGATTTCGGCAATTCCCCGGGTAATTAGGGCTGCTCTGGTGTTATCGCCAAAACCAAGCCCGTCAGAAATACCCGTTGCCAAAGCTATGATATTTTTTAAAGCACCACCTAATTCAACTCCGATCATATCCGGGTTGGTATATACGCGGAAATGGGGTGTCATTAACAAATCCTGGGCGGATTCGGCATATGATTTGCTAGTGGCCGCCACAACTACAGCAGTGGGCATGTCCTTCACCACTTCCTCGGCATGGCTTGGTCCGGAAAGTACCGCCACCTGCGGGTTACGGATTTTCTGCAGTTCTTGTATGATGACCTGCGACAGGCGTTGTAGGGAACCCAGCTCCAACCCCTTGGCCGTATTGATAACCAGGGTATCCTGGTCAATGTATGGTGCAACCTGGGAAATGACCGACCGCACTGCGTGGGAAGGAACTGCAAGGATTACCGCTCCCGCCCCCGATAGTACATCCTCCAGGTGATGACTTACAGACACGTTAGCTGGCAGGGTAGCTCCCGGTAAGTATTGGGGATTTGATCTTTCCCGTTCCATAACCAAACTGGCCTGTTCGTTCCTCACCCAAAGACCGACCGGGTGTTTCTTTTTTGCAAGTAGTATTGCCAAGGCAGTTCCCCAACTACCCCCGCCCATAACCGCAATTTTCTGCATCCCCTTGCCCCCTTATTTTGTATGCCCACCCAGCCTGTTTTCAGTCCCCTTCAGTAACCGCAGGATGTTGGGACGGTGTCTGATGATGATGAAAAGTGCAGCAATGATTCCAAAAAACGTATAAGACCACGGTTTGGCAAAGATGATCATTAACAGAGGCACAGAAATTGCGGCAACAATTGAACCTAGGGAAACATAGCGGGAAAGACCCACAACAGCTACCCAAATCAAGAACGCTACCAGGATTACCGAAGGTGCAAGGGCAAATATTACACCTGCGGCAGTGGCCACTCCCCTACCACCGCTGAAACCGAGAAACAATGACCAGTTATGACCTGCTATGGCAGCAATTCCAGCCAGAAGTGCAATGTTGGGGCCAGTAGCGTATTGGCTGAATAGAACCGGTAACATTCCTTTCAGCAAATCGCCAACCAGAACTACAATTCCTGGCCCTGTACCCATGATGCGGAAGGCATTGGTAGTACCGATGTTTCCGCTGCCATGCTGCCGGATATCAATTCCCCGCAGGTGCTTGCCGACAAGGTATCCTATGGGAAGGGACCCCAACACGTATGCAAGGATGATCAAACCGAAGGCTAACATTCCCACTTCTCCTCCCATGGCGATATTTTACTTGGAGGCCCCTTCAGGGCCTTCACGCTGCCGGACGGATAACCTGATGGGAGTGCCGGTAAACCCATAGGTCTGTCTCAACTGGTTCTCCAAATACCTTAGGTACGAAAAATGCACCAGCTCCGCCTGGTTTACAAATAGAATAAAGGTTGGGGGTTGGACAGACGCTTGAGTAGCGTAATATATCTTTAATTTCTTTCCCTTATAGGTGGGGGGGGGATTTAATGCCACTGCTTCTCTGAGCAAATCATTAAGCTCACTAGTACCAATGCGCATTGCCGACTGTTCCGCTACCTGCCAGATCAATTGTGGCAAATGATATACACGCTGACCGGTCAAGGCCGATATGAATACTATCGGTGCATAGGACATAAAAGAAAGCTGGTTTTTCACTTCCTTTTCGTACCGGTGTAATGTCTTGTCATCTTTCACCACCAGGTCCCATTTGTTTACCACCACAATCATTGCCTTACCCGCTTCATGAGCATAGCCGGCAATCCGCTTGTCCTGCTCGGTCACTCCCTCCTGACCGTCCAATAGCATTAGAGCCACATCACTACGGTCAATGGCCTTAAGTGATCGAATAACACTGTACCGTTCCGTGGGTAACTCAATCCTGGCCTTGCGCCGTATGCCTGCTGTATCCACCAGGATAAATAGTCGCCCGTTATGATAAAAGGGAGTATCCAGGGCGTCACGCGTAGTGCCCGGTACATTGCTTACAATGGAACGCTCATGTCCCAACAACCTGTTTACCAGGGAAGATTTCCCTACATTGGGCCTGCCGATTACGGCTACCTTGATCGCCCCATCGGGATAGGGATCCGGACTTAAGGATGGAATGATTTCAACCAGCTTATCCAGCAGATCGCCGGTGTTCATGCCATGGGCTGCAGAAATGGGAATTGGTTCGCCAACTCCCAATTGATAAAAATCTATAAACGTACCCTTGTCACTGAAGTCCTCAACTTTATTTGCAACTAAAATAACCGGTTTGTGGGATCGGCGCAACACTTCGGCGATGGCATAATCATCGGGCATCAGGCCTGTTTTGGCATCCACCAAAAACAGCACGACGTCAGCTTCGCCAATGGCTATCTCGGCCTGAAAACGCATTTGCTTCACAATGGAATTTGTTACTTCCCCCTCGCTAAAGTCAATCCCGCCTGTGTCCACAACGGTAAAGACTCGGCCCGCCCACTCGGCATCCCGGTATAAGCGGTCCCTGGTTACCCCTGGGACATCCTCCACAATGGCAACCCTACCTCCCGTCAAACGGTTAAACAGTGTTGATTTACCTACATTTGGTCTGCCCACAATGGCAACAATCGGCTTACCCATGGCAACCTCCTTAAGAATTACGCCTTTTTTGGTGTAGGATTGCCCAAAATTGCTTTAACAAAGGATCGGCCATCGGGATTTACAACAGTCAACGGGGTATCAAGGGAAAAGGCTACCTCTTTTAGGCTAAGATTATCCAAAAAAAGATCTTCCCCAGTTTTCAGCATTATCGATGGCAACAAAATAGCGTCCCACTTTTTACCCTCTACATGAGAGAGTAGTCCCCTCACCAAGTCTCCCCCTGTCAGCAAACCGGCTACGGTAACTCTGGGGCCAAAAAAATCATTTTGGATTGGGGCTACCATAATTTCCAAATTTCCAACCCTTTCCACCAAATCACTGCAGATACTTTGCAATAGCGGCCCAGCGGATATACCTGTAACAACCAGAACGCGCCGCCTAGCAGGTAGCTGATCGGGTAGCCGACGCCTCGCCGACCTGTAGTTATCTAGGAATAGCCTAACTAGACCAACTCCATTCTCCAGCTGGGGATACCCTTCATAAGTAGTACCAGCTGGTAAATTCATTTCCGCCAGCAGGTAAAACTCATCTGCCGGAAAAACAAACCGCGTAGACAACTGATGCAAAAAACGGAGCTGATGCTTTTTTAGTTGTCTGACAAGTTCTGTTGCCAAACGGTGATCAAACCCATCCACCTGCATAAGTCCATGGCGGTATCTGGTTAAACCTACCGGCACAACCGCCAATGAGTTTACCGCTGGCCAAAGTGAAGCTAGGTCCTGGATAGTACGATCCAGTTCCGGGCCATCATTGACCCCGGGACATAAAACAATTTGGGTATGCATCTCAATGCCGCCTTCGGCAAGAAACTTCATTTGCTCCATGAGGCGCCCGGCATCTTTGTTGCGCAGCATTCGGCATCTTAACTCAGGGTTGGTGGTGTGAACAGAAATGTAAAGGGGGCTAAGCCGCAATCGCACGATTCTTTCCAGATCAGCCAAACTGGTGTTGGTAAGGGTGATAAAATTACCATACAAAAAAGATTGGCGGTAGTCATCATCCCGCACATACAGGCTTTCCCGCATGCCACCGGGCATCTGGTCCACAAAACAAAAAATACATTTGTTCCGGCATTCTCTTATATTCTTGGGGTTCGCCGAGGATAGGACCAAACCCAGATCAGTTTCGAAATCCTTTTTAACGGTGAATGACCGCCGGTATCCTTTATTAGATTTAATATCTACTTGCACCCATTCCCCAGCCCCCAAAAACCGGTAATCAATCTGATCGGTTACTGGCTGCCCATTAATGGATAAGAGCAAGTCCCCCGCCTTTATGCCCAGCCTGTCGGCGATGCTACCAGGCACAACCTTTTCGATGACCTCATGAGACACCATTTTATTAACCAAGTTCTCCACCCCTTGTTCGCCATCATTATCCATTATCCATTCCGGCTAGTCAAGGGATTGGTACTTCTCAACCAGTTTGGCAATCCGAGTAAATTCCCCTCGTATGTGCCCATCCATGAGGCAATTCCCCAGGTTTGGAAGCTTTAGCTTGTGACACAGCGACCAGATCATGGTCTTCCAATAAGGTCTACCGACATCAACCAGGTGGATATCCACTTTTTCTTTACCCCATATGCGACCCAAGCTGTTGACGGTCTCCAAGACAACATCCATATCCCTGGCCACTCCCAGGGTTGCGACGGTCCGTCCACTGCCATCTCTACCCACTACACGGATTCCGCCCGTTTGGTAGTAGGCATAATTGTTGTAACCCTCCATGTGCTTAAATTGTATGCGGGTTGCACCATAATCCGGTTGCAAGATGCCCAGGTGTATTCCAGCAGCTATTTGTGCATCATGTACGCCAGTAACACAACAGTAAATGACAATCATTCGTTAGGCCTGCTTTCCTTGCAGCTTAAATGGACGGAAACCAGCCCTTTAACTTCTTTAACCAAGCTGGTGAAACGGGGAAAGGCCATGATAGTGCCCCAAGCAACGATTGGCCGCCCCAAGCTTACCAACCCAAGCCCACGGGAAAGCAATCCGCCGATTACCATGAGCCAGTTTGTGCATGGGAGCGTGTTCACCAATATCAGTTCCGACCTTGGCGTACCCAGCAGGTCTGCTATTGAAAGAACTAGTTGTTCAAAAGCTTTATAGTTCCGTCGTCCCACAAAAAACACTTCCGTACCATTCCCATCCACCCCCAAGCACCGGATAATCCCATGCTGGTATTTTGTCTGGTAATCAAAGTAGGGGATATCAAGCAACTGGTGGTATGAAGGCCTTTCCTTTAACAGTCCCAGGTGAATGGCAGCAGCCGTTACGGAAGAATGGGAACCACCATAACAATAGTAAATTACCTTCATTGATTCCTCCCTATTCTGTAGCGGCAATAAAAAGCGGCGATTACGCCGCTAAAAATCGGTCGATCATCAACTATCGGACCAAATTCTTCCGGAGCTACTGATTGTCCGGTTTTTTGTCGCCCTTCCTCCGTCTCAGAGCATTCGCCCATTCCTTTGTGGAGAATTGACGCAGTTTATCCACAGCACCCTGCCAACTGCCGGTGCTGATGAGCAAAAACGCTCCACCACCAACCAACAAGATACCCAAAACCCACAATACACCGAACCAGTCGCCCCCTATCCGTGTAGCACCCACCGGGCCAGGTCCCCCTGGTGTTACCCCGGCCCGGCCACCAAGACCCATTACCTGGGTAATCACATCGGCAAAAAGGGCCGCTCCTTCCTGGGCCATTTCTCTCTTATTTGTGTGGGTGCCTACCTCAATCAGAATTGACCGCGGGGAAAGATCCTGGTTGTAGTTCCCACGCGCCATAAATATTCCTTTGATCAATCCAGGATGGATCTGATCCGCCTGGGCCTTAATTCTTTTGGCAAAGTCGAGATTGGCCTGCATATTTTGGTTTTGCCGGCCTACCACAAGACGGATTTGTGTGGCATCACGGTTACTGATTTTAGCGGTATAAAAATCTGGATCGGGTACCCCATCCCTGTGAATGTCAATGATGGCAGCGGGACCGCGGCTTAGCAACTGTATGGCCGTGCGCCGGGAACGTTTATAGGCATTGGCATCATGTGGTTCATGGGGTGTTTTGTCATAGGCCACATCCACACCAAGTTCCTGTAGTTTGGCGGTAAAGACATCCCCTACCTTAAAGATACCACCTCCGCCTGGGATGCTGTCTGAACCGTCTGTAGGAACATAGGATTCGGCACTATGGGTATTGTATACGGCTAGTAAGTTGCGAGGCTGATTCTGCACGGGCAACAGCTTTGAACTCACCAATGACCATACTGGTTGGACATCTTCCGTTGCAGACACTAAATCCACCCGACCCAACAATTCTGCCACAGCCCTGCGGTCATCCACCCTTTTCACGCGGTAATGATAATTGTCCTGAGTGATAAATTCGTCACCTACATACACAAAACGCGCTGTCTTATCTAATTCCCGACCGTTTTCGTCTTCTACAGTAAAGTAACGGCCATCGGAAACCTCGTCCGGGAAAAAGTCTAAGTCCGGCATATCGATCACGGGTTTGGTTTCCGGTCCCACCAAACCGCCGACCAATATGGTTATACCCAAAACCAGCACCCATATTCCTAAGGATATCCGCCAGTTATTCCGCATGGCCGTTACGCCTCCCTTCATCAGTTACTTCATCCCCGGCGTTCTTAGGTAGTTCTTTCTTAGCGGGTTGGGCTAAATGTTGGTGGCCTTGTAGATCAGACAGTTGTCGCAGAAGATTTGGTGCATGCCCTTCCGGCTTTGGCCCGCCCTGCAGGCGCTCCATGGTTTCCCCCATAACCTCAGCTAATAAGACTGCCACCACACCCGATAACAAAATGGTGTCAAAGGCCCCCGCCCCGCCGATGGCTACCGTGCCTGGTGTTCCAGTGGTTCCGAGATAAAATGCATCGTACAAATCAAGTAACAGTACCCCAATGGTAGCTGAAATGAAAGCGCTCCGCCTTGACCTCCCAACGATATAGGCAATGGTGCCTGCTGCCAGAGGATATACCAGCAACGGATCCAACCAGTCCCGTCCTCCTTGCCACGGGTCATCGGTGAAAAGCAACCCGTTAATCAAAAATACCGTTATGGCAGTCGCAATGATGGCCCCAATTGCCCGCCATTTTTCCATGGGTGTTCCGGCCCTGGTCAACACATAGATAGCAAGTCCAATGGGAATTAATCCACCACCAACATTGATGGATATATCCATGCGCCCGGTGAACAGTGGTATGTTGATAAAACTGCCAATTGCTATGGCTGCCAAGATGCCAATGGCCACTTTATCATTTAAGTACATTCTGTCCAGCACCCTCTGGGCTAACCCAAAATAGATAAGGGCAGCTAGTCCAAGGAGGGCGATCATGCCGATGGGAAATCCGGCCATATCCCTGCTCCTCTCTGGTAAAATAAGAATTATTAACTCTAGAATGCCCATCTTTTTTCTTCATATACAAATGAAAACAGGCGATTATTACCGCCTGTTGAAGCTAGTGGTGCGCCCGGCATGGGTGTAGGTTTGGCGGTGAAAGTCCGCTATGGGCCTGGCAGTGGGAACCATTAGCCAAAGGCAAGGGTGTCCGAGGTGTGGGGACCCAACGCAGGTGGGTGGTGCAGGAAGTCGGCGGCAAAGTCCCGGCCCGATGCACCAAAACCCTATGGGAGGCTGCCTTGAGGCGGACGGGTTTGTAACACACGACGAAATCCAACACTGCCCGAACCCCATGCAGTAGATACGGCGGGTACATGGGATGAAAGCATACACGCTTACCCGGGGGGATCTGGCAGGTACGCCGTGGAAATGAACTTTGAAGGGGCAACCCGTGCAGTAATGTACGGCTGAACTGCCAAAAGTCAGCAGAGGCCATAATGTGCGCGTGGCAGCGTAGTTGTCAGGTGGGTTAAAATCCCACTGGGTCTCGGACTAGGAGACCCATATCCAAATCCGGGGGTAATGCCTCGGGGGCCGGGTAACACCCGGAAGGCAGGGTGCCCATCGCGAGGTGGGGTCCGGAGGACTTGAGGAGAAGTACCAGGCCGTAATCAAAGGGGGCTGCCCCAAAGATGAACCGGTCGGCCAAAGACGGGGCAAGGTCGAGCCTGCACTATGGAGGCGAAGGCGTTCTAGTCCACCCGTCGTACCAAGGTGTGTGCGGGCGGCATGGTACGGAAGATAACTGCGTGACCCACGGAGGCCTCGTATCGTCCGGTTGATGCACCGAAATGGGCCGGTGGGTAAAGATAGCCGGGATGGAGGTAGTTTGTGCATGTCCGTCCTGTTCAGACAAGCACAATAACCGGTAAGGCATTCTATAAGGTAACCTCGAAGTGAATGCCCAAGCGATGCGAGGAGTCGGAGAATCGAATAGCACTCGAACCGGCGAACAACAGAAACGCCGGGACCGCTTGGAAGAAGGGGCGGCTCAAGGTTACCCAAAAGGTAGCCTGTGAGGGGAAGGCGATTCGCTTAACTGAGGCCGAAAATCCAGAGGAAGCAGTGAGTATGTTGCAAGGGAAGGATAGTTCCCTAAGTGAAAGACCCGGAACTTGGACGGAGGAGACTGATGACAATGGACCCAGTAGGCACGACCCAAAAGACCAAGGTCCATTCACTGATCGACAAGGTGTATCACCCGACCAACCTAAGATTAGCCTCTGGGAGAAAGTCAGGGAGAACCGCGGAGCGGGCGGGGTTGATGCAGTAAGCATAACGGAGTTCAGTATAGTAGCGATTGAAGAGCTGGAAAAACTGCACCAAGAGCCGGTTCTCTTGATTCGCCAATACAAGAAAGGGCTACTGGAGAACCTCCAATAGCCAGCCCCATTCTTAGTTGACCCTTACCAATAACTATCTAGCAAGACTGGGTGTGGCAAGTCTGTCTAAGAGATAGCCCGTTAATCTTGACGAACCGCATGAGTATGACCCGCTTGCTAGGTGGTGTGGGAGGGTCGGCGGCTATTAGCCGCTCCCTATCGCGATTGTGTTTTACCTTTTACCATACTCCGTCATAGTGATACCCCGTTGTTGCATCCATTCCCTTAATCTACCATAAATAACCAGTGGGCAATGGGCGAGATCCGCAACCCGAGAGGCCCCAACCATCAGCATTAAGACTATAAAGCATTGACGCCACCATTGCAACTGTTTCTGTAGACTATCCTCGGACTGTGTAATTAATGTACGTAGGAAGGGCCCAGCAACCCCAATAAGTCCTGCTCCCAGAGCCATCGCCTTAACCATATCCAGGGGATGCCTAATTCCGCCACTGGCAATCAAAAACATAGGAAGGCGGAGACTGCTTACCTCGACCAAACTGGCTGCGGTGGAAATTCCCCAGTCCAGGGGAATTTGATATCCATGGCCTGCTCGGCGGTGTTCAATGGCTATAAAATTGGTGCCCCCCTGTCCACCGAGATCAAGGTAACGCACACCGCGGCCAAAAAGCTTACCCGCTGTTTCCCTAGAAATGCCAAATCCTACTTCCTTCACAACAACCGGAACACCTACATTTTGTACCAGTTCCCCGATATTTTGGAGCACCCCTCGAAAATGACGGTCTCCCTCACCCATGGCCAGTTCCTGTGGTACGTTCAAGTGTACTTGCAGCGCGTCTGCTTCAAGCATTTCCACTGCTCTACGGGCATCTTTATAGGAGGTAAGGGCACTAACATTTGCCATTAACACGCCCCTCGGGTTTGCTTTTCTGGCCACCTGAAAGGTTTCCTGCAGGTCAGTATTCTCCAGAGCGGCAGCCTGAGATCCTACGGCCATGGCCACTCCTAACCGGGAGGATACCCTTGCCAGTGAATGATTGATGGCCTTTGCTTCCGCAACACCGCCGGTTAATGCGTTGATTACTAATGGAAAACTCAACCGTTTTCCGAATAATTCGATCGATGGATCGATATCCGAAAGGTCTAGTTCCGGGGTAGCCTGATGAATTAAATGAATTTCTTCAAAACCACTGGTACTGGGCCCATCCACCAGTTCCAGGGAGTATTTGATATGATCAAGCTTCCGCTGCTCCCGCTGCGGAGGATGGTTATTCATTTCCTGCTTCCTCGGCAACTGCCGGACTAAGTTGTGATTTACCACCAGCTTCTCTAAGGCTTAGGCTCATCCGTTGCGCCCCTTGATCCACACTAAGTACCTTTACCGATATAATCTCGCCTACTGAAACCACGTCCTCCGGCTTGGCCACGTGGCGATCAGCCAATTGTGAAACATGAACCAACCCTTCAATACCTGGTTCAAGCTCTACAAATGCTCCAAAGGGCGCTGTACGCAACACCCTCCCCTGAACGATTGCACCTACCGGGTAGCGTTCCGCTGCTGTATGCCATGGATTTGGCAGAATCTGTTTTCTGCCAAGGGAAACCTTTCCGGTAACTGGATCGGCATTAAGGACTACCACATCGATTTCCTGACCCTCACTGAGCACTTCCTGGGGATGGTTGATTCTGCCCCAGGCAATCTCTGACACATGTAATAGGCCGTCTACACCGCCGATATCCACAAAGGCGCCAAAATTGGTCAGACGACGCACTATTCCTTTGCGAATTTGGTTAACCTCGAGATTTTCCCAAGTCTGCTGGCGTTTTCTGGTAAGCTCCTCTTCCAGCACTACCTTCTGTGATAAGACAACTTTGTTCTTGGCGCGATTCAATTCAATGACTTTAAGGCGCAGTTCCCGCCCTAAATAAACGTCAAGATTTTCCACATAACCCCGCTCCACTTGGGAAGCCGGAACAAAGCCGTTAATTCCCACATCCACCAACAAGCCGCCCTTTACCACATCCACAACCTTAGCGGTAATGATATGTCCTTCCCGGTGGTATTGTTCAAGCTTGTCCCATGCTAATTTACGGTCCACTCTCTTTTTGGATAAGACTGGATGCCCTTCCTCATTTTCCGTTCTCAACACCTGTACTTCTATGCTGTCACCTACCTTCAGCAGTTCACTAGGATCTGAAATGCTCCGGTAGGACAGCTCATTTAAGGGAATGATACCCTCGGATTTGCCACCAACATCCACTACCACTTCATCATTTTTGATTTGCACCACTGTGCCAACGACTATTTCACCTCTCCGGATATTTCTGATGCCATCTTCCAAGGACATGGTTTCTGTTGGCATATCCCGTTTGACATCAGTCGGTGCTGCCTGTTCTCCCGTGGTTATTTCCTTTTCCATTTCAGTCATTTTTCTTACAACCTCCTCAATAATCCAATCTGGAGTAGAAGCTCCAGCTGAGATTCCCACTTTCTCGGCTCCTACCAACATTTGGGCCTTCAAATCACTAGCGTCCTCAATGTGGTAAGTAGGAGTCCCCTTTTGACTGCTGAGTTCCGCTAGTTTGCGGGTATTGGCGCTGTTCTTACCCCCCACCACAATCATGACATCTACCAGGCCTGCCAGTATTGCGGTAGCCTCCTGTCTCTGGCGGGTGGCATCACAGATGGTATCACATACAACCAGTTCGTTAGTTTTACCTCTTATAATATCAGCAATTCTGACAAGCTTGTCTGCTGGTTGAGTTGTTTGGGCAACAAGGGCGACTTTATCGTAACTGGGTAATCCTTTGGCTTGAGCCTCGGTTTCGATAACTATGGCATCCTGGCCAGCCCAGCCTAGTAACCCAAGTACCTCCGGGTGAGCCGGTTCGCCAACCACTACCACCCGAAATCCTTGTTCCGCCATAAATCGCGCCTTTTCCTGGGCCCTCCGCACAAATGGGCAGGTGGCATCTGACACCTGTGATCCATGATGTTTTATTTGGTCCAGTACTGCCGGCGATACTCCATGGGATCGGATAATTACTGTACCGGCCGGAAGTTTTTCCAGGTCATCCACAGGCATAATACCTTTGGCCGCGAGATCTTTAACCACTTGTGGGTTATGAATTAAAGGCCCCAAGGAATAGAAAGGTCCTTTACTTGAACTCATCGTTTCTTCTGCCTGCCGGATTGCCCTGCGCACACCGAAACAGAACCCAGCATGCTTTGCCTTAATTATTTCCACGTGCATCTTCCCATCATGAACAGCCTATAAGTTGTATTCTAATGCGAAATGTCAAACATTATTTATCCTTCGTTAAAATTGCCGAAAATCCTTCCAAAAAAAGAAATTCGCCAATTTTTATTGGCTCAAAAGGTTTTCAATGGCAGTATAAAATCTGGCGGTAAGTTCTTCTACCTTTGCGGAATCCACTACATCTGGTTTATTCACCATGATGGGAGCACCAATTCGTACCTGAAAAGGACGGAACCATCCCTGCCTAAATATACGCTGTGTTCCCACCAGTGCCACCGGCAGTACGGTTGCCCCAGTCCGCAGGGCCAGAACCGCAGCCCCAGCCTTGAATGGACGCAATCCACCCGTGCGGCTACGGCTCCCCTCAGGGAACATACCCAGCATCTGTCCTTGGGTAATTATTTCCTGGGCCGTTTTCATGGCTGCCCGGTCTGATTGACCACGCTTAATGGGGAACGCACCTAGGCTCTTGATTAACTGGCCTAACACTGGCCATCGGAACAGTTCTTCCTTTGCCATGTACCGTACCTGTCGTTTAAGGGCTACGCCCAGCACAATGGGATCCCAGTTGCCCACATGATTGCAGATGACAATTACAGGCCCTTCAACGGGCTCGTTTTCGCCCCCGATAATCCTCCACTGGCAACAAATATTAAAAAAAAGGCGAAAAAGTCCCCTGGCAAATCGATAAAACAACCTAACACCCCCTGGTGACATGCCTGATGACCAAGTTGGCCACCTCATCTGGTGAAAGACCAGTGGTATCTATTTCAATAGCCCCTTCTGCCTTTGCCAGGGGTGCAGCACTCCGTGTAGAATCCTGCCAATCCCTTTCTTTTACTTCTGCAAGCACTTCCTCCAAAGTCACATCATGTCCCTTTTCCTTAAGTTCGCGATAACGACGCATAGCCCTCTCCTGGCTACTGGCAGTCAGAAAGAACTTGTTTGCCGCTTCGGGCAGGACATGGGTGCCAATATCCCTTCCGTCCATCACTATTTTACCGCCTTCGGCCATTGCCCTTTGCAGTTCGACCATCCGTTTCCGCACTGCTGGTATCAAGGCGACCCGGGAAACCGCTTTGTTGATTTGGGGGGATCTTATGAGATCGGTAATCTCTCTGCCGTCGCAAAATACCCTGGTTTGACCGCTTGCATCCACGGCCAGACGGATATCGGTGTTTTCTACCAAATCACCCAGGAGATCGGGATCTTCCAAGTCCATGTGCAAATTTAGAGCTTTCCAGGTCAACGCCCTGTACATGGCCCCGGTGTCAATATATAGATAAGAGAGCTTACGGGCCACCAGCTTGGCGACAGTGCTCTTGCCTGCTCCGGCTGGCCCGTCAATGGCAATACCATCGATACAGGCCAATGTCCAATCCCCCCCGTAGTCCAATTATACCTCCGTCAGCGCAATCCTGCCAGGGTAGTCCAAAAAGACGGATAGGAGACGTCTACACATTGGGAATCCAACACCGTGGTTTCACCACGTGCGATAAGCCCGGCAATGGCAGTAGCCATGGCGATCCTGTGATCTCCCTGTGCCAAACCGGTGATCCCCGTGAGCTCCACCCCACCACTAATCACCAATCCATCGGGGTTTTCCGTCACTGTTGCTCCCATTTTCTTCAGAATACTAGCCAGGAGAGCCAAGCGATCACTTTCCTTGACTCGCAGCTCGGCTGCATCCTTAATAATGGTTTCCCCTTTTGCTACCAAGGCAGCTACGGCGATCACCGGTATCTCATCCACCAAGCGGGGAATCATGCTGCCGGCAATAGTAATCCCCCGTAAGGTCGTGTCTCCTTTTACCTTCACATCGCCAACGGGTTCACCGGCAACTTCCCGGTAATTGGTAATCTCCAACCGGGCACCCATTTGTTGCAGAACATCCACGATGCCAGTGCGGGTGGGATTTAACCCTACTCCACTGACCATCAGTTCGGAGCCTGGTACAATGGCACCCGCCACCAGCCAGAAAGCGGCAGAAGAGATGTCCCCAGGGACTGTTATTTCACACCCAGTCAATTCCTGGGGTCCTGCCAGGGATACCGTTGTTCCGTTTACCGACAGTTTTCCGCCAAAACCCCGGATCATTCTCTCGGTATGATCCCTTGAACGGGTTGGTTCTATTATGGTTGTCTGACCAGAAGCACCCAACCCTGCCAAGAGTATTGCCGATTTGACTTGGGCACTGGACACCGGTGACTGGTAGACAATGCCACGAAGCTTTTCCCCATAAATCGCCAGCGGCGGCAGGGTATGATTATCTCGCCCCCATATCCGCCCTCCCATCATGGTTAGAGGCTGGATTATCCTGGCCATGGGGCGCCTGTTGAGAGATGAGTCCCCCGACAGTACAAATAGCCCCTTGGCCCCGGCTAGGATGCCGGCCATCAAGCGCATGGTGGTACCTGAATTACCGGCATCCAGCACCGTGGATGGCTCATGCAATGACGCCAATCCCCTCCCCCAAATCTCAATCTCACCGGTGGAGAGTTCGTTAATTTGCACGCCCAATTGACGAAGACAGGCCAGGGTGCTGAGACAATCAGCACCCCTTAAAAATCCGTGAATTACGGTTCGGCCTCTCGCCAAAGCACCTAACATGGCGGCACGGTGGGAAATTGATTTATCGCCCGGGACGGTAATCTTCCCTGTCAGGCCCCCTTTTGCCTGGATGACTTTTTGCATAGCCCCAACCCCCTCATTACACTATCCGTCCTTACCTGCGTTTGGCCACAACACCACTGGCACGTAAAAGTCCCACGGCCATATCTGCCGACTGATCCGTTAAAAACCCCAATCTGATAGTTCCACCTTCTCCTTCTCGCACACGAAGTATTTCGATATCTGTAATATTGATCCCGCCATTTCCCAAAACCTGTGCCAAGTGGCCGATCATTCCTGGCCGGTCAGGCACTGTAACCACAACCTCCGCCAACGGGGGTAATAAACCTTTGGCTTTGGCTGGAATTTGTGCCCGCACCTGACAGGCGTGATGAAAGACTTCCATCAGCTCATCGCCTCGGCCATCTGTGATCAGGGCTTCCAGTTCCGTTAACGTAGCCCGAAAATGTTGCATTACCTTTAACAACTGGCCACGGTTAGCCAAGCAAATATCCCGCCACATCACCGGGTTAGCCCCCGCTATGCGGGTGGCATCGCGGAATCCGCCGGCGGCTAGTGTCAGAGTACCGGGACACTTGGAATCCAAAAAGGCTGCTGTTTGTACCAAAGCTGTAGCCACCAGATGCGGCAGGTGGCTGACAGCAGCTACCATTTCATCATGTTGGACCGGATCCAATATGATCGGTCTTGCCCCCATGACCTGGACCAAGTGGCTCACAACTTGTAAGGCTCTTTGATCGGTACGGGAGGTTGGGGTTAGGACGTAGGCTGCGTTTTCCAACAAATACCTGTCTGCAGCCTGGATACCTACCCGTTCGGAACCAGCCATGGGATGCCCCCCCACATAGCTGATTCCCGGAGGGAGGATCCGCTCCATATGTTGGACAACCACCTGTTTTACACTACCCACATCTGTCACCACGCTGCCGGGCTGTAGAAGCGGGCCAATGGTGCTTCCCAAGTTAATGATGGTGGAAACCGGCAGGGCCAAAAAAACAACATCCGCCTGGGAAAGCCCCGCTACAAGATCCTGTGTCGCGGTATGCACTGCCCCTGTTTCCATGGCTAATTGTAGCGCATGGCTATCCTGGTCGATGCCAGTGACCTGTTCTACAGTTCCACTGTAGGTTAAGGCCATCCCGATGGATCCCCCTATCAAACCCATGCCGATAATGGCCACCTTGCTGATCATATTGGCTCCTCCCTGATTAGCTTGACGGAAACCGCCTTCCCAGTACTGTGGCGATACCGGCCAATTCATCCATTAAACCGGAGAAGTTTTCCGGCGTCAAGGATTGGGGCCCATCAGAAAGGGCTTCGCTGGGATCTGGGTGAACCTCAATCATCAACCCGTCTGCCCCTACAGCTAATCCCCCTCTGGCCATGGCCGGTACAAGACGCCATCGTCCTGTGCCGTGACTGGGGTCCACTATCACCGGTAAATGGGTCAGGTGTTTCAGGATGGGCACAGCACTTAGGTCTAGTGTATTGCGGGTATGCACCTCAAAGGTTCGGATGCCCCGCTCGCAAAAGATTACATCATAATTCCCACCGCTCATGATATATTCCGCCGCCAAAATCCATTCCTCGATGGTAGCAGAAGGCCCCCTCTTAAGCATTACCGGCTTGCGGATACGACCAAGTTCACGTAGCAAGCGAAAATTCTGCATGTTCCGGGCTCCCACCTGCAATACATCAGCATACTCTGCCACAAGGGGCACGGTGTTCACATCAATTACCTCAGTTACCACCGGCAAGCCGGTCTTGGCTCGAGCTTCGGCCAGGATTTCCAGCCCCTTTTCCTCCAGTCCCTGGAAACTGTAAGGAGAAGTGCGGGGTTTAAAGGCCCCACCCCGTAACATTGTGGCCCCTGCGTTCTTAACAATACAGGCTGTCTCCAGCATTTGTTCCCGGTTTTCAACTGCACATGGACCAGCTATAATGTGGATATCAGGACCCCCAAGACGCAAATCACCGATTTTGATTACAGTGTCATCGGGTTTAAATTCCCTACCTGCCAGTTTAAAAGGCTGTAAGATTGGCACAACCTTATCCACACCGGCCATGGCTTCCAGAGCCATACTGGGTAACTTGGCTTTGGTATCCTCCCCAATTACACCGAGAACTGTCCGGGAAACCCCTTCAGAACGGTGGACATCAAACCCGGATTTTTTCAACCGCTCTTCAACGGCGGCAATTTGTTCACTGGTTGCTCCATGAGACATCACAACTATCAACGCACTTCCCCCCTGCCATTTTCTCCAGCTTTTCTAGAATGGCCTAAATCCAGTAGTTTAACCAATCCCCCCTTTAGCCGGACGAAAGGAAGAAGTTGTGAAAGCAAAAATCACCCCACCAGGAGTGATCGTGCATTCAACGATGCTCCCTACCATCCTACCATCCTGCACATCCTAAAATTTTCCTACCGTTCAACTTCAAGCCCATTACAGTGGCTTTTCAAGCCGACTACATTGGCTTGTTATGGATATTATCATATCCTGAGAGGTGATACAAGATGTTCCCTACAACCTTTTAATGCTGACCAATCCAGGTGAACGCCGCCAGCCCCTGATTCCTCGGCCAAATCCATGGTATGTTTCGGCAGACTGCCCGCAACCACTACGTGGTACCGGGTTGATAGACGTTTAAGCTGCAGAAGGTGATCTGGGGCGGTCAGTTGATCAGATGGGATAGATAATTGGAACCCCGATACCCTGTCAGCATAACCTTTGGCCTTCTCTTCTACCCGGCTACACAAATCAAGTCCCTTAATAACGCGGTGGCTAAAACCATGAAAATACTGAGGGACCTCCTCTCCGATAAAAAGTAAGACATCCAGCCGACAAAAGCTGGCGATCTCCTGCACCTCGTGTTTTGGTTGATTGGCAAAAATACCTACAGGAACAATCAGGGGAGGCAATTGCAGCACTACTTCCCTGCTCCATTCCGGGTCTACACCCCCGGCTCCTGGTATAAACCGAAATCCTACAGCCCCCGTGCCGACTAACAGTAATTCTGAAACGCTGGTTATTTCGGTAATGCCGCTTACCATCAACGTAGGAGGCATGATAAATCCCTCCAGGAAAGGTCTTAAGTATAATAGTGTAAAAAGTTCTCTAGCATCTGCCTGCCTTGGGTTGTTAGTATTGATTCGGGATGAAACTGCACCCCTTCAATGGGCAATTCCCTGTGGCGCACTGCCATGATCTCTCCTTGTTGTGTTTCCGCAGAAACCTCCAAGTTAGGCGGGATGGTTTCCGGGCTAAGGATGAGGGAGTGATAGCGGGTAGCAGTAAAAGGATTCTCGATATTGCGGAAAATCGTACGACCATCGTGGAAAACACGAGAGGTTTTACCGTGCATTAGCTGTGGCGATCTGACCACCTGCGCACCAAAAACCTGTCCAATGCATTGGTGCCCTAAACATACGCCTAAAATGGGGATTTGTGAACCCAGTGTCTTAATTACCTCCATGGATATGCCTGCCTCATTGGGAGTGCAGGGCCCTGGTGATAAGATTATATGGGTGGCATTTATATTAATGATCCCTTGGGTTGTGATCGCGTCATTACGGTAAACCACAACCCTGCGACCCAATTCCTGCAGGTATTGCACCAGGTTGTAGGTGAAAGAATCGTAATTGTCAATCACCACGATCATCCATTGGCCCCTCCCGGTCCAGGTGATGGCTCAATATCAGGACGGAGTGAAGCTGCTGCTCCCAGGTAAACATGGCGAATCTCGGCCTGACTTTTTGGTGTGTTGGTGTGAATTAACACCCTGATTATACCACCAGGGGCTCCTGGTACATCAATTTCGGTAGCGCAAAGCATAGGTACGGTCTTCCACCCCATCTCCCTTGCTGCAAAGGCCGGAAAAGCGGCATTTAAGTCACTGGTAACGGTAAAAAAGACACTAACCAGATCATCAATAATCAGGCCGTTCCTATCTACCATCTCTTCCAGCAAAAGACGTGTCGCCGCCAATATAGCTACGGGATTGTTTTCCTCAACGGAAATTGCCCCGCGAATACCCCGCACAGTCATTGATAAAAACCTCCTAGGGGACAGCCCGATGTCCAAGGCCAATGCCGACTTCATCAAGATGTAACAACCCAATCCCAAAGAAAACTGCCACACTTACATGATCACGATACCGGGCAATACCGATTTTTCCACCAACATTTAAACCGATTGCCTTTGGCATAATCTGTGATAGTGCCTCGCGGGTTGCCCCGGCCACAGCACCTTCATCGGCATGGGTTTCCTTGATCACACCTTCTCTTTTGGCTGCTACTACAGCCCGCTCCACAATCTTTTTCACCGCATTAATGTATTCACCACCGTAATCCACGGCGGCCGTCTTTATTCCCATGGTCTGATACTTCACCTTCAGTTCGTTTTCCTCTTCCCTTGTTTCTGTGATGGCCATCTGAATTGCAACTGCGGCGGTTTTTTTACTGCCCACCTGATTCATGTTTTCTCTCCCCCCATACCTTGCAACTTACCGGGATGCAGCGTATTTACCAGCCACATAGCCAGTGGAAAAGGCGGCCTGCAAATTATAGCCTCCTGTGAAACCATCGACATCCAAAACCTCACCAGCCCAAAAAAGGCCCGAAACCAGGTTGGATTCCATTGTTCTTGGGTTAACCTCTTTTACCGATACCCCCCCTGCAGTGACTATAGCCTCAGCCAGAGGTCGAGTGCCGGTAATTCTTACAGGAATGGCCTGTAACAAGGAAACAAGATGCTGTCGTTCAACCCGGGTAACTTGATGTACATATTTATCCCCTGGTATGCCTGACAACTCAATAAATACCGGAATCATCCTCTGGGGCAGGAGATCATCTAGTGCGTTTTTCAACTGCCGGCGGCTGAATTTTAGAAAATCACGTTGGATACGGGCATCCAGCTGCTCAGGTTTCAGGGCAGGTTTCATATTTATGAACAGAGTAACCGGTCCGGGTTTTTTGGCCTGGTACTGGACAATATACCGGCTAAGGGTAAGTATGATGGGACCTGTCAAACCAAAGTGGGTGAACATCATCTCCCCGAATTCGCTTCCCAGAACCTCATCGCCCACTGCCTTAACCGTTACGTTTTTGAGGGTAAGGCCTTGTAGTTGAGTTGGCCATTCTTCCGCTGTTTCC
Organism: Firmicutes bacterium UBA2598; assembly: GCA_002339345.1. Taxonomy (GTDB): domain Bacteria; phylum Bacillota; class PH28-bin88; order PH28-bin88; family PH28-bin88; genus UBA2598. Next base: position 17,089 of record DDKM01000032.1, on the reverse strand, counting down.
AACGGAACCAGGGATGGTAGGGGGGGATTGACGGTATGTCCCAGATCCTTTGCCCACCGATACCCATCGCCGGTACTGCCCGTTCGAGGGTATGACAGACCTCCAGTCGCTACAACAACTGCACGTCCCCTAACCAAACAGTCCCCCACGGTAATTCCTGTTGCTCTACCTTCCTGTACAGAGACTCCTGTTGCTTGATGGTTCAGGCGGATGTCCACTCTCAGACGGTACAGGTATCCCGTCAGGGCGGAAACCACATCCTTGGCCATGTCACTGGCTGGAAATACTCTGCCTCCTCTCTCCACCTTGACCTTTACACCCAGGTCTGACAAGAGGGAAATCAAGGCCTGGTTGTCAAAGGTATGCAAGGCACTATACAAAAACTGTCCGTTGCCGGGATATTGGGTAATCATTTCCGTAACGGGAGCAACATTGGTGAGATTGCACCGGCCCTTACCGGTAATGAGCATTTTTGTACCTAAACGCCTGCCCTTTTCCAACAGGACAACCGGTACGCCGTTGGTGGCGGAACAGATCGCCGCCATGATGCCCGCAGGACCACCCCCAACTACCAGCACCGGTAAAGACATAATCATTACCTCCTGGGGTTTAGGCTATCCCTCAATTATTTCGTTTATCAGACGTCCTACACCCGAAATTTCCACAATAACCTCATCACCCGGCTCCATGCAGCCTATACCGCCGGGGGTGCCTGTCAGGATCACATCACCGGGGAATAGGGTCATTACCCGGGAAATATAGCTAACAAGATCATATACCGGAAAGATCATTTGATGCGTGGAGGATTTCTGCCGGATGGATCCGTTGAGAAAAAGGGAAACCTCCAAGTTGGTTGGATCAACATCGGTGACGATAAAGGGACCTAATGGGCAAAAGGTGTCAAAGGATTTAGCCAGGGTCCATTGCCCGGTCTTTGGTTGTAAGTCCCGGGCTGTAACATCATTGGCACAGGTGTAACCCAGAATTTTATCCTTCGCCTCCGTTGGGGAGACACTGCGAGTGACTTCTTTAATCACCACCGCTAGTTCAGCTTCATGGTCCAGCCGGCGGCAAATCTTGGGTTTACAAATGGGCTGACGATGCCCTATGACAGATGACGGTGGTTTTAAAAAGAGTACCGGTTCAACTGGTATGTCTAAATGAAGTTCTTCCGCGTGATCACGGTAATTCAGTCCAACACAGACTACCTTGGTAGGTTCGCACGGAGCAAGGAGAGACATTTCCCTAAAGGGGAAGTGGCGACCGGTCAATTCATACCCACCATAGATGGAACCCCGAAGCTCTGCTACTTCTTCACCGGTGATGATCCCTGCTTGTACCTTCTCGCCGTCCCAAAATCTTGCTAGTTTCATACTCGCTCCTCCAATGGATGGGTCTCTTTTAGTTTCCTGATTACCATTAAGGCCGTGGGCCATGCACATTACTTGCTGTTTAATCGCCTTTCCCATAACTGCCGAGCTTGTCCAAACTCATCCGACACCTTAAATAAAAGTCTTTCAATTTCATATCTGGATAATGTAAGTTGATCCGGTTCCATAACTTCAACCCGTCGGAATTCTTCCCGCATGACCAGCCGTAAGACATCTTCCAACGTATCGGCACAAACCGTTAACACTGCAGGTGCGTATGCGATATCCTCCCCAGTCGTCTCATCCGGGGCGGTATAAATTTCCATGGTGGTGTCTATGTCTTCAACCACAATTCCCTGCATGGGAATGTTCCGTAACAACGCAATCCGCTGCTCCCGGGTATCCTCCGCCACCTTTTCGGTGGACTTTCCCCCAAAGAAGAAACGTCCCGGTTTCGTCTCTCCCTTGTAGTCCAACCGTACCCTGAGCTTAATGTGGTTCTTGTTCACATCTTCTCCCAGCCGGAATTTCACCCCATTCCCCCCTCGGCAAGTATATCATTTGTGAAATTTCGGTAACCTGGTTACATATTCCTGCTCCCTTTATCCTGCTCAATATTCGATCCCCTTCCTGGCCGGTATGTTTTGTTGGTATGGGTGTTTGACCTCCACCATCTCCGTGACCAAATGGGCACAGTCCTTAATCTCTTTGGGGGCGTTGCGCCCTGTTAGGACCACCTCCACCCTTTGCGGTTTCAGTGTCAGTAGATTCATTACCTCCTCAAGGGTAACCAGCCCAAAGAACAAGGCATTATTAATCTCATCCAAGATCAGAATGTCCCATTCACCGGACAGCATGTCCTCCTTGGCAACCTTCATGGCCTCCGCAGCCAGTATGTAATCTTCAGGTGTAGCTCCTCCAGACTTAATAAAGCCCTTGCGACCAAAGGACCTGATTTTTATCTGGGGCAGGTATCTGGCAAAAGTTTCATTTTCGCCATATGACCCTGTTTTCATAAATTGAACGATAGACACACGCAGTCCGTGCCCCACCCCGCGGATGGCCAAACCAAAGGCAGCAGTGCTTTTTCCTTTAGCATTACCTGTATATACCTGAATCAGGCCAACAGGCAACTGGTATCTGTCCTCCGCCATATTGTCTCACACACCTTCCCTTCCCGTATAAACATTTTTCAATTACGAAGCCCCGGCCGGTAGCAGGACCAGGGCTTGACCCCCAAAATTAGTATGGCCACAGTCTTTATTCGTGTCATATTTATCCATTCCTGCTTTTTCACTAAAAAGTCATGGCCACAGTAAACGGGTTGAACCGCACTGATAGCACTGATCTACATACTGCTCAGGATAGCGACAGACGGAATTAAGACTGTCAGGTGTTAAAGTACCCTCCCAATGGGATAACCCCTGGGCGGAAAATATGGCCACCACCCCCGGGCACATACCCCCTAAAATGGAGTTCCGGTAGGGACCAGTAAAACCGCTGCTGGAAAAAGAAATAGTGTTACCACACAGGCTGCATGTAGGCATCGGATTCTTCCCCTTTTGGTGTATTTATGCCTATTCTTTCACATCTTGCGGCATAATACCCTTGTGAAAAATAGAAGGAGGTTAAGGCAATGGCTGTCAGAAGCGTGGTCATCGGTCTTTTCGGCTCTCCCAAACAAGTGCAGCAGGCCGTGGACATCATCAATCAAAAGGGATTGGGTAATAATCAAGTATCAGTGGTTTCCCCCACCGACGGCCACATCCCTTGGCAAGGGTTAATGGTACAGGGGGCAGATCTTCGGCAAGATCATGGATCCACACTGTCTGTCGCCGGCCCGCTAGCGGGTGCCATCCAACAGCCGGATAAGGATTTGAGTCAATCTTTGAAGTATTATGGCATCCCGGAACACCGCGCTACATTCTATGGCGACGCTGTCTCCCGGCAAAACAAAACCCTGTTATTGGTAGAAACCAATAACGAGAGGGCTGGTATGGTAATGAATGTGTTCCAGGATTACGGTGGAAAGGATGTTGAACGTTGGGGATCCGGTGGCAAGGGGTTTTTCAGGCCCAGGGATTAATAATCAATCGCACTTGGACAGCCGGCCAATTTTTTTAACCTCTGCACTTCCTCCCGTGTTAGCTCACGGTAGGCTCCGGGATGCAGCCCATCCAAATTCAGGGATGCAACTCCAGTTCGAGTGAGATGCAAGACAGGGTGACCCACCTTGGCAAACATTCGGCGCACCTGCCGGTTGCGCCCTTCGCGGATGGTTAACTCCACAATGGCATCCCTGGCACTGGACCGGATTAGCCTGGCCCTGGCCGGAGCGGTAGGACCATCCTCCAACATCACACCGCGCCGTAGTTTGGCCAGCGATTCTTCCGCTGGAACACCTTTCACCAGGGCCCGGTAGGTCTTTTCCACCTTGAAACGGGGATGGCTTAAGCAGTTGGTCAACTCGCCGTCATTGGTCAACAACAGCAGCCCTTCGGTATGATAATCAAGACGCCCTACGGGGTATACCCTTACACCTACATCCTTTACAAGATCTGTGACCTTTGGCCGGTTAAACTGATCCCTGGTGGTGGTGACATACCCAACGGGTTTATATAATAGTAAATACACTTTTGGTTCCGCCATTTGAACCAATTGTCCGTCCACTTCAATTTTGTCTTCAGTAGGATGCACCTTCACCCCCAGGCCTTGCACTAGCCTGCCATTAACCTTGACCCTCCCCTGCAGGATCAATTCTTCGCTTTTACGACGGGAAGCGATTCCTGCCTTGGCTATAGCCTTATGCAGCCGTTCCACCCGAAACCCCCTCCAGTATACCTTGACATTGAATATCCCCTGGCAAGGCAGGGGATATCATAATCTATTTTTCCGACTCCAGCTTGCCGCCTTCAGCAAAATTATCTTTAGTCATTTCTCTGATTATAATGCGCACCCTTTCTGGTGGGCAATTCACAGATTCAACCACCGCCTTGGTCACAGATTGTACTAGTTTCCTCTTTTGCTCAAGGGTACGGCCTTCCAACATTTCAATTTGAATAATCGGCATCATTTCCACCTCCTTACTATGTTTTATTCGTCCAAGGAAGGAGGGAATCCTACCGACAATTAATGAATCAGCCAAATAACCAGTTGGCTAAAACAATTGAAGCTACCAAGCCCGATATGTCTGCCAGCAGTCCAAGGGTCAAAGCGTGCCTGTACTGCCGGATTCCCACAGACCCAAAGTAGACAGTGAGAACATAAAATGTGGTGTCGGTACTGCCCTGCATAATGGAAGACATTCGTCCAATCAGGGAATCCGGTCCATGGGTGCTGATCAACTCCGCAGCCAATCCAAGGGCGCCTCCACCGGACAATGGACGCATGAGCGCTAGGGGCAGGATTTCCACCGGTGCTCCGATCAGGCGAATTACCGGATCCAGTACATAAACCAACAAGTTCATCGCTCCTGAGGCTCTAAAGATGCTGATGGCCACCAGCATGCCAACTAAAAAAGGAATTATTTTAACTGCTGTCTGGAATCCTTCCTGGGCCCCTTCCACAAAGGCCTCATATACCCGGACCCCTCGCAAATACGCTATAGTCGGGATTGCCACCAACAACAGGGGGATGGCCCAACGGGATATCTCATTCATCAGTGCGGCGGTCATTGATTCCTATCTCCTCCTGCGCGCTGCCCGGGCCCGGAAATACCTGTCGGCAACGATAGCTACCACTGTGCTGAAGCTCGTGGCCACAATGGTGGGACCAACAATTTCCGTCGGATTGCCAGAACCTGCCGCTGCACGAATACCGATAATGGTAGCAGGAATAAGGGTTATGCAGGCTGTGTTCAACCCGAGAAAAGTACACTGGGCATCACTGGCCACATCCGGATTTGGATTCAATTTCTGCAACTCCTGCATGGCCTTTAGCCCAAAAGGTGTGGCTGCACTACCAAGACCCAGCATGTTGGCACTTAGGTTCATCACCACCGCCCCAATTGCCGGATGATTCCTGGGGATCGACGGAAAAAGGCGGACAGTAATTGGCTTCATACCGTTGGCCAACATCTCCACCAATCCGGCTTTTTCGGCGATTTTCAACAAACCGAGCCACAACGTCATTAAGCCGATGAGTTCAAAGGCAATATTTACAGCTGTTTTCGAAGCCTCAAGGGCAGCAGTGGTCACCACTTCCACTTTTCCTTGGGCGGCAGCCACCAACACACCGGAACCCAGTAAAAAAAGCCAAATCGCATTTACCACCAAGACCACCCTCTGTCCAGTTTCTTTAGTAAAACTATGTAGTGATCCCATATATTAGAACAAAACAAAACACCCGGTACGTGCCAGGTGTTTCTTTCACGGTATGGAAAAATATTTAAACTCCACCTTGGAGGTCATGGGTCACGTGTTCTGTGTTGACCTGGGTCTCAGTCTTGCTCCTTTTACGCACTCCTTGTAATTGGGCCAATACCTGTGGTGCCAGGTCAATCAGTCGATCTACCACTGCATTACCATCAACGGGCAGCAACCTGATCTGGTTTTGGCCAACTACCAAAAAGCCTACCGGCTGTACCGAAACCCCTGCTCCGCTCCCTCCCCCAAAGGGCATGTCTCCTCCACCTTCACCCCGTTTCCCCAGATTGTATTCCGTGCCTCCTGCGGCAAAACCACAAGTGACCCGTGATACCGGCACAATAACGCTACCATCCGGCGTTTCCACCGGGTCACCTACCACCGTATTGACATCCACCATTTCCTTTATACTATCCATGGCCGTTTTCATTAGCGCTTCGATAGGATGTTCGCTCATTGATTAACCACCCTCCCCAATATCAATAAACGTACGGTTTGCCAAAAAACACATAGTCCGGCGACGATAATATGGCCTGCTCGAATGCCAAATATGCATTGGAAATCCAGATTTAGCTTCTTTTCACCAAAATACGGAATAACGCGTAAGTTCGGCACACCAAAACCCAATTTCACATTTCGCTGTAAGTTTATATAAACCCATGTTTTCAAGGCCCACAGTGCACCAAAGCTAATACCGGTTGTAGCAGGATCGCCGGTTCCGATTTCCGTTTCCCATCTAAGATAGTGGCAACGAATATGACTGAAAAGCCACCGGTTAACCCTTAGGGCTTCCACTATCAGCCTTATTATTTCCATATCTATATCTATGGGAATGGAAGGAATGACCGGCCATGCCAATCTTACTTCACCTAGGTGCAATGGACGCCCTTCCTCACCCATCAACACCGTTTTCAACCAAACAAAAAAGTAACCCTGGGTGGGTAGAAGATCTGCCAAGGGGACCCGGTAGGTAGCGCCCCAAATCCGAGGGGTAAAATACACCTTAAATTCCAGGTGGTCATCTACACCCAGTTTACGGTAATTCACTTCAATTTTTACGGGAATCCAAGTTATGGCAATACCTGCAATTAACAGAGCCAAGCCGAGGGCGAGAGTTTTATTCATGCCATTATTTTTTCCAACCTACTGGGTAGTATGCCAAAAAAAAACACCGGATGCTAGGCACCCGGTAAAATATGTTCAGGTAATCCGGCAGTACTTTCAGGCGCTGGCAGTTTTGGCAGTTCAGAGATGTCCTTTAGACCAAAATGCTTTAAAAATTCACGGGTTGTACCATAAAGGATCGGTCGGCCCGGGCCGTCCTTACGACCTACCTCTGTGATCATCCCGCGTTCCATGAGGGTGGTGAGAACGCTATCCACCTTCACACCTCTGATCTCCTCAATTTCAGCTCGCGTAACCGGCTGTTTATAGGCTATGATGGCAAGTGTTTCCAAAGCAGCTTGGGAAATGGCTGGAATATTCCTATGGTATAGTTTTTCCACATAAGGGGCCATTCCCGGTTTGGTGCACAGCTGGAAGCCCCCGGCTAATTCCACCAGCTGAATCCCGTGCAAAGGGCTTTCCAGTTCTGATCTGATTCTGTCCAAAATAGCCTTTGTTTCTGCCGGACTAATACCCACCAATTCACTGATGGTCTGTACATCTAATGGTTCTGTTGCTACAAAAAGTAAGCTTTCCACAACAGCCCTGGGTTCATCAAACAAAAAACCGGCCACGGCCGTCCCCCCTCAGGCTGTATCACGGTCAGGCATGGCTTGCATGCTCGGGCTGACCAGAGACATAATTAAAATATCGCCAAAGGGCACCTTTTGTACCAGCATAATTTTTTGTAGCCGCGCCAATTCAAGGATAGCTAAAAAGGAAACTACCATATGGGAACGATCGGGAAAATCCCTTAAAAATGCTTTGAAAGACAGTGATGGCTGGCGTCCCAGCCGCTCCCAAAGTACCTCTATTTGGTGGTTTACGGTGATCTCTTGTCGAGGTAGTTCCCGGGCCCGGGACGGTTCCGGTTTCCTCCTCCCCATAACCTGACGCATGGCCGCAATGAGCTCCCACAGGCTCACACTTCCCAACGTTTTCTCTGTGACCCACTGCCACCCCTGGGACTGTGCCTCTACCGGTCGTGATATGAAAAGGCTCTGCCGGTCCTCCATTTTCCGCAGGGATGCTGCCGCCTCCTTAAAGGCCTTATATTCCAAAAGACGGGCCACTAAAACTTCCCTGGGATCAATTTCCTCTTCCACCTTCTCTCTTTCACCACCTTGCCGACGGTGGGGCAAAAGCATTTTCGCCTTGATGGACAGCAAGGTGGTTGCCATCACCAGGAATTCTCCCGCAAGATTAAGGTCCAATTCCTGCATGGTCCAAAGATACTCCATATATTGCTCGGTAATTACAGCGATGGGAATATCGTAGATATCCACCTCCGCCTTGTTTATGAGGTGAAGTAACAGGTCCAGCGGGCCTTCAAAGACCTCCAGTTTTACCCTATATTCCATTACCCTCCACCACCCATCTACACACCCATGGCCCTGCGCACCTCGATCATGGTTTGCTGGGCGACCTGTCCGGCCCGCTGTCCTCCTTCCGCCAGGATATCCCTGGCCATCGCGGGGTTTAAACCAGCCCGCCGCTCACGGATCGGTTCCAGCATATCATTCAATTTCTTTGCCAACAAGCTTTTACAGGAAACACACCCCATCTCACCCCGGCGGCAGCTTTGTCGTACACCTTCCACTTCTAAGGCGTTATAGAAATCATGGTAGGAGTGGACCACACAAACTTCGGGGTGGCCAGGGTCACTTTTCCGGATACGGGCGGGATCGGTAACCATCATTCTCACCTTTTCCGCGACTTCGGCCGGAGACGCATCCAATGGGATATCGTTTTGGTAGCTCTTACTCATCTTTCGCCCGTCCACACCCGGCAGCATGGTTATTTTTCCAAGTATGGCCTGGGGTTCCGGAAAAATTTTGCAGTTGTACATATAATTGAACCGCCGTCCCACTTCCCTGCATAACTCCAAGTGGGGCAATTGGTCCTCTCCCACCGGCACGGCATTGGCCTTGTATACCAGGATGTCTGCCGCCTGTAAAAGCGGATATCCCAGGAATCCATAAGTGGAAATGTCTTTTCCCTGATTGCCTAGTTGCTGGATCTGATCCTTGTAGGTCGGGACCCGCTCCAGCCAGGATAATGGGGTGATCATGGAAAAAAGCAGGTGAAGTTCCGCATGTTCTTTAACATCGGATTGGACCATTACAATACTTTGCTCAGGATCCACCCCCACACTTAACCAATCAAGGACCATCATGATGATATTATCCTGCAGGGTAGATGGATCATCAAAGGTGGTGGTAAGGGCGTGCCAATCCACTACCCCAAAAATACAGTCATACTCTTTTTGTAGTTTGACCCAGTTCTCCAATACGCTTAGGTGGCCTATATGCAGGCGACCGGTTGGACGCATGCCGCTAAAGATCCGGCCTTTGGACATAAACAAATCTCCTTCCGTATCAGTTTGTAAACTGCCTTCAGGTACCCCATCCCGCAAGGGTCATAATGCCCTTGATGACAGAATGGACTGCCGGCCGCAATATTTTACTTAACATTCCGGTGGCCAAAAGCAACAAAAGAACCAACGGGCCGTAACCTTCCAACTGGTAAATGAGCCTGGCGCCCTGCCGGGAAAGGCCCGCAAGGACTTTTGAGCCGTCCAAAGGCGGGAGGGGGATTAAATTGAAAACAGCGAGCATGGCATTGAACCACATCAGGTAAAACAAAAAGGTATTAAGGAAGGGTGAAAAACCGCCACTAAGCCGATAGGCTACCGCCGCCAGGTATGCCAGGGTAAGGTTCATCACAGGTCCGGCAAGAGCCACCATCATCATGCCCCGGTTACGATCACCCTGAAAGTGATACGGATTGACCTGTACCGGTTTGGCCCATCCAAATCCGGCCACTAATAGCATCAGTGTACCCAACGGGTCCAGGTGGTTCAGCGGGTTGAGGGAAAGCCGGCCCTGGTAGCCGGGAGTTGGGTCCCCCAAAATGGCGGCGGTTTTCCCATGGGCATATTCGTGAAAGGTAATGGCGATGAGAATTGCAGGAATACCAGCCATCAAGCCGCTAAGATCACTAAAAAACATGGTCTTCCCTCCTTACGGGTCTTTGATTTCGGCAGCTAGACGGCGGGCAAAGCTAAGAGCAGCTCCACGGTCCTGTACCATTCCATCTAACTGGGCACAGGCCAATTCAAAGATGATCTTGCCAAAGACAGGTCCTGGTTTAAGCCCTAGATGGCGCAATTCCTCTCCAGAAATCAGTGATGGGATGTCTTTCCGAGCCTTTAGGTAATCCAGGACTTTTCCTCGTCTATCCTCGTCCAGTAAAGCCGCCACCGCCAGTAAAGTCTCCAAACCATAGCAATGTGCCCACCGGTGGATACTTCCGGGTGAAGAAATATTGCCTTTATTATTACCCTGAATATAAGCTGGTGGGATAGCTGTTACTGCTTCCGTCTGGCTGCGGGACAGTTCCAATCGCTTACATTCACGATAGACATCGGGTATTTCTGCCAGCAGCACCCCCAACGCTACCATCTCTCGCTGGACAGCAGGAGTTGGGGTTTCCCCCTGGTACCTGTCAATTACCTCCGGCACCGCAGATAGCGCCTCCCACCACTCCGGGCTGATGTTTAATTCTGGCCACAGGTATTGCAGCAGTCCGAAGGAATGTAATCTTTGTAGATTTCCCACCAGGTGTGGTTCGGACAGCAGATGGGATAGCTCGCGCCATAATCTTGCTCCAGACAGGTTCTGCAGAGCCTTGTGGGCTGCCGGGTCGGCCGCCAGATATTCAGTTTGCGCTTCCATGGAAAAACCATAACGATTTTCAAAACGGATCGCCCGGAGGATCCTGGTAGGGTCTTCAATGAAACTCAGGTTGTGTAATACCCTGATTAGCCCAGCCTCAAGGTCTTTGTGACCACAAAAATAATCGATTAGCCTGCCGAAACGGTCCGGCGAAAGATCCATCGCCATAGCATTGATGGTAAAGTCCCTCCGGTAGAGGTCATCACGCAGTCCCGCCGTTTCCACTTCCGGCAATGCCGCCGGATAGGCATAATATTCCTTGCGGGAAGTGGCGAAGTCGATTTCTTCACCCTCCAGCAGCAATACTGTTGCCGTCCCGAAGGAAGGATAAAGTTTTATTTTTCCTCCCGCCATGGCGCTAAACTTGGTGGCCAGGTCCACAGCATCACCGTCCACAACCACCATATCCATATCTGTCACAGACACCCCCAAGAAAAGATCACGCACTGCGCCGCCAACCAAAAAAACATTAACTTGCAGTTCTTTGGCCAGCCTACCGATAATCCTGAGGTAATGGTACTGGTGGGTTGAGAGCCTAGTTTGGAGTAACCGGCCTGGGTCCAGCGGGCACGCCATGGGGCAGGTTATTTGATACATGGTACGGAATTGTCTTGGATAATGTTCGCCATGGATTAGGTGGAGCATGTTGCTCCGTGACACGATGCCAATTACCCTGCCGTTCTCCAGTACCGGCAGTCTACCGATATCATGTTCAATCATCAAGTCGCGAATTTCGTCAACGCCGGTATCCGGCCCAATGGCCAACACCTGAGATGACATGTATCCTTTTACAGGGGCATGTCCCAGCCCATGATGTATAGCTTTATCCACGTCGCGCCTGGAAATTATGCCAACAAGTATTGCACTTTCCGTTACCGGCAATCCGGTGTGCCCATACCGCAACATAATTTGATAGGCTTCCTCGATGGTGGTATCCGGCCGGATGGTTTTGACCGGAAAACTCATAATCTGTTTTGCGGTTATGCCAGGGACAATCAATACAGTACATACCTGCTCAAGCCTTTCCATTACCTCTTCAACAGACATCCCCCGAATGTTGGCCGATGCCGCCCCGGCATGCCCTGCTCCGTTAAAGTTATTTAAAATGACATTGACATCGGCATTCACAACACTGCTCCTGGCCACCACCTGAACTCTTTTTCCCATTTCAATCACTAAAAATACCACTGGACAACCTATGGTTTCTCCCAGTTTATCCGCCAGAACGGATACTCCTGGGATTGGTTTTTTCCTCCTGGCACCAGTGAAAACAACATTGATGCCGTTAATCCTTTTCTCCTTTGCATTGGCCACTAATTCGTAAAATAGGTCCTGTAGTTCACCATTGAGGGGTTGCTGTAAAAAATCCCTCACAACTACTAGGTTTGCACCTTGATCCAAAAGGAAGGCTGCAGCCATGATATCGCGGGAAGTGGTGCCGGCATTGGTGAAGAAGCCGGTATCTTCGTATATTCCCAGGGCCAGAATGGTTGCTTCAAAGGGGTTAATTGGTACCCTCCTCTCCCGCAACTCCTCCACCATGATGGTGGTGGTGGCGCCAACCCTATCCACCCTTGTTTGTGAGTGGGAGAATCCTTCACTGGACACGGGGTGATGGTCTATCACCACCACCGGCGTGGCCAAGCCAATGATGTTCTTTCCTTCACCCAAACGTATGGGCGAATTGGTGTCAACAACCACCGCCAAGCCCACATTTTCCGGGTTAATAGCATTAGCACGGGACAAGGGAATGACATCCTTGTGCAGGCTCATAAATTCTTGTACCGCCGGTTTCAACCTGCCCGGATGAACCAAAATCGCTTCGGGCCACAGTTTTTTCGCCGCAACCATGCTGGCCAGACCATCGAAGTCGAGATTAAAATGGGACAGGATTACCTGGGGCAAGGAACCACGTCCTTCATCTAGCAATAAATTTCTTTGATTATACCACGGTCACCCAAAAAAGGGAAAGCACCCGCATGGGTGCTTGATCTGTAACATGTTAGGCGCGGGATGCCATTGCGGCCATCATTTTTTGAGGCAACAGGCGGTCTGGTACCAGGTCATTTCGTAACAGGTCTTCATAGGTTTCCCGTTTGACAATCAGGTTGGCCTCCCCTTCCCTGACTAAAACCACCGCGGGGCGTCCCAACCGGTTATAGTTGCTGGACATGGTATAACAATAAGCTCCAGTGGAGGAAACGGCCAGGATGTCGCCTGGCTGGCAAGCGGGCAAGTGGACATCCCAAATGAGCATGTCACCGGATTCGCAACACTTGCCGGTAATGGACACCACTTCCTCACCAGGCAAACCAGCTTTATTAGCAAGCATCGCCTCATATTTGGCGCCATAAAGAGCAGGGCGAATATTATCCCCCATCCCGCCATCAACAGCAACGTACTTTCGTACCCCGGGTATTTCCTTAATGGACCCGATGGTATATAATGTGGTACCGGCAGGCCCCACAATAGACCGCCCCGGCTCCACAATTACCTTTGGCTCTGGTAGGGCGAGAGCTGCCGCTTTCTTTCTGACTGTTTCCATTACGGTATAGCCGTATTCTTGCACGGTAGCAGGAGTATCCTTGCTGGTGTAATAAATACCAAAACCACCGCCAAGGTTTAACTCCTCCATGGTGTGACCAGTAGCCGCCAACACCTCCGCCATGAACCCCATCATCACACAAACGGCATGCCTATAGGAATCCATCTCAAAGATCTGGGAACCAATATGGCAGTGAATTCCCCTCAATTTAAGGTGCCTACAGGACTGTGCCTTACGAACCGCTTCCAAAGCGGTCCCGTTGGGAAGCGTAAAACCAAACTTGGAATCGATTTGGCCGGTCTTAATATATTCATGGGTATGTGCTTCGATACCAGGGGTTATACGCAGCAGTATGTCAACCCGCTTCCCAATCCGGGCCGCCATATTCTCCAGTTCAGCCATTTCATAAAAATTATCCACGATAATCCGGCCGATACCAGCCTCAATGGCCATGGCCAGTTCCCCGGGGGATTTATTGTTGCCGTGAAAGTAAATCCTATTGGGAGGGAACTGGGCCTGCAGTGCAGTAAATAGTTCCCCGCCAGAGACCACATCCAGCCCCAGGCCTTCCTCATCAATAATCCGGCACATGGCAGTTGTCAAAAACGCCTTGCTGGCATAAATAACTTCTGCCTGACCGGGCTTTTTACAGAATGCCCGCATGTACTCCCGGCATGTCTGGCGGATGAGCATTTCGTCCATTACATAAAGGGGAGTACCAAATTGGCGGGCTAGTTCTACACTGTCACAACCGCCAATTTCTAGGTGGCCAAGCGAATTGATGTTAGCAGTCCCTTGCAGTTTCATCTTTTTACCCCCTCGTTATATTCGGGCGGGCATAAAAATAGCCACAAGCATTTTCTCGTGGCCACACTTGGCTTGGAAAACGCCCACCTCTCCCTGTGTGTGAGATAGTGCTCCACTGCAAAACCAGGGAATTTCTGCAGTGACAGTCCTGCAACTATTCGATGCAGGCCCAGCCATGGAACCTTGGGTGGCTGCCAAGGCTTCGGCAGGCGCCCCTTTCTAGCCGGATCATCATTCCCACTTCCCCGGTATACTCCTGACAGCCTGCGCCCCTACCTCACCTCCATGAGAGATGAGGCAAGATATATTTGATTGTGCATATCTTAGCACGAAGGGGCACTTGGTGTCAATCTTACCCTCTGGATACCTTCTGGCCGAGGTCGGTCAAAAGCTGTTGAAAGGCGAGATATTCCTCAGGTGTCAGGGTTTCCTGCAGGTGTCGCATAACTTCAGACACGAAACCGGCCTGTTGTTCCGGTGTTAAACTTTGTCGGATGCGGTTGACTTCCTGCATATCCAGTCCTTGAAACAGGCTCCGCCACGATTCCGGAATATCCTTCATTTCCAGTCGATCTTTGCCCACTCCTATCACCCTCCTTACATATTCCTTACCAGTCTATGCAGGCCACCCTGCAGGTGGCTCCACCTATCTGGTAGGGAAAGGTTTTGGCCGACCTTTGGCTGTTGGAGTTTTTGGCCTCCCATAGTATAATCTTGGCAAGGAGGGATTTTTATGATAGAAGTCCCGTACTATCGGCCACCTAGTGAAGCCTATAGCCTATTAATCCGGGCCACCCGCAATTGCCCCTGGAATAAATGTGGTTTTTGCAACATGTACCGTGGCAAAGCCTTTTCTCTCCGACCAGTGGAAGAAGTGCTGGAAGATATTAACCATTACCGCGTAATATGGGAAGCCACCAGACATGTTTCTAACAAGTTAGGGTTGGATGGGGTGGTATTTCCACAGGTCCAGCTAAATATGTTGCAAGCAACGGGTGTGGACATCGGGAAAATGCCTTGGATATGGCAACAGGAGCTGAATGTCTTTCTGGCGGACTCCGACAGTCTAACCATGCCGGCACAGAGTCTTGCCACCATCCTGCGCCATCTTCGAAGCACCTTCCCGGAAATCAAACGGGTAACCAGTTATGCTCGGGCGCGTACACTGTTGCGCCGCTCCGCGGAGGATCTGGCCATGCTTCGTTCCGCCGGATTGGACAGACTGCACATCGGCCTGGAATCCGGTGACCACCAGGTACTGGAATTAATTCAAAAAGGTGCTTCCCCGGCCCAAATGATCGAAGGGTGCCAGAGAGCCAGACGGGCAGGGTTTGAAATTTCCTTATATGTAATTCTCGGTCTGGGAGGAAAGGAATTAACCCATACCCACTCCTTGCATACAGCCAAAGTCCTCAATGAAATAAACCCCGATTTCATACGGTTACGTACATTGACTCTGATCAGAGGCACACCCCTTGCACAAAAACACAGGAACGGAGAATATACGCCCCTTTCACCTGTGGAAGTGCTGTTAGAAGAAAGAAATCTGCTCACCAACCTACAAGTTGATAGCCAGTTGGTTAGTGATCACGTATCCAATTACCTTTCCCTAAATGGTAAGCTGCCGGATGATCAACAGGACATCATTGCTAAGCTGGATGCCGTACTGGATACTCTCCAACAAACACCCGGTATGGCCGCCCAGCTTTTAACCCCAGAATCGTTGCGGCAGCTCTGAATAAAATAACCTCAGCCCGATAAGTTACCGAGCCAAGGTTACTTCAGGTTAAGAACCTTATGTTACAGTCTACTTGACAGGGTTAGCATCCGTTCAAGACGGCCCTTCAAGTATTTATATTCCTTTACCTTGCTTTCCCCAGCTATTTGATTTCCGGAAGGTTAGCTAGACTCTTAGCCAGTTCTGTCTCAGAATAAGGAACGTCTTCAATACGGCCGGAGAGGAAGGAATCATATGCTGAAAGGTCAAAGATACCATGTCCGCTCAAACCAAAAAGGATAGCTTTGGATTCACCAGATTCCTTGCAGGCCAGCGCCTCTCGAATGGCTCCCTGAATGGCATGGGCACTTTCCGGTGCAGGTACCATTCCCTCACTGCGTGCGAACAGCATGGCTGCCCGGAAAATCTCACTTTGATCAAAAGCTGCTGCCTCAATGAAGCCATCATGATATAACTGGCTTACCAAGGGTGAGTCACCATGATATCTTAACCCCCCTGCGTGAATCCCAGGTGGCATAAAATCATGTCCCAAGGTGTACATCATTAGCATAGGTGTTAATTTGGCGGTATCACCAAAGTCATAGGCCATTTTCCCTCTGGTTAGGGTTGGGCAAGCCGTTGGCTCGGCCGCGATAATGCGGATCTTTCGGTCCTGGGTAATAACGTCATGTAAAAATGGGAAGGCTAGCCCCCCAAAGTTACTTCCCCCGCCACAACATCCAATTACCACATCGGGATAATCATCAAATTTTGCTATCTGTGCCTTGGCTTCTAAGCCGATAACGGTTTGGTGCAGCAAAACGTGGTTTAATACACTACCCAGAGCATAGTTTGTATCATCCCGCGTGGCGGCATCTTCAACTGCTTCGCTGATGGCTATACCTAAACTTCCCGGCGATTCCGGGTTCACTTCCAGGATTGAGCGACCGGCAGCGGTATGTTGGCTAGGGCTGGCCACCACTGAAGCCCCGAACACCTCCATGAAGGACCGGCGGTAGGGTTTTTGGTGAAAACTCACCTTCACCATATAAACCCGGCATTCCAGGCCAAAAAAGCTGCAGGCCACACTCAAGGCACTACCCCATTGGCCAGCGCCCGTTTCGGTGCTCAACCGTTTAACCCCGGCCATCTTGTTATAATAGGCCTGGGGAATAGACGTATTAAGCTTATGGCTACCCGCCGGGCTGGTACCTTCGTACTTATAATAAATTCTAGCCGGGGTATCCAAAGCTTTTTCCAAGCCCCTGGCCCGGTAAAGCGGTGTTGGACGCCATGTCTGGTATAGACGGTGGACTTCCTCCGGTATGTCGATCCAGCGCTCGGTGGAAACCTCCTGCTTAATCAATTCCATGGGAAAGATGGCC